>JAJPJM010000079.1 GCA_021324235.1 Verrucomicrobiota bacterium
ATGGTGTTCTTCGACATCACCGCCACCGCGCACGGTCGCAAGACGATGGTGGACGTGATCCAACGCGCGGCCGACCAATGCTTCATGCCACTCACTGTTGGCGGCGGCATCAAGTCCGTGGACGACATGTTCACCATGCTGCGCGCCGGCGCGGACAAGATCAGCATCAACTCCAGCGCGCTCGCCCGGCCGGAACTCATCCGCGAAGGCGCGGAAAAATTCGGCAGCCAGTGCATCGTCGTTTCGATTGACGCAAAAAAGGTCGGCCCGGACAAATGGGAGGTCTTTTCGCACGGCGGCCGCAAACCGACCGGCCTCGACGCCATCGAATGGGCCAAACGCGCCGTATCGCTCGGCTCAGGTGAAATTGTGCTGAACAGCATTGACGCCGACGGCACGAAGGCCGGATTTGATCTGGTCATTACGCGGCGCATCAGCGAATCCGTGGGCGTGCCGGTGGTGGCCAGTGGCGGCGCGGGCAGCCTGGAACACATGGCGGAAGTATTGCTCGAAGGCCGCGCGGACGCCGTGCTAGCCGCAAGCATCTTCCACTTCGGCACTTATACCGTCGGTGATGTGAAAAAATTTCTGGCGAAGAAGCAGATTCCCGTGAGGTTTTAATCATTTTCCAGCTCCTGACAGAGCTGTTCTACAAACCCGCTAAGCGGCGACATCGTATTTCTTTCGCAGTGCGGCGAGGTGCGCCTCAGTGTTGGTGCCTTCGTTGGTGGCGAGACGCATGAGTTCCTGCGGCTGATGTTTCATACCGTGGCGGTGGACCTTGTCGCGCAGCCAGCCGAGCAACGTCCCATATTCGCCGTGCGCCAGCTCCGTTTCGAGCGCCGGGCAGTCCGTTTGCGCCCGGCGCATGAGCTGCGCGGCGTTCAGGTTGCCCAGCGAATAGGTCGGGAAATAGCCCATGGTGCCGATGCTCCAGTGGACGTCCTGCAGGCAGCCGTCGGCGTCCCTGGCAACCTTCAGGCCGAAGGATTTCTCAAACTGCTCATTCCAATAGGCCGGCACATCGGCCACGGCGAGCTGGCATTCAATCAATTTCATCTCGATCTCAAAGCGCAAGATGATGTGCAGGTCATAGGTGACCTGGTCCGCCTCGACACGAATGAAGGACGGCTGGACGTGGTTCACCGCCGCGCTGACCTGCGCGGGCGTGAGCCGTCCCAGGTCCGGGAAATGTTTGCAGGCGATGGGATGCCAGTGTTGCCAGAAGGTTTCGCTGCGGCCGACGTGGTTTTCCCACAGGCGCGACTGGGATTCATGGATGCCGAGTGAAACCGCCTGGCCCAGCGGTGTGCCGTAATGTTCCGGCGGCAGCCCCTGTTCGTAAAGCCCGTGGCCGGCCTCGTGCATGACGCCGTAAAGCGACTGCGTGAAATCGGCTTCGTTGTAGCGGGTCGTGAGCCGGCAGTCGTGCAGTCCCAGCCCGCTGCAAAAAGGATGCGTCGTGGTGTCAATCCGTCCCGCAGCGAAATCAAAACCCATCGCCTGCGCGACCTCACGGTTGAACGCCTGCTGCGCGGCGACGGGATAATGCCCGTTCAAGATTGAGCGGGGCGTGGCGGCGGAGCGTTCCATCGCCGGTCCGAGAATGGCGACAATTTCCGGTCGCAGCCGGGCGAACAGATCGCGCAAATTCTCGGCGCGCACGCCGGGCTCGTATTCATCAAGATGCGCGTTGTAAGGCGAACCGGTGTAGCCCCACAACCCGGAAAATTGCAGGTGCAAATCCATCAACTTCTGGAGATGCGGGCGGAAGAGTTTGAATTTGGATTCCTGGCGGGCCTTGCCCCAGGCCTCGCGGGCGTGGGCGCACACACGCTGGAATTTTTCCACCAGGCGCGCCGGGATTTTCGTCTTGCGATCGTAGCTGCGGCGCCATTCGCGGACATTGGCCGCCTCATTGGAGCCGGGGGCAAAGCCGTGCTGTTCGCATTCGGAAATCCATTCCCCGACCTTCCGGGCGGTGAAAAGCCGGTGTGCCTGGCCGCTGAAATACGCCATCTGCCCGGCGCGATGGTCGAGCGCCCTGGCCGGCATGTAAGTTTCCCGGTCCCAGGACAGCAGGCTGCCGGCGCTGTCGAGAAGCGCGATTTCACGGGCGCGTTTGAGCAGCTTGGCGTAGGCGGGGAAGGTGTCAGCCATGGAACCAGTTTGTAAACGCCGCGACGCGCTGTCGAATGGAAAATTATGAAGTGGTCCACGGCCCGTGCGGCAGAAAACCGGCGCATTCCAATTTGACACCGCCGGCGGGTAAATTCATTTTCTAGGCATGGATTTTACATCATCCCGCTGGCTGCCGATTGTGCTGCTGACCTGTTCGAACATTTTCATGACCGTCGCCTGGTACGGCCATTTGAAATTTAAAAGTTCACCGCTCTGGCTGGTCATCCTTGTGAGCTGGGGCATTGCGCTTTTTGAGTATTGTTTTCAGGTGCCGGCCAACCGCTGGGGCAACGCGGTTTATTCGCCCTTTCAGCTCAAAATCATCCAGGAAATCATCACGCTCACGGTCTTTTGCGTTTTCGCCTTTCTGTATTTCGGCGATAAAATCCGTTGGAACCATCTGGCCGCGTTTGTGTGCATCGTGGCGGCGGTGGCGTTCGCCTTTTTGCCAAAGGAATAAAACTGGTCCGGGATCGACGGACAGGCGTCGGGAGCCAGGCCGGATGGTGAAGCGGCTGAATCCGGCTTTCGGCCCCCGTCCTTCGACTCTCGACAAGCTCATTTCGTTTTGTTTAATTGGCCGCGTCGAATGACCAGAGTGCCCGCCATCTTCCTGCCCGTTCTGCTGGCCGCAATTTTTCCCTTCATGGTTTTCGCGCAGAACCAGCCGGTGACCGAGGAATTTGGAGGGCTCAATCAGATCCTTCCCGGTGCCCCGTCTGGAAGCATTGAAATGCAGGGAGATCTGGTCATTGCGACCAACGGTTTTTATGTGAAATACGGTGACACCTTGTTGATGGCGGACAGTGGCACGTATGATCGGAAAAATGGTGAAACCACGGCCGATGGCCACGTGCGCATCGAATCGGGAGGTATGACCTGGGCCGGCGAGCATATCCGATATAATTTCCTGACCCGCCAGATGCGGAGCGAGGAATTTCGCACGGGCCGGCCGCCGGTGTTTGCGGCGGGCCGTGAATTATCAGGCGATATCAGCAACCAGACCTACAACGCGCGCCACGTTTATGTCACCACCGACGATGTCAGCGACCCGGCCATCCGCATTCGCGCCAGCCGCATCAAGATTGTTCCCGGCCGGTACGTGGAAATGTGGAACGCGGTGCTGTTCATGGACGGCGTGCCGACGTTTTACTTTCCGTTTTACCGTCGCACCTTGGGCGAACGCGTAAATAATTTTAATTTTATGCCCGGCTACCGCAGTGCCTACGGCCCGTATGTCTTGGGCACGTACACGTGGTTTCTCGGCGAGGCGGTGGATGGCCGGTTGCATCTGGATTATCGGGAGAAGCGGGGGGTCGGCTCGGGGCCGGAGTTGAACCTGCACCTGGACCGCTGGGGCGAGGCTGCGTTCAAATATTACTATGTGCACGACCAGGATCCGGACCAAAGCACCAACAATCTGCCGCTGTTCGGAAACATTCCCGAGAATCGCCAGTGGTTTTATTCCATTTATCAGGCCACCCCGTTCACCAACCTGAACGTCAAGGCGCTGGTGAATTACCAGAGCGATCCGCTGGTGCTGCATGATTTTGCCCAGGGCGCCTACACCGGAAACCCGCAGCCGAACACCTTCGTCGAGGTGGACAAATACTGGGACAACTGGGACCTCGACGCCGAAACCACGCCGCGCATCAATACCTTTTTTGATCAGGTGGAGCGGCTGCCCGACGTGAAACTGACCGGCTTCCGCCAGCAAATATGGGACACACCGGTTTATTACGAAAGCGAGGGTTCCGCCGGATATTACCGTCAGATGTTTGCCGACACGAACAATCCGGCAATACCCGATTATGCCGCCGCGCGCGCCGACACGTATCATCAATTGCTCCTGCCGTGGACGTTTTTTGACTGGTTAAACGTCACGCCGCACGTCGGCGGGCGGTTCACCTATTACAGCGAAGAGACCGGCCCCGGCGGGACGAACGAGGAGACCTACCGGAAGGTTTTGGATACCGGCGCCGAAGTTTCCTTCAAGGCCTCGCGTCTGTGGGCGGGTGCGACAAATTCGATTTTGGACATTGACGGCCTGCGCCACGTCATCGTGCCGTCGGTGAATTACGTTTTTGTTCCGCGCCCGAGCACGCCGCCGTCGCAACTGCCGCAGTTCGATTCCGAATTGCCCAGCCTCCTGCTGTTGCCGATCCAATTTCCCGACTACAATGACATTGACTCCATCGACAGCGAAAATGTGATTCGTTTCGGTCTGCGCAACACGTTGCAGACCAAACGTGCCGGTCAGTTGGACACGTTGCTGGATTGGAACGTCCTGTTGGACTGGCGGCTCCGGCCGAAAGCCGGCCAGAGCACCTTCAACGACTTTTATTCCGACCTCTCCTTTCGCCCGCGTTCATGGATCACACTTGAGTCGCAATTGCGTTACGACCTCAACGCCGGTGAGTTGAACATGATGTTCCACCAACTCACCTTCACGCCGAATAACCGGTGGAGTTGGGGCATCGGTCACTGGTATCTGCGCAACGGATTCCTCGACACCGGCGCCAATTTCATCACCAGCACCCTGTTTTACCGGCTGAATGACAACTGGGGTTTGCGCGCCGAGCACGATTTCGATGCCCAAAGCGGCCGCTTGGCGGGGCAATTTTACAGTGTCTACCGTGATTTCCGGAGTTGGACGGGTGCTTTGACTTTTCGCGCGCAGGACAACGGCGTGGGTCCGACGGATTACACGGTCGCCTTCAGCTTCTCGCTCAAGGCCAGTCCGCATTACCGCGTCGGCGACGATACCGTCGACCCCAACCATCTCGTTGGGGAGTAAAAAACCTTTAACCGTGCACCGTATGCGCCCGACAGCGCGCCCATGGTTTATCGCGGGCCGGCCGCCAGTGTTGATGGAGAAATTCTAAATGGCACCCGCAGCCGGATGTCATCCGAGGCGCCACCGATGAGCAATTCATAATCGCCGGGTTCGACGGTATATTGTTGATGGGTGGTATCCCAATAACGGAAGCGTTCCACGGGAATGTCCAGCGTGACCCGGGCAACCCCATCCTGCGGCAGATGAATTCTGACAAAACCGCAAAGCGCGAGTTTTGCCTGCGGCACGGCGGAATTCACGTGCCGGAAATAAACCTGTGCCACCTCGTCACCGTCGCGCGCGCCGTCGTTTTTCAAATTGAACGCCAGCTTCAACGTGTCGCCGGCTGCGACCCTGGTCGCATCGAGCCGGGCGTCGCGGTATTGGAATCGCGTGTAGCTCAGGCCATGGCCAAACGCAAACAGCGGCTGGCCATCAAAATAACGGTAGGTGCGATTCGACATGGAGTAATCGTCAAACGGCGGCAGGTCGCCGGTGGAACGGTAAAAAGTGACGGGCAGCCGCCCCGCGGGATTCACGTCGCCAAAGAGCACTTCGGCGACCGCCTGTCCACCGGCTTCGCCGGGATACCACGCCTGCAAAATGGCCGGCAGTTTTTTTGCCGCCCATGGCATGGCGATGGCGCTGCCGCTGCAATCCACCAGCACCACGGGCTTGCCGGTGGCGTAGAGCGCCTTGAGCAAATCCGTTTGCACGGACGGCAGCTCGATTTGCGTACGGTCGCCGCCGCTGAAACCGACGAAGCCATTGGCCCGCGTCATTTCCTCGCCTTCCAATTGCGCGCTGATGCCGCCGACATAAATCACCACGTCCGCCGACCGGGCCGCGTTGACGGCATCGGCCGTCATGGCGGCATCCGGCTCGTTCGAGCCGTCCCGGGACAAAGCCAGCGGGCAACCGGATTGATAGACCACGTCAATGTTTGTGCCCGCAACCGCCCGGATGCCGTCCAGGAGGGTCACCGGGTTGGAGGGCAGGCCGTTGTAATTGCCAAGCAACATCGGCACGGAATTCGCGTTCTCGCCGATGACGGCGATGCGTTTGATTCGGGCGCGGTCGAGCGGCAGCAGGCCGTCGTTTTTCAGGAGCACCATGGATTCACGCGCGACCTGCAACGCGAGCGCCTGATGCCCGGGACTGTTGTTTTCCGAAAAAGGAATCTGTGAATAAGGCACGCTGGCGGGGGGATCGAACAAACCCAGGCGGAATCGGATTTCCAGCAGGTAACGGAGGGCCTGGTCAATTTCCGGCCCGGAAATCAATCCCTTCTGGACCGCGAGCACCAGCGCGTTGTAATCGGTGCCGCAACAAAGATCATCCCCGGCTTTCACCGCGGCGGCGGCGGCTTCTTCCGGTGTGGGAACGAACTGATGATTGGCCCAGATATCGAAAATTGCGCCGCAATCCGATGTGACGTAACCATCAAACCCCCACTGTTTGCGCAACAGATCCGTCAGCAAATATGGATTGGCGCAGGCGGGCTCGCCGTCCACGCGGTTGTATGCGCCCATGACACCGCCCACATGGCCCTCCCGCACCGCCGCTTCGAATTGCGGCAGGTAGGTTTCATGAAGATCACGGTCCGGCGGAACGGCGTCAAAGTGATGGCGGTCGGGTTCGGGCCCGCTGTGCACGGCAAAATGTTTGGCGCAGGCCACGGCCTCCAGATATTTGGGGTCGTCCCCCTGCAATCCGCGGATAAACGCGACGCCGATGCGTGCCGTCAGAAACGGATCTTCGCCATAGGTTTCCTGGCCGCGGCCCCAGCGGGGATCGCGGAAAATATTGATGTTCGGTGTCCAAAAGGTGAGACCGTAGTACTGGGCGCAGTTGCCGCCGTGGGTCAGGACGTATTCATTATGCTTGGCCCGCGCTTCCACGGCGATGGCGTTCGCTTCCTGGTGAATCAACGGCGTGTCCCACGTGGCGGC
>JAJPJM010000117.1 GCA_021324235.1 Verrucomicrobiota bacterium
AGCACCTGGTTCGGGCCGACCTTGGTGTAACGGCTGAAGATCATGTACAGCAGCAGAAACACGACGACGACGATGACAACCGCAGACATAATGACGATGCCGCCCTGTGCGAAGTTCAGTTCGGCCAACAACGGAGTAAGATTCACGTGCATAATGATTTTAAGGTGATTGCGTGGTTTGATTTAAACTGACGTTACGTAAAACTGGGTTCCGACGATGCGGGTGACTTTGACCGTCCGGCCGTTGGCCACGGCCGCGCCGTTTTCGCTGCGGGCCGGCGCGGTGTAACGCGTCTCACCCACCACGTACGCGATTTCGCCCACGCCATCGGCCGGGATGGGTGTGATGACGTTGGCTTGCGCGCCCAGCAAACGGGCGACATGCGACTCGCTGGAACTTTGGGTGTGACGAAAGACCGACCGGAAAAACAGGAACAACACGCCCGCCACGAAGAACCCGCCGACGATCGAGAGCGGCGCGCTGATTTCCACCGGGCTGGTTCTGTGAAATTGCGTGAAAATGAGGCCGAACCCGCCGAAGGCCGTTATGAAAGAGGCAATGATCGTGGGACTGAAGATGGAAATGCCCGGCGCGTCGCTGCTATCGGCGCCCGCCTCCACGTGACCGCCGCTGCCTTCCACGTGACCGCCGTGTCCGAAGAAGTGCCCGGCGAGCACACTGACCAGGGTGAAGATCAAGCCCGTCACCAGACAGATTCCGTAGATAATCATAAGCCCTCGCTGAGTTGTTGTTGGAGCGAGTAAAATCCCAACCTGCCCCCAACGCAAGCAGGAAAGGCGGGCTTGTTGTCACGGAGTTCCTTCATACTTGCGTTTATCAAACACCCGCACGACCGGGTCCGCATCTACAATTTGCCGTGGGGTTTGTAAGTCACCTTCCCTTCTTAATCTTTTTCGTAATCTTAATCGGTTCATCAGCGATTACGATTAAGAGAAAGATCAGGATTAAGAAGGGAACCACGCTTCCCGCTTGCCAAGCGGCCCGGGCTTTTTCATTGTCTGGCATGCAATCCTACGAACTGTTGCGCGAGGTTTTTGAGAAAAAGACGCCCAAACAGGTCGCCGCCGATCTCGGCCTGTCACTTTCCATGGTCTATAAATGGGCCGAACCGCCGAACCACGCCGCCGGCAGCGGCACGGGCAATCCGCTCGATCGCATTGAAGCCCTGCTCGCCAGCACCGGCGATCACCGGCTGGTCCAGTGGATTTGCCAGCGCGCCGGCGGGTTTTTCATCCTTAATCCCAAAAATGCCCCGCACCCGCATTATCTGATTCCGGCTACCAACCAGATCGTCCAGGAATTCGCCGACCTGCTGCACGTCATCGCCACCGCCACCGCCGACGATAAGATCGTGCCGCCGGAGGCCAAACAAATCCGTGCCCGTTGGGAGGAATTAAAAACCGTCACCGAAGGATTTGTCGCCTGCTGCGAACAAGGCAACTTTGACCACATCCGCAACCACGCCGCCCGTCGGGCAGCCGCAACGCCGCCGGGGGAATAATAAATTGAAGCCTTAGCGACTCTTGATGTCCCAGGCATCCCGGAGGCCGTCGCCCAGAAAGTTCAACGCCAGCAATGTCGCCACCAGCACGCCGCCGGGAAAGGCAATGAGCCACCAATAAATGCGGATGGAATTGATTTGCGAAACTCCCTCGGCAATGAGCGTGCCCCAACTGGCCATCGGCGGCTGCACGCCCAGGCCGAGATAACTCAGGAACGATTCGTAAAGGATGATCGCGGGGACGGTGAGCGCGATGTAGGTGATGACGACGCCGAAAATATTGGGAATGATATGCCGGGCCAGAATCCGCGCCGGTCCGGCCCCGAGCGAGCGACTGGCCTCCACAAACGCGCGGGTCCGCAACGACAACACCTGGCCGCGTACGATGCGTGCCATCGTCAGCCAGGAAACAGCCCCCAGACCGACGAACAGGAGCAGGATTTGCACTTCCCGGTTCCAAAAGGCCGATTGCTGGACAAAGGCGGATTGCTTCAGCAAGGTGCCCAGCGTGGTCAGCAGCACAATGACGAAAATAATCGTGGGCAGCGAATAGAGGATGTCCACGATCCGCATCAGCGCGCTGTCCAACCGGCCACCGACGTACCCGGCAATGGCACCCCACAAAACGCCAATGACCAGGCTGACCGCGGCACCGACGAAGCCGACCAGCAACGAGAGTTGCGCGCCATACATGACACGGGAAAAGACGTCGCGTCCGTGCACGTCCGTGCCAAACCAATGTTGTGCGTCGGGCGGTATAAATTGCGAATTGGACAGATGGTCCGGGTCGTGAATTTGGGTAAAGGCGGCGCCCGCCGGGCCGCAATGCCCCGCGATTTTAAGGACTGCCGGCCACGCCACCACCACAACCAGCAGCAGGACCAGATACCCGGCGCTGATGACAGCGGGACGGTTTCGCTTGAACCGTTGCCACGCCTGCTTGCCCGGCGAGACAAGTCGAGGATCGAGGGTCGAGGGTCGAGTGCCAGCAAGATTCGGCGTTCCGCCGTTCAAGCTCTCGTCGGTCGACTTTCGACTCTCGTCTGCCTTATTCATATTTCACCCGTGGGTCGAGCCAGGTGTAGGCGAAGTCCACGGCCAGGTTCAACGCAATCAGCAACACCGCGTAGAGCAGCGCCAGGCCGACCACGACGGTGTAGTCACGGTTCAGGGCGCCGTTGATTAAAAAGACGCCGATGCCGGGGATTTGAAAGATGTTCTCAATGATGAACGAACCGGTCAGCAAATCCGCCAGCATCGGCCCGGAATAGGAGACAACCGGCAGGACGGCGATGCGGACGGCGTGTTTGAACAACAGCCGGTTTTCCCCCATGCCCTTAGCCCGGGCGGCGGTGATGAATTCGGATTGCATGGCGTTCAACATGCCTTCGCGGAACAGGCGCGCGACTTTTCCGGCGGAATAGGCGCCGAGCGCAATCATGGGCAGAATGGCCTGCGCCGGCGATTCCCAGAGGGCGACCGGCAGCCATTTCAGCTTGATGGCAAACACGACAACCAGAAACGGCGCGAGCACAAAGCCCGGCACGCACACGGCCAACGTAGCCAGAAAACTGCCGGCGTAATCCTCCCAGCGCCCGCGCCGTGCGGCGGTGAAAAAGCCCAGCGGCAGGCCGATACCCAGGGCAAAACAAAATGCGAGTGACCCCAGCGTCATTGAAACCGGCAAACCCTGCGCGATGATGTCGTTGACGGTGTGGTCGCGATATTTGAGCGAGGGACCGAAATCGCCATGCACCAATCCGTCCAGATAGCGCAGATACTGTTTCCAGACCGGTTCGTTGAGGTGATATTTGGCTTCCAGATTGCGCTCAATTTCCGGTGAAGCCGGCGCGCGTTCGCGGTCAAACGGGCCGCCGGGCGCGATGTGTACCAGCCAGAACGCCAGCGCGCTGATGACCAGCAGCAGCGGAATCGCAAAGAACAGGCGTTTCAGGAAGTACATTGTCAGTTTTGGCTTCGGACTTTAGACTTCGGACTTACCTTCCGGATGCACTGCAATGGGTGATCATCGAGAATGTTTTCATACACCCCCTGGATTTTATTCGTGTCGAAATAATTGATGCCAACATAAAAAAACAACGGAATGATGGGCACCTGGTTGCTCACCAGCATCGTTTCCGCCTGCTGGAAAATTTCCCCGCGTTTTACCAAATCGGTCTGCTGGTTGGCTTCGTTGATGAGGGCGTCGTAGGCCGCGCTTTTCCACCCGGTGCGATTGTTGCCGTCAGTGCTGGTGAACATGCCGAGGAATGTCTGTGGGTCGTTATAATCGCCAACCCAGCTGGAGCGCGCCAGATTGTAATCGAGGTGGTCCATCGCGCTCAGATAGACCTTCCATTCCAACTGGCGCAAGTCCATGTGGATGCCAAGCTGGTCGCGCCACATCTGCTGCAACTCGATGGCGATGTTCTGGTGGATTTCCGCCGCCCCACCGGCCGCGGCGTTGAAGGTATATTCAAACCGCGGAAACCCCTTGCCGTCGGGGTAACCGGCCTCGGCCAGCAATTGTCGCGCCCGCACCGGGTCATAACCCAGCCCCTCGACCGGAAGATAATTGGCCGTTCCATCGGGCACGAGGTGCGAGGCCGGCTGCTCCCCTGCCCTCGTGATTTTTTTGACAATGCGCTCCTTGTCGATCGCCAGCGCCAGCGCCTGGCGGACACGCGGGTCGTCGAACGGTTTTTGGGTGACATTGAACCGGATGAAATAGGTCGCCAGGTAATTGAACTGGTGGAAGTCCGGACGCTTAATCAGCAGGTCCACCAGTTCCGTCGGCACCAGTTCCTTGTCCCAGACAAGGTCCGCCTGTCCATTCATGTAAAGATTCAGCGCGGCGCTGGGCGAACCCACCGGCAGAAGGTCAATGATGTCGGATTGGGTGTGGGCGGCGTCCCAGTAACGTGGATTTTTCTTCAAACGAACCTTGTCGTTAAGCCGCCAATAGGCGAGTTCGTAAGGTCCGCTGCTCGGCAACGGCCGCGCCATGATCCACCGGTCGCCGTATTTCTCAATCGTCTGGCGTGGCACAATGTAGGTGACCGGCAGGGCGCAGATATCCAGAAAAAAAGGCGTGGGATGGTTTAACTCCACCCGCACGGTGAGTGGATCCAGCGCGCGGATGCCCACGCGCGACGGGTCCTTGATCTTACCCGCATTGAAATCCTCGGCATTTTTTAAATAGAAGAGTTGTCCCGCGTAATCCGAGGCCGTCGCCGGAGCCAGCGCACGTATCCAGGAATACACCACATCATCGGCGGTGATGGGCCCGCCGGTGGACCAGACCAGGTTGGTGCGCAGGTGAAAGGTATAGGTGCGTCCATCCGGCGAGACTTCAAACCCGCTGGCCAGGCCCGGAATGGGCCGCGCGGTTTGGGGATCGAACCGCGTCAATCCTTCGAACATGCCGATGGCGATGCGCATTTCCGGCTGGCCGGTGAGGATGGCGGGATCCAGAGTTTCCGGTTCCGCGCCGTTGAGAATGGTGAGGTCGGCGGCAGGCTCACCCCGGATGCAACCGGAGGCCAGAAGGCAGAAGCCCGAAGTCAAAACACAGAAAATCGTGTTCCACCGACCGACGCGCGCTCCCTGACTTCCGACTCCCGGCTTCCAGCTTCTGGCAGGGGCGCTTTTCAAAATGCCATGGTGTTATTTTGATTGCGGCGGCGCAGCGGGCGGATTGGTGGTGGCGGCGGCAGGCGCAGTTTCCGGTGATGTCAGCGGCACGGACAACAAACTGTTTGTCCCCGCGGCCGTTGGCGGCACCGCCGCCGGCAACGACGGCTGTTGGGCAGCGGGCGCTGTTTCCATCTGTTTCTGCTGCACCTGCTTTTCAAATGACGAGGCGCTGCTTTTATTGTGTACCTGGTCCTGCAGATATCCGAGAAACAAGGCCAGCAAAAAGAAAATGACCGTGGCGTATTTGGTGATCTTGGTCAAGGCGTTGCCGGAACCCGCGCCAAACAACGCGTCCGCCGCGCCACCGCCGAACGCCATGCCCGCCCCGGCGTCCTTCTTTGGCAACTG
>JAJPJM010000139.1 GCA_021324235.1 Verrucomicrobiota bacterium
CAGCTTCCTGAAGTATCAGACGGCGATGCAGGTGGCATTCCGCCAATTGCGGAAAAATTACGGCTTCACCGTCGTGGACGGCAACCGCCCGGTCAGTGCCATCACCAAGGAACTGCGCAAAAAAATCCGCGCGCTGCTGGTGGAAAAATAGACCCGCTCAAGGGCTGTGGGTTCCGGCCGGCGGCAACGGGACCTGGTTGGTGGAGGCTGGCGAACCCGGCTGATGGTCCTGGTCGTGTGGCGGGCGGTGAGGCGCAAATTGTTTGGTTAACGCCTCAAACTTTTTTTGTTGTTCCGGCGTCAATTCCTCCCGGATGCGTTGCTCGACCCGTTCCATTTCCTGGTGCATCTTCGGGGCGACATTCGTCCAGATTTCACGATTCTGTTCCTGGCCCTCGGCTATGATTTTGGAAATGGCCGCGTGTTGTTGCGGCGTCAGCTTGAGTTTTTCGTCGAGGTGCCCCAGGAAATCCTTCCGCCACATTTCCGGCGTGCGGGGGCGGGACAGATCTCCCGGCTGCGCCTGCGTCGGGTCTGCCATCGGCGCCCGTGGATTTGCCTTCCAGAGGGCAAAACGCCCGTTTCCCCGTTGTCCCTGGTCAACATAATTGACCAGCAAACCACCGGTCAAAACCCCCGCGCCAAAAATCACCATGACCGCGGGAATGATTTTCCAGGAATTCATTGGGTTTGCGCGCCTTGGTCCACCGCCGCCAGCAGCGTGCTTTCAAAACTCTGCGAGAGGTCCCCGGTGTTGTCGGTGGCCGGGCTGAAGAGGGCCCAGGCGCCGATCATCAGGGCGATGGCCACGCACGAAACCGCCGCCTGCCAGAGTCCACGCAGCCACAGAACCGGATGGCCATTCAGGGAACGCGCCGCCAGCAACGCCATCACGCGCTTTTCAAACGCGTATGGCACCTCCCTGCCGGGCGGGTTCGCACGGGCGGCGGTGATCAGTTTTTTTTGCAATTCAACCGGGTTCATGGACATCTGATTCATCAGACGCTGGCTTGCAGTATGGGGTTACAGATACTTGTCTTTGGGTAATTTGACCAGAATTTTCCGCATTTCGGCGCGTGCCCGGAAGGCCCGTACTTTCACCAGTGGCACCGACCAGCCGGTCAGCGCCGCAATTTCCTTGACCGAACGATCTTCAATTTCCAGCAATGTGATGATCAGCCGTGCCGATGGGGAAAGCCGTTCCAGGACGCGGGCGACCAGCAAACGGGCCGCCTCGGCGTTTTCCGAAACGGCCTCCGGTTGCGTTACGAAACGCTCCAGCCAGTCACTCTCCGGATCGGTCAAATCCGAAAAGGCCGACTCACGATTGCGCTGATGGCCGCGCAAAAAATCGTAGCACGTTCGCACGGTCAGCCGCATCAACCAGTGTTCGAACGGCGCCTCGCCGCGGAAACTTTTGAGCTTGTCAAAGGCCTTGAGCCAGACCTCCTGGGCAATGTCCTCCACTTCGCTTTCACGCCGGGCGTAACGGCGCGCGGTGGCAAAAACGCGCGGGGAATATTTCTGGACGAGGGGTTCGAAGCTCGCGGCGTCTCCGGCCAGCACGGCGGCGATCAATTCCGCTTCGGTTCGTTCCATGGAACACGCAGTTTGCCAGGGGAATTTCCGTGGCTAAAGCCAAAAGCCGGCGCGGGGTTCACGGCCGCGTGATGTGGAGCGCGGCTTCCAGATCGTTGGAGAACTGCTTGATGGAGGCGATGATTTTGGGGGGTTGTTCAATCAGGTTCGCCATCATCCGCTCGGCCGTTTCGGGCCGGCGACGGAGCAATTCGGCGCTCGCCAGAATCAAGGAGGCGTAATTATTGACGTCATGACGCAAGTCGGCAAGTTTCCGATTCAACTCGCCAATCTGCTCGACGCCCAGGATGACCGGTTCGGTTGGCAATGACATTGGCAAAATAATCGCGCATGGACGGTTGAAAGCAAGGGCTTTCACGCCGGCAAAAAACAACACGGGAAGAATTGGAGCGAGCGAAGGGATTCGAACCCTCGACATTCACCTTGGCAAGGTGACGCTCTACCAGACTGAGCTACGCTCGCTTCCGAAAGCGGAGGGTTAGACTAGGTGAATCGGCCAGAATGGCAAGCCCGATTTCAGGCCGGCTTGGGGGCGTCGCTCAGCGTTGCGCGGACCACCTTGATCAAATCATCGTGGTTGAGCGGTTTGTGGAAGAAGGCCACCGCTCCGCTGGCCATGGCCCGGTCCTTGTTTTTTATGTCCTCGCCGCCCGTGATGATGATGATGGGAATCTTCCGCGATTCGTCCACCCGATGGAGCCATTCCATGATGCGAAAACCGTCCCACGGCACGCCGGCAACGTCCGGCGGAAAAGTGATGTCGAGCAGGATTAAATCCGGCTTTTCCATGCGCACGACCGACATGGCTTCCGCGCCGTCCTGGGCCGTCGCCACGCGATAACCCGCCCCTTTCAATTTGAGGCAGATGGTTTTCACGATCACCTCGTTGTCGTCCACCACCAAAATTTTCGGCGGGGCACCCGCTGGTGTGCCCGCCGACGGTGTAGGGGCATTGACACTCATACGTGACCTTTGCGTTTCTTGCGTCTTTTCAGCCAGGAACGGTAATTTAAATTTCACACCCGTGTTGCTAGCAGGGTCTGTACCAAAAATGGCCATAAACGCAAAGCACAATTTATGGGCTTTGACTTCAGCGCGGGCCCCTCTGCTAGACTGTGGCCGTGAGCAACGTCTTTTACGTCCCGGGCGAACAGCGCGCCGCGAAGGTTAACGACCTCTTCGCGGCCATTGCCCGGCGTTATGATCTGCTCAACGACCTGCAGAGCTTCGGTTTGCACCGGCGTTGGAAGCATCGCGTTGTGGAACTGGCCGCCGTCCGGTCCGGCCAACGCGCGCTCGACGTCTGCTGCGGCACCGGCGACATCGCCCTGGCCCTGGCCCGGGGTGGTGCGGAAGCGACCGGC
>JAJPJM010000030.1 GCA_021324235.1 Verrucomicrobiota bacterium
CACCGAAATGTCGGGGCTGTCTGTTTTCTGTGGCACTGTCCGTCGGAAACTCTCTCGACTTTCCGCCCGCGTATATCCCAATCGAACAGACCTGGGTTACACGGCATCGCGCCCTTTGGTGTTCGGACTTTCCTCCCCCGTCCTGCAAAACAGGACGGAAGCGATTCTCCACCCTTCCAAAACCACTCATACTATAAAGTGACAGGTGACGGGTGACAAGTGACAAGAAACCGCGGGCAAATGAGCGAAAGGCCCACCACACGGTGTGGCTTACTCCGCCGCGGCCAATTCCATATCACGCGTGTAATACAAAATCCGGCCGCAGTTGATGCAACCGACAATTTCCGACTGCGAGCGGCAGGTGACGAGAATCTGCGCGGGCAATTTCATGTGGCAGCCGCCGCAAACGCCGTGCTGCACGCCCACGACCACGTTATCGCCCTTGCTCTTGTAAAGCCGTTCGTAGCGGGTCCGCGCCGTTTCCTCCACCGCCGCCGCCAGTTCGGCGCGTCCGGTTTGCAGTTCGGCGAGTTCCTGCTTCAAATTGGCCTCGCGCTGGTCCAGTTGCGTGACCTGGCTTTCCACCTGCTTCCTGGCCTCGTTGGCTTCCAGAGTCGCGCGGGTGACCTCCCGTTGCGCCACTTCACCCTGTTCCATCAAAACGATTTCCTCATCTTCGATCTTGACGATGGCTTCCTTGCAAAGCTCGATTTCGTGGGCGAGTGCGCGATATTCCTCGTTCTTGCGCGTCTGGAGCTGTTGATTGGCGTATTTCTCAATCTGTGATTTTTGCCCCTCCACATCGAGTTCCAGCCGCTTACGGTCAGATTCGATTTGTTTGACGCGATTTTTGGCGACATCCAGCTGCGTCTGCGTCGTGGCCGCCTTGGTGCGGAGGGTTTCGCGTTCCGGCCCAATGTGGCCCAACTCCTGTTCGACGCGGCGGATGTTCCGGTCGCGATCCTGTAGTATCAGAAGTTTCTCAATCGGCTCAAACATTGAACTGTGAATGGTAACCATCCCTGGCGCTCAAGTCAATGCAGGGCTGGGCGCATGACGAGCGACCCGTGTCCGGTGACCGGGGTCCGATCGCCCGTCACTCCAACGGCAAATTCATTTTGCAGTTTCGGGTTTCGCCGCTAACCTGTGGCCATGCGTTTCATCGGCAACGTCATTGAAAAATTGCAGCGGCATCCCAAACGGGTGGTCTTTCCGGAGGGCGAGGAACCGCGCATCCTGCAGGCGGCCCGGCAGTTTTATGCCCTGCGGCTGGGCGCCCCCATTGTGCTCGGTGACGCAGCCAAAATAAAAGCCGTCGCGGACGGGCTGAATATTCCGCTCGAGGGCATCCGGGTCATCAATCCTCCGATCAGCGAGGAACTGGACAATTTTGCCAACCGCTTTTTCCGGTTGCGCCGGGAAAAGGGCGTCCAGGCGCTGGAAGCGCGTGAGGCCATGTTGCAACCGAATTATTTCGGCACCATGATGCTGGCGATGCATCAGGCCGACGGTGTGATTTCCGGCGCTTCGCACATCACCAGCAGCCTGCTGCGGCCGCTGTTTCAAATCATCAAACCTGCGCCGAACATCACCACGGCATCGAGTTGCATGGTGATGGAAGTCGAGGACACGCGCATCGGCGAGCAGGGAGTGCTGTTCATGGCTGATTGCGGCGTTATTCCGGATCCGACCGTGGATCAACTGGCCGACATCGCCGTTTCCACCGCGCAGCTTGCCCGCCACATGCTGGGGGTGCGTTCACGCGTGGCGTTGCTGTCCTTTTCCACCAAAGGCAGCGCGGCGCATCCGTCCGTCGGCAAGGTCCAGGCCGCGACGGCGATGGCCCGGCGCAAGGCCGAACAAATGTTTCTGGAGGCCGATTTCGACGGTGAATTGCAGGTGGATGCCGCGCTCGTGCGGGAGATTGCCGACCGCAAACTGCACGAAAGCAAGGTGGCCGGGCGGGCGAATGTGTTGATTTTCCCCGACCTCAATTCGGGCAACATCGCCAGCAAACTGGTCCGGCTGGTCGGCCACGCCAATGCCTACGGCCAGATTTTGCTGGGCCTGAACCGGCCCGCCGCGGACGTTTCGCGCGGTTCCAGCGCGCACGACATCCTCGGTGTCGCCGCCATCGTCGGCGTTCAGGCCATTGATTACCAAAAACTTTATCCGGGCGCGGATGCGCATCTGCCCGGCGAATGACTCCATTTTTAATCTTGCCCTTAATCCTCACCGTGATCACAAGGTAGATTAAGAGTAAGATTGCGATTAAGATTACGATTGAAGTGAACACTGAAACTCCCCGCGTTTTCATCGCCGCCACCCGCCAGAACGACGGCAAAACCACCGTGTCGCTCGGTCTGATTGCCGCCTTGCAGGAACATTTTCCGCGCATCGGCTACATCAAGCCGGTCGGCCAGCGGTTCGTTGAAATCGAGGAGCAGAAAATCGATGAGGACACCGTGTTGATGGACGCGGTGTACCCGATGAACTGCCCGCTCGTGGACATGAGCCCGATTGCCGTGGAACCGGATTTCACGCGCAAATATCTCCAGGGCTCGAACAACGAGGCGCTCGTCAAAAGGATCCAGAAGGCATTTGACCGGGTCGCCTGGGAAAAGGATTTTGTACTGTGCGAAGGTTCCGGACACGCCGGCGTCGGTTCCGTGTTTGATTTGTCCAACGCGCAGGTGGCGAAAATCCTCGGTTGCAAGGTCATCATCGTCACCCAGGGCGGCATCGGCAAACCGATTGACGAGGTCGCGCTCAACCAGGCGTTGTTTGAAAAGGAAGGCGTCGAGATCATGGGCGTCATGCTCAACAAGGTGTTGCCGGAAAAGGTGGACTACATCGCGGATTTTGCCCGGCGCGGTTTGAAACGCAAGGGGCTGGAGCTGCTCGGCGTTCTGCCCTATGAACAAATCCTGGGCAATCCGTCCGTGGACCTGATCCGTGAGGAACTGCACGCCGAATTGTTGAACCAGCCGGCCACGCTGAACACCCTCGTGGACGACGTCATCGTCGGCGCCATGGGCGCGCACAACGCCATGCAGTTTTTCAAACGCGGGGTGCTGCTGATCACGCCCGGCGACCGCGAAGACATCCTGCTGGCCGCCGGCGCGGCCACGATGCCGCAAAGCGACGACAAAATGGCCGGGATCGTCCTGACCGGCGGCCTGCGGCCCAACGAAGCCATTCTGAAAGCCCTGCAAACCCTGCCCATCCCCGTGTTACTGGCCAAGGCGGAAAGTTATCAGGTCGCGTCCAAGGTCCACAATCTCACCGTCAAAACGCGGCCGAACGACGCGGAAAAGATTTCGGTCATTCGCAACCTGATTGCCCAAAACGTGAACGTGAAAAAGATCATAGATTCTCTATGATAATTTTAAGTTTTGAATTTTTAGTTTCTAGTTGCAGCATCCGTCCGGCATGAAATCCAGCATCGTCAAAGACAAAAGTTATGCTTTTGCCCTGCGAACCATCACGCTGGCAAGATGGTTGAAAGCGCAAAAAGAGTTTGAGATTGCAGGACAGATTTTGCGTTCCGGCACGGCCATTGGTTCAAATGTCGAAGAAGCCCTGGCTGGAATCAGTCGGGCGGATTTTATCGCCAAGATGTCCATCGCCTCAAAAGAAGCGCGGGAAACCCACTATTGGCTTCGTCTGCTCCGCGATTCAAACATCGTGGCGAACACAAGAATCACGCCATTAGAAAACGAGAATTTGGAGTTGATTCGCGTTTTGACCGCAATCGTCAAAACGTCCCAGGCGACTTCAGTCAACTCAAAATTAAGAATTAAGAATTAAAAATTTGATGAGCCTGCCACTTTCTCCATTCCTTAAAACACTTCCCACGTACCAGCCGGGCCGGCCGATTGAGGAAGTCGCGCGCGAACTGGGCCTGCCCGCCGCGGACATCATCAAACTCGCGTCGAACGAAAATCCGTTCGGGCCGTCGCCGCTCGCGCTGGCCGCGATGCGAGAGGCCGCCGCCGGCGTGAACCTTTACCCCGACGGCAACGCGTTTTACCTCAAACAAAAGCTGGCCGCCAAACTCGGCGTCGAACCGGCAAATCTCATCCTTGGCAACGGCTCGAATGAAATTATCGAATTGGCGGGGCACGCACTACTCACGCCGGGCACCGACGTGGTGGTTTCACGGTATTGCTTCGCGGTGTATCCCATCGTCACGAAATTGTTCGGCGCGAACCTCATTACGGTGCCGGCAAAGAATTACGGTCATGATTTATCGGCGATGCTCCGCGCCCTCACACCGCACACGCGCATCGTGTTTGTGGCCAACCCCAACAATCCCACTGGCACGCTCGCGCCGCGCGAGGAGATCATCCAATTTGTCAACGACGTGCCGGACGACGTGTTGCTGGTGATGGATGAAGCTTACCTGGATTTCCTGGATGACCCGCTGGATCTGGTCCCGCTCGTGCGTCGGGGAACCAGGCCGAATCTGATTTTGATGCGGACGTTCTCAAAAATTTACGGGCTGGCCGGCTTGCGCATCGGTTATGGCATTGGCAATCCCGAATTCGTTGCCGCGCTGGAAAAAATCCGGCAGCCGTTCAATATCAACTTGCTGGCGCAAACCGCCGCGCTCGCCGCGTTGGACGACGTCGAACACGTCCGCAAAACCCGCGCGAACAATTTTGCCGGGCTGAAAACCTTCGAACAGGCGTTCCGCAAACTGAACCTCGAATACGTTCCGTCGCATGCCAATTTCATTCTGGTCCGCGTCAACGACGGTCAGCGCGTGTTCGCAGAGCTCCAGAAGCAGGGCGTAATTGTGCGACCGATGGCCGGCTACCAGTTGCCGGAGTGGATTCGCATCTCCATCGGCACGCCGCCGGAAAATGAGCGTTGCCTCAGCGCGTTGAAAACGGTGTTGAAATAATCGAGGAGTTCCCGCTAGGACGTCGCAAAATCCACGTTTGGCACGTCCCGGACCGACGGCGGCACGCTGAAAAAGTCGCCCTCCGATTTGAAACCGAACGCCTTCGCCACCAGATTGCTCGGGAAGGTTTCACATTTGTTGCGATAGTCGCGCACGTTGCCGTTGTAAAACCGGCGCGCGGCCTGGATCCGGTCCTCGGTGTTGACGAGTTCCGTCTGCAGCTTGAGAAAATTCTGGTCGGCCTTGAGTTGTGGATAATTTTCCACCACCGCCAGCAGTTGTTTCAGCGAGTCCACGAGCTGGACCTCGTCGCGGGACTGGTCGGCCACCGTGCCATTATTGGCAGCGCAGCGATTGCGCAGCTCGGTCACCCGCTCCAGCGTTTCGCGTTCGTGCGCGGCGTAGCCCTTGACCACGGACACGAGGTTCGGAATGAGGTCGTAACGGCGTTTCAATTCCACATCCACGTCACTCCACGATTCGCGGATATAATTGCGCAGGGCGACGAGCGCGTTGTATTGCGCCAGCACATAGACGGCCGGCAACAAAATGACGACCGCGCAAACAATAAGTGTGAGAATTTGTGGACTCATGCGGTTTGGGTGAACAGGTATTCGGGCAGGCGCGACCGGATTTCCACCAGCCGTTGCAAATTGGCTTCAATCTGTTCAACGGACAGGCGGGTGTTGAAGGCCAGCGCCAGCGCCTGAAATTCGATTTCAACGCTCAAATCGCGGTTGGCCAGCAGGTATTCCATCATCTGCGCGTTGCAGACGTCGTAGGCGAATTTTTTGTCCGGCGACCGCACACAGAAGGCCTTGGAGAATTCGGCGGACTCAAACTTGATGTCCTGGTAGCCGAACACCTCGACGACTTTCGTGATCAGATTTTCGCGCCGGATGGTCAAATCGGGGAAAATCGCCGGGAGCGACAAAATGAAAAAGGAAAACCAGTGATGGTGCGTCTGGCGTCCACCTTTGCCTTCGGTATAGGTTTCATAGTGATAATCGAACGCCAGCACCTGGTTTCGCTGAAAGGTCCCGGAAAGGACGTTGCAGGCGTAACGGTTTTCGCCTTCGGCCAGTTGTTTGAGAAAGCCGTAGCGGTCGGCGATTTCGCGATCTTCCGCCGCGCCGAAATCCAGACCCATCCGTTGCGCCAGCTCAAACAGTCCCTCCTGCCGCTTGCGCGACTGAATCACCCCGTAAATGGTGCTGATCACGATGATGACAAACACCGCCACAATCACAAATGGCATGATGAATGGCATTTGGATTTGCACAGGATTGTTCTAAACCAAAGTCGCCTGCCGGGCCATTATAATTTCGACCACTTTCCATATACCCACGACTCGCTGGCAGGTGAAACCCACTTTGGGCAATAAATAATTATTTGAATCCCGCCGAAAAACGAATACTTGTTGGGCGTTGCCGATTGAATGATTAGCCAAACGTGAAACCGACCGACCTGCGGGGCATCCTGCAATACATTCCGCAATTCCGCGACAAGACGTTCATCCTTGCGATTGACGGCGCGATTGTCACCGACGAGAACTTTGCCACGCTGCTGCTGGACGTGGCGGTGTTGCGGTCACTGAACATCCGCGTCGTGCTGGTGCACGGCGCATCGGCGCAAATCAAGGCGCTCGCCGAGGAGCAAAATATTCCGGCGTCCAATCTCGATGGCTCCGGCATCACGGACGCCGCCACGCTCAAGCTCGCCCTCAACGCTGCCAACCGGCTCACGCACGAAATCCTTGAAGGCCTTTCGGCCAACGACCTGCGCGCCGCCAGCACCAACGTCATCATCGCGCATCCGGTCGGCATCATCCAGGGGGTGGACCAATTGTTCACCGGCAAGGTCGAGCGCGTGGATGCCGCGCTGTTGCAAACGTTGCTGGCGCAGGACGTCATCCCCGTCATTCCGCCGCTCGGGTTCGACGGCGACGGCAAGACGTATCGCGTGAATTCCGACGGCGTGGCGGTGGCCGTGGCCGAGGCGCTTAAGGCCATCAAGCTCATTTTCATCACGGCGCAGGACGGTCTGGGCTACAATCACCAGCTCATCCGGCAGATGCTGGTGTCGGAGTTGCAAAATCTCCTGCAACAAAACAGCCCCGGATTTGTTCCGGAAATCCTGTCCAAGGCGCAGCATGCCGCCCTGGCCTGCAAGGCCGGGGTGCCGCGTGTCCACATTATTAATGGCAAGGTGGACGAAGGTCTGCTGGCGGAGGTGTTCTCCAACGACGGCATCGGCACGCTCATTTACGCGAACGAATACCAGCAAATCCGGCCCGCGCGGAAAAAGGACGTGCGGGCGATCCAGTTGTTGACCAAGAAGGCGGTGGAAACGGACGAGCTGGTCAGACGGAGCAAGACGGCCATTGACAAAAATCTGGGCGATTATTTCATTTTTGAAATTGATAAAAATCCGGTGGCATGCGTGGCGTTGCACGTTTATCCCGAACAGAAAAAGGGTGAGCTGGCGTGCCTTTATGTGGACTCGTCGCACGAAAACCAGGGCATCGGACGGAAGTTGATCCAGTTTGTCGAAAACAAGGCACGCGAAATGGGGTTGGGAGAACTCATCACCCTCTCGACCCAGGCCTTCACCTATTTTCAATCCAAGGGTGGCTTTGCCGAAGGCACACCCGATGATTTGCCGCCCGCCCGCCGCGAAAAATACGAGCAGAGCGGCAGAAATTCGAAAGTGCTCGTAAAGAAACTGAAATAAGCTTCTGCAATTTTAACGCCGGAACGCAAAGACGCAGAGGCAGAACGACCGCCAAATGAATTGATCCCATGAACTTCTCCGCGTCTACGCGTCGCGGCGGCAATTTCTTCACCGCTTGCAAAAAATACGGGTTTGCGCCAACCCGATTCCTACTTGCCGTCAGCATCGCCGATCAAACCGTTTCGCTTTTTGAGAAATTCTCCGGATCCTGGCATTCCGGCGGCAAAATGCGCTGCTCCACTTCGCGCTTTGGCATCGGGCAGACAGAAGGCTCTAATGGCACGCCGCTCGGTTTGCATCGGATTGTGGAAAAGATCGGCGGCGGCTGGCCGGCCGGAACGGTTTTCAAGGGCCGCCGGCCGATGGGCTACACCTGGCGGGGAATGCCGGAGGCCAAAATCACCACGCGCATCCTCTGGCTGGAAGGGCTCGAACCCGGGTGCAATCGCGGCGGCAACGTGGATTCGCATGCGCGCTACATCTACATTCACGGCACGGCGGACCAAATGAGCATTGGCAAACCTGCCTCCTGCGGGTGCATTCACCTGGCCGACGCGGATTTGATTCCACTCTTTGACTGGCTGCCGGGCGGAACATTGGTATGGATTGAACCGTAGCTTTACCGGTCCGGAATGTTCTTGTCCGGCCATGCCTGTACGGTTCTGACGTGGGAAAAAATTCGCCGGACAAAATCGGGCGCGTCCAACGGTTTATCAAGGCAATCAGCGGCACCCAGTTCACGCGCGCGCCGGCGGTTCTCCTCATTCCAATGATCAGAGATAAAGATAATGGGTGTCCGACTGTAGCGGAAATCCCGCTTCAGCCGGGTAAATACCTCGAAGCCGTCCTGTCCCGGCAGGTTGACGTCCAAAATAACGAGATCAAATTCCTCCGTCTGCGACAGCCGGATTCCATCCCTGCCGGTCTGTACGCCGAAGACACCAAACCCCGCGCGCTCCAAGGAAAGTATCATCGCCATCAGGAGCTCGGCCTGATCCTCGATGATAAGAATTTTCCGCCTGACCGTAATTTTCATTTTTCGGCGACACCTCCTGGTGGCGACAGTTTTTCACGGATGGCGTTGCGAACGAACTTGGACCGGTCCGAACCCTCTCTTTTGGCGCCCTCATCCAGACGGGTCAACAACGCCGCGGAAACCCAAACCGAAAGCAGTTTGCCCTTTTGCCTTTTCCCGGACCGCTTCATAAGCCAGGTGTATATATCCAGTCTATAATCCCGTCAATGGAAATTTTTGTTTTTTGGGGTGGCGGGAAAGGTGTATAGAAAGGGCGTGCCAAATCAACGTGCGGTGGGTCAAAAATTGCTGCCGATCGCAGTGGACGAAAAGTTCCTGCGCGAACTCGACGCCGGGCTCGCCCAGGCGGGTTGCCGGAACCGCTCGCAATTTATCCGCGATGCGATCATCGAGAAGTTGACGCGAGCCGGCATTGCCATACCCAAGGAACTGGCACTGCCGCCCCGCCGAATCGGCAAAAGCACGGAGACAAAACCCCATTATCCGACGCACCGGCCGTCCCGGTATGAATTGAACGAAAGAACCGAATCGAAAAAACGCCGCGCAAAATAATTGAAGCGCCCGACGCCGGCGTGGACTTCCCTGTTTTCAATACTTTTTGCCGGAGCCGGCTTGTGGCACCGGTGATGTTCCAACCCGGCTTGAGCCATCTGTTTGGGCCCAACGTGGTGGTTTTGACATCCGGGTGGATTCGTTTAGTGTGTCTGCGACTTTACCGCCATGAATCTCACGGAACAAATCACGCAACTGGCCAAACAGGCCCGGGCCGCGTCGCGCGAACTTGCGAAACTGACCGCCCGTGAGAAGAACGATTGTTTGCTGGCCATGGCCGACGCGCTCGAGAAAAATTCCGATGCGCTCAAGGAAGCCAATACGCGGGACATGGACGCAGCGGCGGAAAATGGCTTGTCCCCGGCCATGCTGGACCGGCTGAAGCTGGATGACAAGCGGGTCGCGGCCATGGCCAAAGGCTTGCGTGAAGTCGCGGCGCTGCCCGACCCCGTCGGGAGAATCCTGGACGAACGCGTCCGGCCGAATGGCTTGAAACTCCAAAAGATTTCCACGCCCATCGGCGTCGTCGTCATCATTTATGAATCCCGGCCCAACGTGACGGCGGACGCCGCCGGCCTTTGCTTCAAATCCGGCAGCGCCACGATTTTGCGCGGCGGCCGGGAGGCGATGAACTCGAACCAGTTCATCGCGAAAACGATGATTGAGGCGGGAAAAAAAACGCTCGCAAAATTTCCCGGGCACGGAATTCAGGTCGTCCCCGTGACCGACCGCGAGGCGATCCCGATTCTGCTTTCGCTCACGCAATACGTCGATTTGTGCATGCCGCGCGGTGGCGAAGGGCTGATTCGCGCCGTGGCCGAATGCTCCCGGGTGCCGGTCATCAAACATTACAAGGGCGTTTGTCACGTCTATGTGGACGCCGACGCGGATTTGAAGATGGCCGAGGAAATTGCCTTGAACGCAAAAGTCCAGCGCCCGGCGGTCTGCAATGCCATGGAGACCCTGCTCGTGGACAAAACCATCGCGGCGCGGTTTTTACCCGTCGTGGGCCAGCGACTCAGCGAAAAGAGGGTGGAGTTGCGCGCCGACGCTGATGCCGAAGCCATTTTGAAATGCTCGATCCACAACACCAAATCCGCCATCAAACGGGCGACCGAACAGGACTGGTTCACCGAATACAACGACTACATCCTGAACGTCCGCGTTGTGAATGGTGTGCAGCAGGCGATTGATCACATCAATCATTACGGCTCGGCGCACTCGGACAGCATCGTCACAAAAAATGAATTGCATGCGCGACAGTTCCTGAACGAAGTGGATTCGGCGACGGTGTATTGGAACGCCTCGACGCGGTTCACTGACGGCGGCGAGTTCGGCATGGGCGCGGAAATCGGCATCAGCACCGATAAAATTGGCGCGCGCGGTCCAATGGGTCTGGAGGAATTGACCAGCTACAAATGGATCGGCATCGGCAACGGGCAGGTGCGAACCTGAGGCGGAAGGACCCGGCGGGCGAGGATGAATCCTTCGGGGTCAAATCCAGCGGTGTCCCCAATGTGTCCCCAGTATTGATTACATCTGGGAGAGTGCATTGGCACTCTTCCTGATGTAGACTTTGCCATCTACTATGCAAAGACCGTGTTTTCAGTACCGGGCGGGCGGGCAATTATGTCTGCTCGCAGCATTCCTTTTCACCTTGGCCGCCCGCGCCGACCAAATCGTTTACGACGACGCACTGGAGAATGGCTGGCAGAACTGGGGTTGGGCCACCTTGAACTATACCAACCCGTCGCCGATCCACTCCGGGAGTGACTCAATCAGTGTTACGATTTCCGGCGCGTGGCAGGGAATCCAAATCTGGCATCCGGATCAGGATTCGACGCCTTACGCGAGCCTCAACTTTTGGCTGAATGGCGGCTCGAGTGGCGGACAAAAATTGCAGGTTTATGGTTTGCTCGATCTGGGTGGCACCAACAATTTTGCCGCCGGCGCCCATTACCCACTCAGCCCGCCGGCAGCCGGCGGCTGGCAGCAATTCGTCGTGCCGCTTTCGGCGCTGGGAGTCGCCGGCTCAAACAACTTCACCGGTTTCGTGATTCAGGATTCACAGGGAACACCCGAACCGACGTTTTATTTGGATGACATTTCACTGGTCGCCGGCGCCGTCACGTCCGGCACCAACACGCCGGTCGCCATCACCGTCAATGCGCTGGCCAATCGTCATGCGATCAGTCCCTTGATTTACGGCACGGCCTTCGCATCGTCGAATGACCTGGCCGATTTGAATTTCGCCATAAACCGGTCGGGGGGAAACAACGAGACGCGCTACAACTGGCAACTCAATGCCCACAACCTCGATTTTGACTGGTATTTTGAAAGTTATCCGGACTCCAGCGCCACCCCCGGAGCCACGGCGGATGCGTTTGTCGCCAACAGCAAGGACGGCGGTGCGCAACCGATGATCACCATACCCATGATTGGCTGGATGCCCAAACTGGGGTCCGGCCGCACCATTCTCTACAGTTATTCCACCAACCTATACGGTCCGCAAACTTCGACTGATCCCTACCGGCCCGCCGCCGGCAACGGGATCAGCACCACCAACAACACCCCCATTACCTGGAATAATCCGAACGACGCCAACTTCCCCACCAATGTCACCTTTCAACAAAGTTACATTCAACATCTGCTGGGTCAGTGGGGCGCCTCGACCAACGGCGGGGTGCGCTATTACATCATGGACAACGAGGAAAGCATCTGGTTCTCAACGCACCAGGACGTTCATCCGGTTGGCCCGACGATGCAGGAAATTCGCAACGATTTTTTTACTTATGCCAGCATGGTAAAGTCCAACGACCCCAATGTGTTGGTTTGCGGACCGGAGGAGTGGGGTTGGGGCGGCTATCTCAACAGCGGCTACGACCAGCAATGGTCCGGCCAGCACAACGATTACAATCCCGCGGATTATCCCGATCGTGGCACCAACGGCGGCTGGGACTATATGCCGTGGCTGCTGAATCAGATTCACCAGCATGACGTGGGTACCGGCCAGCGGTTGCTCGATTATTTTACTCTTCATTGTTATCCCCAGGAAGGAAGCGTCAGTGGAAACGCGACTGACACCGCCACGGAACTGCTGCGCAACCAGTCCACGCGCGTGTTTTGGGACAGCAACTACGTCGACCCCAGCTGGATCAACAGCGTCATCATGTTAATCCCCCGCATGAAAAGCTGGGTGGCGACCAATTATCCCGACACGAAGATTGGCGTTACCGAATACAATTGGGGGGCGGAAACCGACATCAACGGCGCGGACGCCCAGGCGGATCTGCTCGGCATTTTCGGCCGGGAAGGACTCGATCTGGCGACCCGTTGGACCACACCGGCCAACACTTCGCCCACCTACAACGCGATGAAACTGTATCGCAACTACGACGGCAATAAATCCACGTTCGGCGATACCAGCGTTTTGACCACGGTGCCCAATCCGGACAATCTTTCGGCCTTTGGCGCCGTGCGAACCAGTGACGGCGCGATGACACTCATGGTCATCAACAAGAACCTTAACAACGCCACGCCGATTACGGCGAGCCTGACCAACTTTAACGCCGTCGGAACGGCCCAACGCTGGCAGTTAACTTCAGCCAATACCATCAACCACCTCGCGGATGTGGCGCTCGCGAACGGGGTTCTCAGCGATACGCTCCCGGCCCAGAGCATCACGCTTTTTGTGATGCCGGCAACGAACACCTTCAACCTGCAAATCGGCAACAATAATCCGCCCGGACAACTGGGTGTCTGGCTCAATGGCCAGGCCGGGCAGAGTTACCTGCTCCAATCGTCCACTGATTTGGTTCATTGGTCGGCCGTCAACAGCAACCTGCTGGCGAGCAATGCGTTTGAGTTTTTCATGCCCATGACCAACGCGATGCAGATGTTTTATCGCGGGCTATTGAACAGCCCATGAAGACCAATCGCCCCGCGAAACCGGGCCGACGGTCCGTCCTCGGGCACTGTCCCAATATGTAGGCGACGAGGTGACGAGTCGTTTGGACCGGCACTCGTGCCCTACCACCAAATCAGGCCTGCCTGTCCTCGTTCTATTTTGACGCTGAACGTTTTGAAGCTTACTGTCTTCGGCGTGGATGCTGTCTCTTCCAACGAAAAATCCGCGGCGGACGTCGCGCATTTTATTCACGGGCAAACCCCGGTTGACGGGCTCTTTGCCGGACTGGACTGGCGGATTTCACCGGTACCGTTCCCGCTGGGTGACAGTCTGGCGAAGGATATCGAATCGCTGGGCCGCGTATTGCTGCAGTTTTATCGCGCAGTCAACCTGCTCTATCGGCGCAGCGTGGAAGGCAAGCAACCGGCGTGGGTTGCCGAACTGCTGGACCGCGGCAAACCCGCAGAATTGATCGCGCAACAACGCTCACCCGCGTTCAAGAACGATGTGCCGCGCGTCATTCGGCCCGATATCTTATTGACGGAAACCGGCGTTAGCATCACCGAACTGGATTCCGTGCCCGGCGGCATCGGCCTGACGGCATGGCTGAACGCAACTTACGCCGCCGCCGAAGGTCGGGAGTCGAAGGCTGAAAGCAAAATCATCGGCGGCGCCGACGGCATGATTCGCGGGTTTGAGTCCATTTTTGGCGACACGCAACAGGTTCACATCGTGGTTTCCGAAGAAGCGGCGACGTACCGGCCGGAAATGGAATGGTTGGCAAGCCAGGTTCAAGGTTCAAGGTTCAAGGTTCAAGGTTCAAAGTTTGACGGTTTCGCCGACGGCGACGCGGTTTACCGTTTTTTTGAGCTGTTTGACCTCGCGAACGTTCCGAATTCCGGAAGAATCTTCGAACTGGCCGCGGAGAAACGAATCCGGCTGACCCCGCCGCCAAAGCCGCTGTTCGAAGAGAAAATGTTGTTCGCACTGTTATGGAACCGGAATTTGCGCGACTTCTGGCGGGCGGAACTGGGGGAAGGCTTTTTGTCGCGCCTGCAAAAACTGATTCCCTACACGTGGGCGGTGGATCCGACACCACTGCCGCCGCACGCGGCGATTCCCGAACTGAATCTCACCGACTGGCAGCAGCTGAAAACGCTGTCGCAACGCCAGCGTGAATTGATTTTGAAGGTATCGGGTTTTTCCGAACACGCCTGGGGCGCGCGGGGCGTCTATCTGGGCAGCGACCTGTCGCACGCCGATTGGAGCGCGGCGGTGGACCGGGCCCTGGCCGGTTTTTCCACCTCCCCGTTCGTGCTGCAGCGTTATGAAAAACCGAAAACCGTCGAAACCAGGTGGTTTGATTTTCAGAAAAACACGGTCGAATCGATGAAGGGCCGGGTCCGGTTGTGCCCGTATTACTTCGTGGCCGGCGAAGGCGACGCGGCGCGCCCGCAATTAGGCGGTGCGTTGGCAACCATCGTTCCCGCTGATAAAAAGATTGTCCATGGTATGGCCGATGCGGTTCTGGTACCGTGTGTGGTTTAGAGAGTTGCTCCGCTCTTCGGATGCAACCCCACTTTTATGAACCGCTTTAATAAGCTGGCCATTGACCATCCGGCCGACCTGCGCTTCGGAATCGCCCCCAAACCGTTGACGACCCGGCAGGGCCTGAAACTGGGCGGCGGAATCGTCTATCCCGAATTAAACTTCACCCTGCCGCCCATGTTTGTGGATGAATCCACGATGCCGGAAGTGCGGGAGCAGTACCGAGGAATCATTCAGGGCGCCCTGGCCCGCGCGGCGGAACTGGAGGCGCCGGGATTGGTCGTCGAGTTTGAAACCCTGCCGCCGATGACCGAGCATCCGGCCTGGGGCATCGAGTTGACCCGCATTCTGCTCGACGGCATGGCGGAAGCGCACGCCCGGCACGGCCTCAAAAGCGTTTTGCGCATCACACCGAACGACACGCGTGAAATGGAACGCCCGCCCCGGATGCGCAGCGGACCGTTGTTTGAGGCCATGCTGGCCACCTTTGACGGCTGCGCGGCCGCGGGTGCGGAGTTGTTGAGCATCGAATCGGTCGGCGGCAAGGAAATCCACGACGAGGCACTGATGATGGGCGATCTGCGCGGCGTCCTGTTCGGACTTTGCGTGATGGGCGTGCGCGACATGCGCTTCCTCTGGACTGAACTCCAACGCATCGCGGACAAACACGGAGTCCACTGCGCCGGCGACACCGCCTGTGGCTTCGGCAATACGGCGATGGTCCTGGCCGGGCAACAGATGATCCCGCGCGTCTTCGCGGCCGTGGTGCGGGCCATCAGCGCCGTGCGAACGCTCGTGGGTTACGAATGCGGTTGCGTCGGGCCCGGCAAGGATTGCGGTTACGAAAACCCGATTCTCAAGGCCATCACCGGTTTTCCGATGGCCATGGAAGGCAGGACCGCCGCCTGCGCGCATTCGAGTCCGCTGGGCAACATTGCGGCCGCCGCGTGCGACACGTGGAGCAACGAATCCGTCCAGAACATCAAACTGCTCGGCGGCATGGCGCCGACGGTTTACGTCGAGCAACTCATTTACGACTGTCGCGTAATGAACCAGGCGCTGGCGGACGGCCGCGACGCGGCCTTGCAGTATCGCAAATGGCTGGTGGCTTCCGATGCGGCGCTCGATCCGCAAGCGTATGTGCTCACGCCGGAAAGCGCCGTGGCCATCGCCCGGGTCATCGTGAACGCGCCGAACCATTACGCCGCCGGCCGGGCCGCCGGCCTGACCGCCGTCAAATTGTTGCGCGACGCGCACCGGGACGGACAGGTCAAAATCCTCAAACGCGAATTGCCATGGCTGGAGCGGATGCAAAAAACGCTGGAAAGCCTGCCGGCCGGTGAAAACCAGTTCATCGACGAGATGATGGGCGTGGTGGATACCAGCAAGTTCGTCGCGGCCGATTACGAACTGTAATCGCCAAAAAACGGCATGTTAAAACCAACCCTTGGTTGGCGATCGGGCCGCCGATGCGGTTTATTCAAATTGAACCAACATCACGTTTGAACCCCAGCCTATGGACGACCATCAACCACTTTATGAAGCCATCCTGATCGGTGATGGCAAAGCCGCCCGGGCCGCCACCGAGCAGGCGCTGGCGGCCGGCATGGATCCCTTGAAACTTGTGCAGGATCATATGATGCGCGCCATGGCGGAGGTGGGGCGGCGTTTTGAGTGTCACGACTATTTCGTCCCGGAACTGCTGCTCGCCGCGCGCGCCATGAAAAGCGCCCTCGAACCCATCCGTCCGCTGCTCAAAAACCAAAGCATCGGACCGTCCGGATGCGTTCTCATCGGGACCGTCACGGGTGACCTGCATGATATCGGCAAGAACCTGGTGATCGCGATGCTGGAAGGTGCCGGTTTTGAGGTGGTGGACCTCGGAGTCAACGTGCCGCCGGGACAATTCGTCCAGAAAATCAAAGAAAAAAATCCTCACATCGTCGCCATGTCGGCCCTCCTGACCACCACCATGCCGGCCATGAAGACCACCATTGACGCCCTGAAACAAGCCGGGGTGCGCAATCAGGTAAAGATAATCGTTGGGGGCGCGCCGATTACGCAAAAATATGCCGATGAGATCGGCGCCGATGGCTACACCGAGACGGCTTCGGGCGCGGTGGCGCTGGCGCGCAAAGTCATGGCCTAAGCATGTTTGCAAAAATGAACGCCGGGAGCACCAGTCTTTCCGCAATGATAATTCCGCCCACGCCGATTTTATTGACTGGCGCGCAGGCGTTTTAGGTTTTATTGTCGGGAAAGCCACATGCCTCCCAAAATCCAGAGTGGTGATTCGAAAGCGACGGCGCCGGAACGCCGCCACGCCGCGCTGCTTAATCTGCTGGCGGACGAAAACGCGGAGGTTTATCAGGCGGTGCGCGGGCAAATTCTGGCCGAAGGCAGCGCTGCCAGTGAATGGCTCAAACCCCACGCCTTGAGCAACGACCCGTTGTTGCGCCGGCGCGTCCAGGAAATCCTTCGGCACGTCGACAAACAGGCGGCCGACAATCGCTTTCTCACGTTCTGCCTCAACCACGGCGAGGAATTTGACCTGGAACTGGCGGCCTGGCTGCTGGCGCAGACGCAGTTTCCCGAAATCAATGTGGAGGCGTACCAGGCGCTGCTCGACGGCTACGCGAACGCGCTGCGCGAGCGCACGGACCGTCACGGGCGCGCGAATGCAGTGTTGGGAAAAATCAGCGACTACCTTTTTAGCGAACTCGGTTTCAAGGGAAACGAACAGAATTATTACGAACCGGACAACAGCTACCTGAATCGTGTGCTCGACCGGCGGACGGGCAATCCCATCACGCTCTGCCTGTTTTATATGCTGCTGGCGCGGCGGCTGCGGCTGCCGATTGTCGGCATTGGCCTGCCGGGACATTTTATCTGCCGCCACCAGTCCGCGTCCGGCGAGATTTACGTGGACGTCTTCAATCGCGGCCGGCTGTTGACCAAGGCCGACTGCGTCCATTATCTCGTGCGCGGCAATTACGATCTGCGCGAGGAATATCTGGCCCCGGTCAGTCCGCGCCGGATTTTTCTGCGGATCTGCAGCAACCTGCACCAGATTTACCTCGAACTGGGCCAGAAGGAAGACGCGACGCGCGTGCAACGCTACCTCGTGGCCCTCGCGCGTTGACTTGCCAAACCGCCGCCTGCCGCGTAATAAATGACGTTGGCGCCAGCTTAGCTCAGTGGTAGAGCAACGGTTTTGTAAACCGTCGGTCGTCGGTTCAATCCCGACAGCTGGCTCCACTCTTCATCGAGCTTGTCATTGCGCCGTCGGCCAATTTCGGAAACACTTCACCCGGAAGAATTCCATGCCTCGCAAAACTTCAAAACGGTCGGGCCCGGTGGCGTCAGTCATGATTCTCGGGGTCGGCTCGTTCGCGCACAGCCTCGGGCAGGCGCTGGCAGATGCCGGTACCACCGTCTCCACGTATCTCACGCGCAATTACGGCCATTTCCCGCCGTCGCTCGTTGGGCCAACCTTCTCGCGCGACGCGTTTTCCAGCCCCGTTCCGCTCATCAAGAAAAATGGCGTGGAGGTGGTCATTCCGCAATCCATTGATTGGGCGCTCGCGCCGTGGGCGAAGGATTTGTTGAAATCCGGCGTCGGCATCTTCAGCCCCACGCGCGAGGCGATGCGAATCGAACGCGAACGGGATTTCGCCCGGAAACTGTGCGCAGATTTCAAAATCCCGTTTCCGCAGGCGTATGTGGCGTCGAACCGGCTGGAGGCCGAAAAAATCCTGGCCGGCCATCCGCAGCCGTTTGTCATCAAAAACCCGCTCTGCTCGCCGAACAGCCCGATTCACACGATTTTGTGCGAAACCGTCGAGGACACCCGCGCGTGGTTGCGGCACGTCAATTATGCCGAGGGCGTCTTTTTGCAGGAATATCTCGGACGCGCCGAGGCCGGGCACATCGCGCTCGTGAGTGGCGGAGAGATTTATTCCCTGGTCACCAATCAGGAATATAAATACGCCTTCAACGGCAATCAGGGCATTGTGGCCGGGGCGCCGCTCGGCGGCCTGGTCGAACGCGATCCGGACGACCAATACAGCCTGGCCCGGCAGCTCATCCATCCGCTGTTGCCATGGCTGCGCAAAGTCAGATTCAACGGGCCGTTGCAAGTCACCGCTGTGAAGCGCGGCGGCCAATGGCACGTCATCGAATACAATATCCGCATCGGCGTCACGTCCGGTCCGATGATTTTGCGGATGCTCAAAAACCCGGTGGAAACCGTTTTGAAAACCGCGCGCAATGAACAACTCGATCCACAGTTCAAGTCCGGACTGAATTTCGGCTGCTCGCTGACGCTGGCCGGTTACGGTTATCCGTTCACACAGGTCCGCAGTCCGCATCTGCCGCTGGAAGTGGCAGGCCCGTTCGATTGCGACGTGTGGTGGAACGAAGTGGCGCAGGGCACGGACGGCCAACTTGTCTCCACGGGCCATCGCATTGCCGATGTGATTGCGCTCGCGCCGGCATTGGATGCCGCGATTACAAGAGCCTACGCCAACATCCGCAAAATCCGGGTCGTGGGCAGCTATTTCCGCACGGACATTGGCCGAAGCCTGTGGCCGCCGGGCAGGATTTGACGCGATTTTCCTGCTTTTCAGGGATGCTTGTTCATTTTTTAATCGAAGATGAATTCGTGAAATCCGGCTCCAATTTTCCGTGCCATTTGGCATGATTCGTGGTTAAACAGTCTCAATGTTTTATGAATTTCGATTCGACCAGTTTCCCCTTGCGGCCGGCATGGACCGAGATTGACCTCGGCCGGTTGCGAAACAACCTGCGGCTCATCCGCCGCGACCTGCCGAAGCACGTCCGGCTGCTCGCCGTCGTGAAGGACGAGGCCTACGGCCACGGCGCACTGGACGTGGCACGCATTGCGCTTGAGGAAGGCGCATGGGGTTTCGGCCTCAGCACGCTCGAAGAAGCGATGGCACTTCGCGATGCCGGGATCACCGAGCCGCTGCTGTTGCTGGGCGAACGGCAGGAAGCCGAACTCCCCTGGTGTGTCGAGCACGACCTGACCATCTGCGTAAACGAGCCGCACGCCGTGCGCAAGCTCGCACAGATCGCCGCCGCCCATGGCAAACGGGTGCCGGTGCACGTGAAAATTCACACCGGCATGAGCCGCTACGGCGTGCGCTGGGATGAAGCCCTGCCGCTTCTTGAACAGATTGTGGCCGAAAAATCGTTGCTGCTCGAGGGCGTGATGACGCATTTCGCACAATCGGATGAAACGGACAAAACCTTCGCCAATCTCCAGTTCTCGCGCTACCGCGAAGTTTTGCATGCGCTCGAGCAACGGAAAATTCCCGTGAAGCTGCGTCACACGTGCAACAGCGGCGGTTTTCTGGATCTGCCGCAGGCGCATCTCGACATGGTCCGGGTCGGCATTTTGCTGTATGGCGTTTTTCCATCGTCGGTTTGCCGCCGGATTTCCGGCATTGAACCGGTGATGTCGGTCAAGGCACGCATCGCGGCGATTCAAAAGCTGAAACCCGGTGAAGTGGTCGGCTACGGCATGCGCTATGCCGCGACATCGGAGCGGCGCATCGCGATTCTGCCCATCGGTTATGGTGACGGTTTCCCGCGCGTCCGTAATCAGGGCGGCGCGCTCATTCGCGGCAAACGCGCCCCGCTCATTGGCGGCATCGCCATGGACGCGTTGATGGTGGACATCACGGACATTCCCGAGGCGCAAATGTGGGACGAAGCCGTCATCATGGGCCGCCAGGGCAACGAGGAAATCACCGTGCATGATATGGCCAAATTGAAAAACTCGGTGAGTTATGACGTCTTGACGAACTGGCGGCTGCGCCTGCGGAGAAAATCGGTGAATGGCAAATCGGCGCCGGCAAAAGTCGAGGTCGAAACCGCTGCCGCGAAATGAAACTCCTGTTCTCCGAGCAAAACTCCGACTACGAACATTACCAGTTTCCGTATGCCATCTGGGCCGTACCGGAGGCGGACGAATCGCCGGCGGACATTTTTGATGCGGGCTTCCTGCCATCCTCGCGCAATCTCGACCGTTTTTACCTCTGCCGCCAGGTGCGGGTGAACCTGGCAAGGTTCCAGCCGTCGTCCGAGAACCGCCGCATCTTGCGCAAGGGCGCGGGCATCGAGGTGAAACTCGTGCCTCGCGATAAATATGATTACACGCCCGAACGCCGCCAGTTTTTCAAGACCTACGCCGACATCAAATTCGGCAAGGACGTGATGACCTTTGAACGGCTCGACGCGCTGTTCGCCTCGCCCATCATTTCACATCTGCTCGTGTTCACGGACGCGAAGACGGGCGGTGAAATCGGCGCAGCCACTCTCTACCTCGAAGGCAAGGCGCTGGCGTTTTATTACTACGCGTTTTACGACCTGAATTATTACGCGCGCAACCTCGGCATGTTCATGATGACCTCAGCGGCGGCGTTGTTCGCCGAACGCAGCTTAAAATACCTTTACCTGGGCACCTGCTATTCGCAGACGGCGTTGTATAAGACGCAGTTCGCCGGCGCGGAATTTTTCAACGGGTTCCGCTGGTCGGATGATTTGGACGAACTGAAATTCATCATCCAACGCGACCAGAAGGACTTGACCCAGCACCTGCTCGAAACCGACGATTACCGCGACGAATTCTACGGTGGCGACCTCGGCAAAATTGCGGATGCCAGCGCGTTTCACATCAAAACGAAGTGAGACATTTTCGGGATTGGGAACGCCGCCGGTTACGGGTTACGCGAAGACCTCTTGTATGAACGGGAACCCTCGGGCTTCAATTTCGGTTGGTCGGACTTTCGGGAAGTGGTGGAGAGATGTTTCAACAATTCTTCCACTTTCGAAATCAGTTCCTCTGGAAGATACGGCTTGGTGAGGAAAACGTTGATGCCGGCCTCAAATCCCGCCACCCGGGTAAAGTAGCTGTCCATGCCGGTCAGCATGATCACCGGAATCGAAGCGGTCGCGGGATTTTCCCGCAACGTCCGGCAGATATCGAGCCCGTTCAACCGGGGCAACATCAAATCCAGCACAATCAAATCGGGCAATACCGAACGGGTTTTCACGAGGGCGTCAACTCCGTTGGAGGCGGTGCCGATGGCAAAACCGGCGTTTTTCAGGTTCCCGCGAATCGCTTCCAGTTGATCCGGATCATCTTCGACGACCAATATTTTTCTTAGCATAAGGATGGGTTTGATCCATACGCAAACAGGCAACAGCACCGCGGTACGAATAAAACACTCCCCGCCAATCAGCACAAACGATGCCGCCTCGAACCTTTCACTTTCTCGATAAACCAAAGAAAACGCAGGACTCAGACTGGCGAGCACCGCGCAAAATTCACCGATGGTAACCCCGGCTAATAGAGCAGGTAAATCGAACCGTCAAAACGCTGTCGGCAAATCCAGGGGCATTTCCGAAGCAGTTGGCGGCTCCAAAGTCAGCAGCTGGTCGTGGTCCAGGGAGTTTTCGCAGACGCGGAAGAAGTCCGCCGTGGTCGCCACGCGGCGGATGTCGTGCAGGAAACTTCCTTCCACGCCTTCGCCGATGAAGTTCATGAATTTCTTCATCCGTTGCACCTGCGCCGATTCCTGCAGGCTTGGCGCAATTTCACTTTCCCAAAGCTCGCGCACGTAAGCCAGCACGTCGCGGCCGGCTGGTAATTCGATTTTTTCGCCGCGCAGTTCGGCACGAATCTGATCGAACAACCACGGGTTACGGATCGCGCCGCGTCCAATCATCAACCCGCGCACGCCGGTTTCCGCGAGCAGTTGTTTCGCCTGCGCCGCGCTGTATACGTTGCCGTTGGCCAGCACCGGACATTTCAATTCCCGCGCCGCCAGCGCAATCAAATCGTAGCGCACGCCGGGCCGGTACATCTGCTTGACCGTGCGCGCATGAATCGTGAGTAAATCAATCGGATGCTTGGCGAACAACGGCAAGAGCTCGTCAAACTCGGCGGGCGACTCGAAACCGATGCGCGTTTTGACCGTGAACGGAACCGTCACGGCGTCGCGCAGCGCGCCGAGGATGGCGTCAATGCGTTCCGGCTCACGCAACAGCCCGCCGCCTGCGCATTTGCGATAAACGACCGGTGCCGGACAGCCGAGATTCAGATCAATCGCGGCGACGGGATATTTTTGGAGTTGCTTTACCGTGCGGACGAGGGCGGGGATATCATTGCCAATGAGCTGGGCCACAACGGGTTGTCTGGTCGGATTCTCGGTGATGGACTGGAGTATCCATTTATCCAGGCGCGAATCACCGTGAACGCGGAAGTATTCCGTCCAATACGCATCCGGCCCACCGTAACGCGCGATGACACGCATGAAGCTGAGCGTGGTCACATCCTGCATCGGCGCCAGTGCCAACAAAGGCGCGTCGCCGCGGAGCCGGTTCAAAAATGTTTCGGACGGAGTCAGAAATTAAATCAACCTCGGAATTTGTTGTAATCCTCGTGGCTACCGATCCAAATCCATGTGAATTCATCCGGTTTGGAAAAATATCCGACGGCGCGATGATGGTCACCAATCCGGACAGAATATAAACCTCGATAAAATGGTTTGAATTGAATGGACGGGTGGCGCGAATTTTTCAGCCAGAGCAAATAATTTTTGTGGGCCAATTCCTGAACGTGCTGCGGTAATTCGTAGAATTGTTTCCAAAACCGCGCGGAGACTTTGGAAGTCATGGTTTGCGCGGCTTCGGAAAATCGCGCAATTTACCGGCGCGCCGCTCGGCGGCGGCTTCGTCCTTGAGCCTGTCGAACTTGCCCGCCGCTGCGTCGGCCTGCATCTCGCGGTCCCAATCGTCGTCCGTGCGCGGATGCAACAGCGCCTCCAGCTCGCACCGTTCCCGGGGCGAGAGTCGCTCAATCGCTTCTTTGATTTCCGCAACCGTGCTCATACCGGTTAATCTACCAAATCATTGGAAAATCAGCAAGCGACTGTAGTGCGATAACGTGCATGAAGTTGAGCGTGGTCACGTCCTGCATCGGCATTAGCGCGAGCGCGGGCCTTCGCCACGAGGCTTCGGCCCCGCAAGCTGGCGCATCACTGCGGAGCAGGCTGGAAAATGTTTCGGACGGCGTCACGCGGGCGAGTTTTGGGTAAAGATGAAGGATCCTTTGTCAGGGATAATCTTCGAATTCTAAACCATCAATATGGCACTCAAAAAAACAGGCAAGGCGTTGCATGACCTCATATAAGTTCCCAATGCCCACGCGGTCTAGCGCAGGTAACGTCGGCTTGCGACCTTTTTCTTTGTTGTGACAGGATATCGCTTTTGTTCAGTTGAACTTGGCGGCGGCATCGGCTATGGTGTCACTCTATGACTTTGACGGAAAAGATCCTCGCCCGGGCGGCTGGCAAGTCGCGCGTGCAGGCCGGCGACAACATCTGGGTGAACGCCGACGTGCTCATGACGCACGACGTTTGCGGGCCGGGCACCATCGGCGTGTTCAAACGCGAGTTCGGCAAGGACGCGAAGGTCTGGGACAAAACCCGGATCGTCATCATTCCCGACCATTACATTTTCACCGCCGACTCCAAGTCGAACCGCAACGTGGACATTTTGCGCGACTTTGTGAAGGAGCAGGACATCCCGTATTTTTACGACGTGATTGACGACCCGAACGGCCACTGGGTTTTCGATCCCAAAAAGGGAATGTTGAACCGGCAATACGGTTCGCAATACGCAGGCGTCTGCCACACGGCGTTGCCGCAAAAGGGCCACACGCGGCCCGGCGAAATTTTGTTCGGTACGGACTCGCACACCTGCATGGCGGGCGCGTTCAACCAATTCGCCACCGGCATCGGTAACACGGACGCCGGCTTCGTGATGGGCACGGGCAAGTTGCTCATCAAGGTTCCCGAGACGATGCACTTCCGGCTTGAAGGCAAATTGCAGCCGGGCGTGATGGCCAAAGACGTGATCCTTCATTGCATCGGCGAAATCGGCTTTGACGGCGCGACGTACCGGGCGATGCAGTTCGATGGATCGGGTGTAGCGTCGCTTTCCATTGATGACCGCATGACCATCGCGAACATGGCCATCGAAGCGGGCGGCAAGAATGCCATTTTTGAATTTGATTCACGCACGCAGGAATACGTGGACGCGCGCGTGAAATTGAATGGCACCAAATCCAGTTACACGCCGGTGGAACCGGACAAGGACCAGAAATTTGTTTACGAATTGGTCGTGAATCTTGACAAGCTCGAACCGACGGTGGCGTGTCATCCCGATCCGGGCCAGCGCAAAAAGGCGAAGGAGATGGGGCACATCAAATTGGACCGCGCCTATGTCGGCTCGTGCACCGGCGGCAAGACGAGCGATTTCGTGGAGTTTGCACGCGTGTTGCGCGGGCATCATGTGGCGATTGACACGTTCGGCGTGCCGGCGACACCGGAGATTGTACGCGATTTGCAGACGACCTACTGGGGCAAGCAGACCGTCTGGGACATCCTGGTGAGCGCGGGTGTGCAGATGACGGAAAACGCCGGGTGCGCCGCGTGCCTGGGCGGGCCGGTGGACACGTTTGGCCGCATCAACAAGGCGGGCATCAAATGTATCAGCGCGACGAACCGCAATTTTCCAGGCCGCATGGGCGACAAGGAATCACAGGTGTTTCTCGCCTCACCCATGACCGTGGCCGCCAGCGCGATTGCCGGCAAGATTGTGGATCCGCGCGAGTATTTGGGGAATTGATTCGCCGGGACGCTCGTTTCCACCTCGCAGACCCACGCCCTATTTTCCAGCGTCGGGTGTGCCGGTCGTGGCTGACGTCGGGTGCGGCGTTTGTTTTTCAGCGGCCTGCATCAGCTGTTTCTCCAGCGGGTGTTCGTGTTTCTGCCATTCCTCGGAGACGCGGCCATCCCAACACGCCGGGTTCAACGGATAGACGTCGGGGTCGAAAATCACATGATAGAAGTGCCAGACGACAATGGCCAGGCACGCCAGCAGCGCCTCGTAATAATGAATGGTCAGCGCCACATCCACAATCCAGCGCGGCAGGAAAGCGGTCACGTCCATCTTGAACCAAATCATCAGGCCGGTAACCCCCATGATGACGGTGCCCCACACCACGGCCCAGTATTCCATTTTCTCCGCGTAGCCGAATCGGCCGATTTTTGGTTTCTCCCGGCTCCAGCCGGTGAGATAACGCGCGGCGCACCACAGATCGGCCAGATCTTTTTTGACCGGGAACAAATCCTTCACCAGTTGCCGGCCGTCCCTCGTCATCAGCAGATAAATCAGATGATAAGCGCCGGCGAGCAACAGCACGATGCCGGCGATACGATGCGTCCAGCGGCGAAACGATTCATTGGCGCCGAGTAATTTGGCCAGCCACGAATCCGGGAATTTCAAGGCAAAGCCGGTGACGGCCAGAACGATGAAACTGGACGCGAGCACGACGTGCTGCCAGCGTTGCGAAAGGCTCATGCGCAAAACCGTCCGGGCGCCGGCGTGATACCGCGCGGCCGTTTTTCTCAAAAATAACAGCGCGTTGTGGATGAACATCGCGCCCACAACACCGAAAATCAGCGTCAGATAAACCTGCCGTACCCACCAGTTGATTTTTTCCGACAGGTCCCGTTCCCCGGACGTGGCGGTGAGGTCCACGTGGATTTTGCCGCTCACAAACATCCGGTTCGCGCCCGGATGACACTGGCCGCAGGTGGTGACCAGGTGGTTCGTGTTGATCGTGGAATCCGGATCGGAGGAAGGCAGGATTTTATGGTAACCGTGGCAACTGGCGCAATCGGCGACCACGGTGGAACCGTATTGCGCGGCCAGACCATGATAACTTTCGACGTAGGTCTTCACCCGGTCTGCCGGGAGATTGTACCGGGAATCCAGAGTCACAGAGGCATGGCACCGGCTGCACACGCCGGAAATTTTCAGTGCCGAGTCGCCTTTCAACGCCTCGATTTGATGCTCGGTATGACAATCGGTGCAGGTCGGCGCATCGCGATTGCCCGCCGCCACCGCCCGGCCGTGGACACTTTTGGCCCAGTCCGCGGCCTCCTGGACATGGCATTGACCGCACGTTTTAGCCTGCTGCGAAAAATACAACGGCGAAACGGGTGAGCTGGGCGGGAGGATGTCATGTGAATCGTGGCAATCCTGGCAGGTGGCGGCGGTCTCATCACCGGCCTTCATCGCAAGACCATGAACACTCGTTCCATAGCTGGCAGTTTGTTGGGGGTGACAAATGGCGCAATTGACCGGCAGCACGGGCCGGTTGTCGTCGGGATGCGCCGCCGTGATGTCCGTGTGGCAACTGACACAGGCGTTTGTTTTGTGGACCGAAGCGGCAAGTCGGGTCTTGTCGACGAACAATGAAATGACCCGGCCGGCGGGGTTGGTCACGGTCAGGGTATTGTCGGCGTGGCAGACCAGGCAATCGTCATCCGACATCACCGGTGCGGCCATGGCGCCAGCGGCAAGAACCAGCCAGAGCCCGGTCAATGCCATTTTCAGCGTTTGTTGGCCACTGCCCATACTTACCAATATCAGGCGGCCCGAACCGAACCACTCTACACGGCTTGGCATTTGTTGCGCCTATTTTGACGAAGACGGGCACGAGGTTTTCGTCCGCCTCAATGCGTCAGGCGCGTGGTCATGGCGTAAATGATCAGCAGCAGCAAAAGGATGCCCAGGCCAAAGAAGAAGTAGCCAAACGAGCGCGCGATGTTCTTCCAGCGTTCCCATTCGTCCTTCACGCGATGTTCGTCCAGTTTGCCTTCCGCCACCAGCCGGTCGTACCAGCGTTTGCGCTCATGCAGCATCTCGGTTTTGGAAACGCGGCCGGAGAAAATGACCGTGTCCATCGGGAATTTCTCGAGGCGGAAATGCGTGTTGAAGAAATGAATCGAGAAAATAAAGCCCGCGGCCAGCAGCGCCTCGTCCGAGTGCAGAATCAGGGCCACATTGATGATCCAGCCCGGCAGGTACCGTGTAAAAAATTCCGGGAACCACATGATCAGGCCGGAGGCGCCGATGATGGCCACGCCCCAGAACACGGCGAAGTAATCGAATTTCTCCCAATACGTCCAACGATCGAACTCGGGCTTCGGGCCCCGGCCAAAGAACCATTTGTTGTGCGCCACCAAATCGCGCCAGTCCTGGAACGTGGGCACCATGGAGTCGGGACCGAACAGCGTCTTCCAGAGCCGGTTGAATTGGAACCGGCCGCTGGCCGGGTCGCGCAATGATTTCCGTCCCTTCCACGCCTTGCCCGTCAGCGCCGTGAGATGCAGGCCGAAATAGAAGAAGGTAACGATGGCGCCGAGGCGATGCAACGTCCGCGCGGTTTCCGGGCCGCCGAGGATGTGGAAAATCATTTTGGCCCAGTCCGTATAGTAGAATTTCAACGGCATGCCGGTAATCACCAGCAGCAGGAAACTGGTCACGACCAGGAAATGCAGAAAGCGCTCGAACGGTGAGAAACGCGTGAACCATTCGCCGTCCACCTGCGTTTGAATCTTGGCTTCGCGGAATTTCTTCGTGTCATGCAGGTACAGATAAACGGCGCGCACCAGCCAGCCGAGGGTGTGCAGGCCGAAGAAGGCGAACGTGCCGATGAGCAGGCCGGTCATGCCCAGAAACACCGCATGGAGCAACGGGTAATTTTTCCCGTCCAGCGGATTGGCATGGGGTTGGTATTGCGTGAACTTGATGGTGGCGCCGGGATGACATTGCTGGCACGTGGCCAAAATGTTGGTTGGGGACAGGTGTGACCGCGGATCGGACGGCGGTTGGACGTCATGATAACCGTGGCAGTCGTAACAGGCCGCCACCATGGGGGCCACGTTGGGCCGGCCCAACGCCACGGCCTTGCCGTGGTAGGTGTCCCGGTAATGCGCCAACCGGTCTGCGTGGCACTTGCCGCAACGTTCATCGCTGACGGCTTTGAAATTATTGCCCTCCGGGTTCACGATGTCATGCGCGGTGTGGCAATCCGTGCAGACCGGCCCGCGGGGATCGCCTTTGGCCAGCAATTGTCCGTGGATGCTCTGGTCGTAGGTTTTCTCGACGCCGATGTGACATTTGCCGCAGGTTTTGGCGACGTTGGCGTGGTTGATGGGCGAATCGCGGTCCACTGCGCGCTTGATATCATGCACGCCATGACAATCGTCGCAGGACGGCGCGACGATGAGACCCATTTTAAGCAGCGCGCGGCCGTGGATGCTTTCCATGTATTGGGCCGCGGCCTCAGGATGATTGATTTCGTATTCCTTCGTCAGACCGGCGTTGCTGTGGCATTTCGCGCAGGTGAAGGGGAGGTTGAGCTTGAACACCGGCGAGGCCGGGTCCTTGACCGGCAAAATGCCGTGCGACCCGTGGCAATCCCAGCAATTCGCCGCGCCGGAGGCGCCCAGCATGTGGCTCACGCCGTGAATGCTGGTGGCGTATTCCCCGGCCTCCTTCGCGTGGCAAGGGGTGCAACTGGGCGGTCCCAGCGGGTCGTGGACGAGGTCCTTGATGCCGGTATGGCAATCCACGCAAGCGAGGCTGGCGTGAACCGATTTTTGAAAGTCATTGGTGGGGAAAACCAGCGATTCAGTCTTCCCGTTGACCACGCGCGCGGTGTTGGGGTCGAGATGACAGGCCAGACAATCGCTGTTGGCAAATTTCTCGGGCGCGTTGGTGGAGACGGTTCCCTGGGCGCACGCGGTGGCCCCCGCGAACCAAACCCAGGCCAGCAGATAAATCCACACTGGCGCGGCGATTCGCGACCGGCTCGCCACCGCGCGGCGGCGGAGTCCCGGCGCTGGACAAGTGTGGTTGGTTGTCATGGCAGTTATTTCATTCGCAGCCGTCGGGTATTTCTGCGCCGAGCCAGGCCAAGGACCATTCGTTCGCGGGCTTCATTTGCACGCCGCGTGGCGTAAATCGCGGTTTCTGACGGCGCTACTTCTTAAAAGTCCGCAGGTAGGCCACCAAGCCCTTGATTTCGTCGTCCGACAAATTTTGGGCCGGCCGCATCACGGTTTTGCCGTCTTTGTCCTTGAACCCTTCCTTGATGGCCTTGAACGCAGCGTCATCCGTCAATGCGGCCTGAACCGCCGCGTCACTGTAGTCCTTGGCGTTGAGCCGGTGGCCCATGTTGGTATCGCCCTTCCCATCCGCGCCGTGGCAGCGGGCGCAGGAATTTGCCCAGGTTTCCTTTGGTTCGGCGGCCGAAACCGCCAGGGCGGCGGCGAAACCGATGATGCCCGCAAGCAGAATTGTTTTATTCATCGTCATTGCTCCGTTTTGTTGGTGTATGGTCGGCGCAACCATTCGCGCCTTTTCAAGAGATAACCTCGGTGAAAAGGTCGGAATCCACTACCCATGTTTTGGCCAACGAAGCGCATTTTTTGCGTCGATAGACAGGAAATATCTGATGGAAACCGCCGCGAAGAACCAGCTGGAGCAGGAAAGCCTTTTTTATTCACCGTTCGGCGAACGGTTATTTCTCAAACGGATGCCTGCAGCTGCCGTTTATTTCGGCAAATAGGCGCCGGGCAGATAAATGGTGAAGGTGGTGCCCTCACCCGGCTGGGTGTGGACGTGCAAAGCGCCGTTGCCTTCCTTGATCAACCGGTGAACGATGCTAAGGCCGAGCCCCGTGCCCTGCCGCGGTCCCTTGGTGGTGAAGTAAGGTTGGAAAATTTTTGGCAGCACTTCCGGCGGGATCCCGAGGCCATTGTCACGCACCCACAATTTGACCAGGGGCGACGCGTTGTCCGCGCATTCGATGTTGAGCAACCGGTCGTTCGGGGTGTCCTTGAACTTTGAAAGGTCCAGCGGCGTCCGCAGCATTTCGCCGCCGACTTCCACGCGATGCTTGTGCGGCACGCATTGAAAGGCATTCACGGCCAGGTTAAGCAGAATCTGGATGAGATCGGTGCCGTTGACCTTGACACTCATGTCCTCGGCGAGCGGCGTGATGCTGAACTCATTCTCCTGCACGCTGGGATGCACGCGCATGAGTTGCTCCAGGTCCTTCAGCAGTTGATTGACGCTGACCCGCGGGGCGTGTTCATCCGACTGACGGCGGAGAAAACCGAGGTAGCGCCGGGAAATTTCAATGCAGTTGCCCACCTGCCGCGAGATGATGCGCAGGCGATCCTTGATGAATTCCGAGTCCTCCACTTCCAGGTGCGCGTTGCGGTTGAGCCGCTGGTTGAGCACCTGGACGAAACCGGAAATGACCGTCAGCGGGCCGTTGATGTCATGAATGATGCTGGCATAAATATCACCGCGCGTCTTGGCGATTTGCTCTTCGATGCGCTGGTTTTGCAGTTCGGTCAGCAGCTCCTGGACTTTGTCGGCGCTGCTGTGAATTTCGCCTTCCAGGATCCGGCGTTGCATGGCCTGCGCGACGGCGGCGCGAATGGTCGCGATGTCGAACGGTTTGTTGATGTAGTCGCATGCGCGGAGCCGCAAGGCCTGCCGGATGGTGTCCGTCGTCTCGAAAGCGGTAATCATGATCGCCTCGATTTCCGGGTTCACGAATTTGAGGCGTTCCAGGGCTTCGATGCCCGACATGCCCGCCATGCGGATATCCAGCACCGCCACGTCCACCGGATGTTTTTGCGCCAGCTCAATTGCGGTCGGACCGTCCTCGGCCATCAGTAAATCGTACTCATCCTTGAAAATAACCCGCAACGACTGGCGCGGCCCGTCCTCGTCGTCCACGATCAACAGCAGACCGCGACGCTTTGCGGGTGATGGTTCGACGACTTCGGCGATGGCCGTATCCAGCTCTGCCAAGGGATCAGCGGTCGAGATCATATTCAAAATTTAGTTGTTCGGTTCAGTTCCACTGAAAACGTCTAATAACGCCATTCTACCCCAAACGCTTCCACCCTCAAGCGCAAACCGTGCCAGATTTACAGTTGCGCAAGCAACCACGCGAGCGCCTGTTGCACCGTAACTTCCTTGAACGCCATACGGTCACCGGCATTTAATTTGCGTTCAACCAGGGTGCCGGACGGGCCGGCCAACGCGATGAAAACCGTTCCGACCGGTTTGCCCTTCGTACCCCCGGCCGGCCCGGCAATGCCGGTGATCCCCAACGCGAAGTCCGCGCCGAACTTTGCCCGCGCGCCCTCGGCCATTTCGCGCGCGACGGCTTCGCTCACCGCCCCGTGTGACGCGAGCGTTTTTGCCCGGACGCCCAGAAACTTCCGTTTGACGGGATTGCTGTAGGCGACCACTCCGCCCAGGAAGGCCGCCGAAGCGCCCGGCACGTTCGTAAGCCGGTGCGCCATGCCCCCACCGGTGCAGGATTCAGCCAGGGCGAGTGTCTGTCTGCGCTCTGCGAGCAGCCGGAGAACCTCCGCTTCCAATTCGAAGCCCATCCGGGCGTTGACTTTCTTTTCAGCCAATGGTGCAGGCGCGGTCGGACGGCGGCGCTTCATGGCGGAAAGCGCGGCTGGCCGTTTCGAATCTCCGCGGTGAAGGTTCCCGCAATGCAGCTTTTGGCTTCATCCGGCAGACAAAGATAAATCTTCCCCGGCAGTTGATTGCTGAAAACCGTTCCAAATTCAAGTTTCATCGCGAAGCCGTTGGTGAACATTTCCGCGATTCGCATGTCCCCCTCCCGCCAGAACAACGATACTCCCGGTGCGAAACCGGAATGATTCGTGGTCACGTCAAAGCTTTTTCCGCCGGGGACCTCGATGGCATTTGTGGAAAAACCGTTCGTGACGACAAAGACATTGACGGCCGCCTCCACTTCCCGACCCGGACTGGACCGCAACATCAGCAGGCCGTTTTGATAAACCGCGCGCCGGCAGACAAAATCCTTGCCATGAATTTTACCCGCCGCCGTCTGGTCGGGAAAGACCGTGTTCGTCAAATTCAAGGTCCAAAGCGGGCTGACCGCGCCGGAAACGGCCTTGGGGGTGCCGGCCGCTGCCGGCGCCAGCCGCGATCGAATGATCTTTTCCCGGAGGAACAACGCCGTCACGGCGGCAAACGCCAGAATCAACGCGAAAATGAGCACCGCGGATTTTCGTTGATGCACCACCGGTGGCGGCGCGGGTGCCGGCGACGGCGGGAGGAGGATGGGTTTGATGTACTGCGTCGCGGACAACTGATATTTTGAGCCCTCCGCCGGCGCCTTGGGCACGACAATAATCTGGAAACAGGTGGGGCATTCCACTTGCGCACCGCTTGCGCTCGAATCCACCGCCATACGTTGGCCGCAAACCGGGCAGGCAAATTTGAACTCGCTCATGGCCTTGGGGGAAACATTTCACATCCGCGCCGGGGCGGCAATCAGCATTTTAAGCGATTTTAATCCGTCTTTGGGATTGAATTTTGCCGCCGCATCTCAAAATCTGTGCTTATCCGCGTCCAGCAGCGCGGTTGGTCAAAGCGCATGAAAAAAATCTCTCCCGTTTCCCGCAGTGGACGCTTCGCCCGCGGCCCCGGCGCGGACGTCGCGCAATTCACCGAATCCATCTCGTTCGACCGGCGGCTCTGGCGGCATGACATTCTCGGCTCGCTTGTCCACGCCGAGATGCTCCACAAGATCGGCGTGCTTTCGCGCGCGGAACGCAACGCCATCGTACATGGCCTCAAGACCATCGCCCGGGAGATTGAAGCCGGGAAGTTCCGGTGGAAGCCCGAACTCGAGGACGTGCACATGAACCTCGAAGCTGAATTGACGCGGCGCGTGCCCGCCGGCGCAAAACTGCATACCGCCCGGTCGCGCAACGACCAGGTCGCCCTCGACCTGCGGCTCTGGCTGCGCGACGAAATCGTACTGCTGCTCGGTGAAATCATTCAGCTGCAGCGCGCGCTCGTCGGCCTCGGCGAAAAAAATGCCGACGTGTTGATTCCCGGCTATACGCACCTGCAGCGGGCCCAGCCGGTCTATCTCGCGCACCATCTGCTGGCTTATGTGGAAATGCTGGAGCGCGACGGCGAACGATTCTGGGACGGTTATTCGCGCGTGAACGTCTGCCCGCTCGGCAGTGGCGCGATGGCCGGCTCCACGCTGCCGCTCGACCGCGTCCTCGTCGCCAAACTGCTCGGCTTTGTGAACGCCAGCGGCCAGCCGCAACTCACGCAAAATTCCATGGACGCGGTGAGCGACCGGGATTTTGCCGTTGAATTTTGCGCCGCCGCCGCGTTGCTCGCCGTCCACCTGTCGCGGCTCGCGGAGGATTTAATCCTTTGGACCAGCGCCGAATTTAATTTCATCAAAATCGCCGACGCCTACACCACCGGTTCGTCGCTGATGCCGCAGAAGAAAAACCCCGACATCGCCGAACTCGCGCGCGGCAAATCCGGCCGCGTCATCGGCAACCTGGTTGCG
>JAJPJM010000010.1 GCA_021324235.1 Verrucomicrobiota bacterium
CGACCTGGGGAATGCGCCAGAGGCGGCATGCCGAGGACGATGCGTTGGCCTCGTTAATCATCGCATCAAACAAAACAGCTAACCAAGAATTAGCTCTCGCGGCCTAAGGCTGCGACGTTCGCCGGTGGACACCTGCTACGCCGGACGAACGCCATAGCAGGCATGGTTGACGGCGGGGACCGCGCGTTGTTGGCCGAGAAAATTCCATGCGGACTAGGCAGTGCGATTCGAGTTCGGACGCCATCGCACAGCAGAAAACCTTCTCCGGACTAAGCATGTAGTCGCGGCTGGTTTATTTGCCAGGGACGCGGGTTCAATTCCCGCCGCCTCCACCACGCTTCGCCCGCGGGAAGTTCCGGCTGCCTTTGCGGAGTAATTCGACAGATTTGACAGGCGAATCATTTACATTACCTTCTTTGATGAATGATCGTTTGTTTGATTCATTCTGCGTCATGATTGACAACCTCCCGGTCAAGGCGGTGATGCGGGCGGTCATGGTTCAGTGTCACATGATCGAAGACGATCTGGCCAGGGGTCGAATTCCCTCCAACCCTACCACCACCTCCCTGTTGTCCTTTTGCGTTTTTCTTAATTCGGCGACTCACGGTTCTCCGGACTTCTTTCCTGAATTGCCGATCGAACATTGGGCGTTTTACGGGAAAATAGTGCGAAAACTGGTGGCCGCCGGGGAATTGGAGTTGAAGGCCCAGGATCAATTTGACACCGCCTTTTCAAAATCCCTGTTGCGTCCTGCCGTCTCCAAGGCTTGATTTTGGGTTCCGCCCGTTCCGAAATTAAGATGACATGGTGAAGGCCTGCCGACAGGCCAGACTTGCTCAATTCCCCGCGCCGCTTACCCTGCCGCGGTGCGGTTACTCGACCGATATTTTTTGCGCGAATTGCTAACACCGCTGGTGTATTGTCTCGGCGGCTTCGTCATTTTCTGGATTTCCTTCAGCCTTTTTACCCGGTTGGACGATTTGCAGGAGGCCAAATTGCATCTGCTGGATGTCATCGAGCTGTGTGTCGCCTGGACGCCGGAATGTCTGGTAACGGTGCTGCCCATTGCACTCCTGTTGGCGCTGCTCTATACGCTCACCCACCACGCGCGCCACAATGAAATCACCGCCCTGCGCGCCGCGGGGGTGAGCCTGTGGCGGCTGTGCCTGCCTTATTTTTTTGTGGGTTTTGCCGCCAGTATCGCGTTGTTTGCGTTGAACGAAATCGGCGTGCCCCGGAGCACGGCCTGGGCGGACCGCATTTTAAATCGTTATGTGTCAAAACCGGATGACGCGCCAAATCAGTTCCACGGTTTCACCACCGCACGCGCCAGCCGGATCTGGATTTTCAACGAATATCGTCCCAAAACGGCCGAGATGTCCGGCTCCATCGTGGTCAACTGGACTTTACCGGATGGTTCCATCCGGAAGTTGTATGCCGACCGGGCGCTTTACGCGAAGCCCGGATGGACGTTTTTCAACGTGAAGGAATTCGCGCAGGCGGCTGAAACGGCCCCGGTCGTTCCTTATCTTCAAACCAATCAATTGACCATGCCGGAATTTGACGAAACCCCGGCGGAAATTGAGAACGAAATCAAAATGGGCGAGTATGAGAGCCTGCACTCGCACAAACTCAACGTTCCGCTCTCGGTTCTTTGGGACTACCTGCGCCGGCATCCGAATTTGCCGCCCGCTGAGGCGGCCCAATGGCGCACCAAATTTGACGGACGGCTGGCGGCGCCATGGACGTGTCTCGTGGTGGTGCTCATCGCCATCCCCTTTGGCGTGGCGTCGGGCCGGCGCAACCTGTTTGTCGGCGTGGCGGGCAGCGTCTTCATTTGCTTCACTTACTTTGTGGTTCAGCAGGTCGGCCTGGCGCTGGGCACGGGCGGATATTTGCCGGCCTGGCTGGCGGCCTGGCTGCCGAACATGGCTTTTGGCGCCACCGGGTTGTGGCTGACCGCGCGCGTGCGATGAATTAAATTTCCCACAATCATAACCGTGAATGACGAACTCGCCAGATTGATGTCGCGCTACGAGCGGCTGAACCTGCTCTACCAGGTCAGCAACGTCATTCACTCGACGCTGGAGCCGCAGGAGGCACTGCAATTGATCGTGAGCGAAGCCGTGCGCCTCATGCGTGCCTCCAGCGGTTCGGTGGTTCTGATTAATCCCACCTCGAGCTTCCTGGAAATTCACGCCGCCCAGGGATTGCCTTCCAGCGCCGCGCGGCTGCAACTGCGGCCCGGCGAAGGCATCACCGGCTGGGTCGCGCGCCATGACAAACCTGCCCGCGTCGGTGATGTGACGAAGGACGCGCGCTACGTCGCCGCCCGGTCCGGCGTGCGCTCGGAGCTGGCCGTGCCGCTGGAGGTCAATGGGGAAACGCGCGGCGTGCTGAATGTGGATTCGGACCGCGTGGACGCCTTCAGTGTCGAAGACCAGGAACTCTTGCAGGAACTGGCGTTGCAGGCGGCCAAGGTGATTCAAAACACCTGGCTCTACGAACAGTTGCGCTTAAAGGCGCGCCTGTTCGAATCGCTGGCGAGCGTGAGTCGCACCATCAACTCCACCCTGAATCTCGACGAGGCGCTGCACGCCATTACACGCGAGGCGTGCGTGCTGATGCGCGCGCGCATGTGTTCGTTGATGATGCTGGATGAAACCCGTGAATGGCTGGATTTGCGTGCCAGTTACGGCGCCGGCAGGTCTTACCTTAAAAAGCCGCGCTTGAGCGTTGAGGAAAGTGTGCTCGGGGTCGTCGCGCGCCGCAAAAAACCGTTGCAACTCGAAAACGTCCAGACCTCGAGCCGTTATCAGAACGTCGAAGTCGCGCGGCGTGAAGGCCTGGTCTCCCTGTTGAGCGTGCCGCTGGTGTTTGCCGGCCAGGCCATTGGCACGCTGAGCGTTTATACCGGGCAGACTTATAACTTCTCCAACGAGGAAATCCGCATCCTGAGCGCGCTGGCGGAATTGTCCGGCATTGCCATTGAAAAAGCACGGCTTTACGAGCGCATCGTGGACGTGGAGGAACAATTGCGGCAGAATGAAAAACTTTCCGCGCTCGGCCTGTTGGCGGCCGAAGTCGCGCACGAGATCCGGAATCCACTCACGGTGATGAAGCTGCTCTATCACTCGCTGAATCTGAAGTTTCCCGACGGCGACCCGCGCATGAAGGACGCCCGGCTGATTGAAGCAAAAATCGAGCATTTGAACAAAATTGTAGAACGGATCCTGGCCTTCGCGCGCACCACCGAACCGCAG
>JAJPJM010000114.1 GCA_021324235.1 Verrucomicrobiota bacterium
CGGTGGGCGAGGTCTTTGGGAGCAAGTGATTTCACCAATTCGGCGGTAACAAAATCTTTTCCTTCGATGGCCGCCATGGCCTGGGCGGCACGGAACAATCCGAGTGAACCGCGCGGGCTGGCGCCGAGCAACAAGGCGGGATGCGCGCGCGTTTGGCGGACGATTTTCAAAATATAATCGCTTACCTCCGAAGCCACCTTTACATCGCGCACCGCCTCCTGGCTTTTCAAGATGCGGTCGGGCGTCGTTACCGGCTGGAGCGTGTCCATCGGATGGCGCAACTGGAAACGCTCGATGATCTGCTTTTCGTCGGCGAGCGACGGGTAGCCGAGATTCATGCGCATCAGGAAACGGTCCTTTTGCGCCTCCGGCAGCAAAAACGTGCCTTCCTGCTCGATCGGGTTTTGCGTGGCGACGACCATGAATGGCTTTTGCAAACGGTAGGAGACATTCCCTTCGGTGACCATCGCTTCGCCCATGGCTTCGAGCAACGCCGACTGCGTGCGCGGGCTGGCGCGGTTGATTTCATCCACCAGGACGAACTGCGAAAACAGCGGACCGAAATTAAATTCCGCGCGGCCGGTCTTTGGGTCCAGATGCGGTTCGCCGAGAACGTCCGCCGGCTGCAGGTCGGGCGTGCATTGGATCCGTTTGAAGGTGCAGCCGGCGCTTTGCGCCAACGCGCGCGCGAGCATCGTCTTGGCGACGCCAGGAACGTCTTCAATCAACAGATGTCCTTCCGCCAGCCAGACCGCCGTCGCCAGCACCACCTGCTCGTGCTTGCCGACGATGACCTTTTCCACATTGGCCACGAGTTGCTGCGCGATGGGCGAAACCTCCGCCGGGGCCAGCTTCTTCGCCGCCTCAATCGGCAGCAGGGTCACCTTCGGCTTCTTTTCGATTGGCGGAGAGGGAAGGTCCATGCCTTTAGAATTTCAAAAATTCGCCAAGGGCGCGACCGATTTCTTCCAGGTCATGCGTCTGTTCCGGAGTGTATTCGTACGGGCGCATCGTGCCGACGCCGATGGTGCCGACGATTTTGTCGCGGTCACGCAACGGCACGCAGAGCGCACCGCCGACGCCGGTTTGCCGCGCGCCGGGCCGGGCCACGCCGCCGGTATCGGTTTGCAGATTACAGAGAGTAACCGGCCCGCCGCGCGCAACGACCTGCCCGGCAATGCCTTTGCCGACAGGAATGGTTTTCACGATCTCAAGCATTGGCGGCGGCAAGCCGGCCTGGGTGACGAGCTGCAGCAATTGTTTCCGGGCATCGAGCCGGTGAATCGTGCCGGTTTCGGACCGGAAATGTTTGAGGATTTTGCGCAGGGTTTCCTCCAAAACCGCCTCGCGTTGGCCACCGCTTTTCAAGAGCAGGCCGATTTGTTCGATGAGTGGGTTCACACCATCACTTGTGAATCAGGACCGGATATTTATTCGAATCGGCGGCGGCGTTCAATGGCAGAATCGCGCGTTTCAGTTGGGGGCGCAAATCACCTTGCCGGCGGGACCCGCTTTCGCCCAACTGGGCGAGCCAGGCGCAAAAGCCAATGGTGAACCATTTGCCCAGGTCGAAAGGTCGGAACAGGACACGCTTGACCTGTTCCAGGGCGGGGCTGACAGGCTCGGCCACACTGATTTCCCGCGGGTGAGTGGAGACAGGTCCGATGGGCATAGACTGAATGTCCGATTGTTATTAAATCGGATTTCCGGCCGCAACCAGAAATCTTGATGTAAAAAACCGATGCCAGGACGCCAGCCGGCCGGAAAACAATTCAGGGCCGCTCTGGAATGAGCGGCCCTGAATGCTAAAGTCGGTTTTACCGGTCAGCGGGAAAACTCTCAGGCTCTTACGCGGAGCAGCTTTGCCTGCCGGCGTTTGGCCACCAAGCCTCCGCTCACCAACAACCCCCCTGCCATCAGCAGGGCGAAAGCGCCGGGCTCGGGAACAGCAGTAACGCTCTCTGTCAGGGTGTACTGCGTCAAGCCGGAGAATTGAATGACATAACCAAAATCAAACAAACCATTAACCGCAACAGGCGCCCCGCCCACGTAATCTATGGTCCCGATGTAGTTCCCGTTAATGTCGGGTCCGCTCGGCGCCGTAATGTTGGCCGTCCAACCCGAGGGCGCAATGACACCCGCCGAGTTGATGGAAAAATTCTCGTTCATGGCCACATTAATTATATATTGTGTCCACGCAAAAGAGGAGGTGTTGTTGATGGACTCATTTATCGTGAGAATGGGATCGGTCGTGGTATCCGTTAAAAGCGTCAAGCCCATTGCCCCGGAGCCACCCCATTGATTCCCGTTAACCGTCGCCGTTTGATCGGCTTCGTTCAGGTTTGCCGTGCAATAAATCCCTCCGCTACTGTTCCAGGTCGGTATGCTGGTGACACTCGCATGACTGATGGACCAACCTAGGAAAGCCGCTGAAACAACCAGAAGGAAAGTTTTTATATTCATGCTCGTGCTCCGCAAATTTAAGGGTTCAAAACGTTACAGATTTGAGATGAACCAACGACCGCTTTGTTCCAAAATTTTCGCTCTTTTTTTCAGCTGATTTGGAAACCAAATTTCGTCTGAGTACTGCTTCCTTTCCAAGCGAGAATCATTCTCTCATCGCTTGGGTTACACTTCGTCTCTGCAGGGGATGATGGGCCGAACTCCAGCGAGTGTCAAGCATTTTTTGCCATGGGCATGTGACAAATAGGTGTCAAAATGCATTCCTTGACTCGGCGTTCCCCGGTTCTATTATTCCTCCCTGGTTTGATTTTACAATAAACAAAAAATATACGGGAAATAAAGGAAAAATGAGCAAAATTCATGATATTCAGGCGCGTGAAATCCTCGATTCGCGTGGTAACCCAACCGTGGAAGTGGACGTAACGCTGTGTTGCGGCGCATTTGGCCGCGCTGCGGTTCCCAGTGGTGCCAGCACCGGCGAAAATGAGGCGATTGAACTCCGCGACGGCGACAAGAAACGTTATCTTGGCAAAGGCGTGCAAAAGGCCGTCAAGAATGTCATCGAAGTCATTGCGCCCAAGCTTATTGGCCTCGACGCGTGTGACCAACTGACCGTGGACGGTGCCATGCTCAAACTGGACGGCACGGAAACGAAGTCCAAACTCGGCGCGAACGCCATTCTGGCCGTTTCGCTGGCCAATGCCAAAGCCGCTGCCGCTTCTTTGAATCTGCCTTTGTTCAAATATCTCGGCGGGCCGAACGCGAAGGTCCTGCCCGTGCCGATGGCCAATGTCATCAATGGCGGCGCGCATTCGGACGCGCCGATTGATTTTCAGGAATTTATGATTATGCCGTTGGGCCTGCCGACGTTCAGCGAAGGGCTGCGCGCCATCACCGAGACCTTTCACGCCTTGAAATCCGTTCTAAAAAAGAAGGGTTGCAGCACGGCCGTGGGTGACGAAGGCGGCTTTGCCCCCAAGCTGAAGAGCGTGGAAGACGCCTTGGAGACCATCATCCAGGCCATCAAGGACGCCGGTTACAAGCCCGGCAAGGACATTTATCTCACGCTCGACCCGGCTGCTTCCGAGTTTTACAGCGGCAACGCAAAATACACCTTCAAGAAAAGCACCGGCGAAACCGTGACCGGCGACGACCTCGTGAGTTTCTACGCCAAACTGGTGGCCAAATACCCGATCGTTTCGATTGAAGACGGCTGCGGTGAGAGCGACTGGGCAACGTGGAAAAAGCTTACCGACAAGATCGGTGATAAAACCCAGCTTGTTGGTGACGATATTTTTGTGACTAATCCAAAGTTCCTGCAAAAAGGCATTGATACCGGCACGGCCAATTCCATTCTCGTGAAAGTGAATCAGATTGGTTCGCTCACCGAAACGTTGGATTGTGTCGAGCTGGCCAAGACCCACGCCTACACCGCCGTGCTTTCGCATCGTTCCGGCGAGACCGAGGACGCGACCATCGCCGATATTGCCGTGGCGACCAATTGCGGCCAGATCAAGACCGGTTCGCTTAGTCGTTCGGACCGGCTGGCGAAATACAACCAACTCCTGCGCATCGAACAATTGTTGGGCAAGAATGCCGTTTATGCCGGCACCAGCGCGTTGCCGAAAGGACAATAAACAAGTCGCTAGTGGCTGCGCTGGTTAAGCGCAGCTACGTCCGTCGATTCACATCGGCGGCTGCAACTTTAACCCGAACGCCAGGCAACTGGATTTCGGGTTTTTTCATGCCGATGGAGCCCGCCTTCAGCCAAATCGGCTAATGGTACGCCTGCATGAAATCCTGCTGCTTCAGCCAGGTAATCAACTCATCAGCCATCACACGATCATCGGCCACCCGCGGGTGCGTTGACGTCCAGTGTTTGAAGGCAAAATGACTGATGGCTTGGTCGGTGGCTTCCAGTTGCGTGACCGCGGATTCCCACGCAGTGCGTAACGATTCGTTCTGCGCGCCGTTAAACATGCCGCCGCGCAGCAGCACGATATGCACGTCCGGATAGGCGGCGCGGATGGCGTGGATGAGCGCGATGTAGCCGTCGGTAAAATTGGTGGGGAACGGCTGCCCGTGAGCGGTCGGATAGGAACCGTCATTTTCGCCGAAGTTCACAAAAATAATGTTTGGGATCCAGGCCTGCAAATCGGCCGGCGGCGAGTTTGTTTCCGGATAAAGCCGGTCCCAAATTTCGCCGGCCTTCATTGGCACCCAGCCGGTGGCGATGCCCATGCCGCTGACGGCAATGTTGCGGTAATCGGCGTTAAACGCCCCGGCGGTCAGGGTCGCGTAACTCAAGGCGCAGTTGTGGGTGCGGCGATCATCCCACTGATCGGCGGCGCCGTCCTCGTTGCAGGCGCCGACGGTGATCGAATCACCGATAAATTCCATTGCGAGCTGGTAGTGGGGTGGCATGGGCGCCCAGATTTTTGCCGGGGGCGCGAGTTCAACTCCTTGAAAACGCACGGTACCGGCGCTGGCTTCGCTGCGTTTGAACAGCCTCAAGTGATGTCGTCCCGGGCCCAGATCGGAAAAGGTGGCGGGGCCGGCCGGCGTCCCTTCGTTGGCGGCGACGATGGTGTTCGAGCCGTCAATCAGCGCGTTGAAATAGTTCTGGCCTTTCGCGTGGTCAAACAACAGGCGGAGGGCGTTGCCTTCAAAATCGACGCTGATACAAGTCGCCTGCCAGATGATGACCGGTGCGTTTGTGTCGGAGAAGTCGATCCGGCCGTCATAGTCAAAGCGCGCGTCCCCCGCCGGAATTTGTAATGTCAGCGGATTGGTTTGAGTTGCCGACGGGTTTGTTTTTTTGGGGACGCTCCGGGTTGTGACCGGACCCGGCCCGATCGTACAGGAGTTGAGCGTCAGCAGCGCCAGAACCAGCCAAAGGGAGAAGGCTTTTGTAGTTTTCATTGGCAATGACAAATCAATAACCCTGTTTCGCCAGCCAGTAAATCGCAATCATCGTGACGATGCAGATGAGCGACATTGGCAGGGCGGGCAGGAGCCAGGAAGCCGCCATCATCACGGCGCCGCCGGCCAGGGGCAGGGCGGCTTTTTGCTTCCAACCGTACATCCAATAGCCGAAGGCGACTGAGCTCCAAATCAATGAGGCCCACAGAAAACTTTCGCTAAACCAGTTCGCCATCATTGTATTGTGGCGTAACTTGCCGCGGCTGGCCAGCGTCTCTTGCAATACTTGTTTTTTAGGCACACCTTGTGCTAGATTTTTTGCGTGAATCGCTTTTTTCATCCCAACCTCAGCCATCACGGGCGCATGGCGCGCGGGGTGATTGGCGCGTTGTGCCTCATCGCGGGCATCATTGTGGCGGGTGATTACACCTTGTGGGGGTTGATTTTGGTGGTGGCCGGCTTGTTCGCCATTTTTGAATCCATTCGCGGCTGGTGCCTCCTGCGTGCCTGCGGCATCAAAACCAAATTCTAGGAAGTAAAATTCGTTTTCCTCACGGCGGTTTTGCTTATCCTGTCGGCATGAATTTGTTGCCCTTTGGAAAACTGCCTGCGTATCGCCCGCGAACCTTTGTCCCGCAAACCGCCAACCTCGGTGACTGGCCGCAGATCGCGCCGCTGTTCGACCGATTGGAACATCACGCCGCGCAATGTAAAACCGCCGCCGACCTCGAACGCTGGCTGCTCGACTGGAGCGAACTCAACGCCGCGCTCGACGAGGAGTCCTCCCGCCGTTACATCGCCATGACCTGCCACACGGACAGTCCGGATGCGGAGGAGGCGTATCTGCATTTCGTCGAACACATCGAGCCGCAACTCAAACCGCGCCAGTTTGCGCTCGAAAAAATTTACGTCGCCCACCCGTTGCGCGACCAATTGTCCCCGGAACGCTTTAAAGTTTTTGACCGCGACGTGAAAAACCATGTCGAATTGTTCCGGCCCGAAAATATTCCGCTGGAAACCGGGGACGCCAAACTGTCCCAGCAATACCAGAAGTTGAGCGGTTCGCTCACGGTGAATTTTCGCGGCGAGGAGAGCACCCTGGTCCAGATGGGCCGTTACCTCGAGGAACCGGACCGCGCCCTGCGGCAGGAGGCGTGGGAGCTGGTCACCAGGCGTCGTTTGCAGGAAGTGGAAAAGTTCGACGGCATTTTCGACCAGATGTTGAAGCTCCGAGGGCAAACCGCGAAGAACGCCGGATTTAAGAATTACCGGGATTATGCGTTCCCCCGGAACAGCCGTTTTGATTACACGCCGGAGGATTGCGAAAAGTTTCACGACGCGGTGGAACAACACCTCATGCCGGTGGTGCGCGAATTGCAGGCGCAACGGCGCACCCGGTTGAAACTGGGCCAACTGCGTCCGTGGGACCTGGTCGTTGACCCGTTGAACCGGCCGCCGCTCAAGCCGTTTGCCCGGGTGGATGAAATGGTTTCGCGCACGCAAAATATTTTTGACCGGCTGGACGGCGAACTGGCCGGCGGTTTCCGGCAAATGCAGGAACTGCACCTGCTTGACCTCGACAATCGCAAGGGCAAGGCGCCGGGCGGTTATCAGGACACGCTCAACGAGGCGCGGCTGCCATTCATTTTCATGAACGCCGTCGGCGTGCAACGCGACGTGGAGACGATTTTGCACGAGGCCGGTCACGCTTTTCATGCATTGGCGGCCCGCGCCGAGGATTTGCGCGCGTATCGTCACGCGCCGATTGAATTCTGCGAAGTCGCCTCGATGAGCATGGAATTGCTCGGCAACGAGTTCATCGAGGAATTTTATTCCGCCCCCGACGCGAAGCGCGCGCGACGGGTTCACCTCGAAGGCGTCGTGGGCGTTTTCCCGTGGATTGCCACGGTGGACGCATTCCAGCACTGGATTTATACGCATCCGGATCACACGCGCGCCGAACGCGCGGCGGCGTGGCTGAAACTAATGGGCCGGTTCGGGGGTGACGTGGATTGGAGTGGACACGAGGCGGCCCGGGCCAATCTCTGGCACCGGCAGCTCCACATTTTTCTTCACCCGTTTTATTACATCGAATACGGCATCGCGCAGATTGGGGCGTTGCAGGTCTGGGCCAATTCCAGGCGCGACAAGGCGAAGGCGTTGAACGATTATAAAAAGTCGCTCGCGCTGGGCGGTTCGCGGCCATTGCCGGAACTGTTTTCCGCCGCCGGTTGCCGGTTTGAATTCAGTTCCCGGACGATTGAACCGCTGACGAAATTATTGCGGGAGGAATTGGAGAAACTTTAGGCGGGCAACTTGCCAACCGGGCTCGTCACCCTCTCCTCGCCAAACGAGGAGAGGGGCGGGGTGAGGAGCTTGAATTTTTTCCTAAGACTTGCATCCTTCCGGCGTGAGCCTTAAACAAATTGCCCGCCGGCTGCGCCACAATCAGACTGATGAAGAAAAAGGGCTTTGGCGGGCATTGCGTGGCCGACAGTTCGCCGGCTTCAAATTTCGTCGGCAGCACACAGTTGGCGGGCATATTTTGGATTTCTATTGCGCCGTTGCAAAGCTGGATGTCGAACTCGACGGTTTTCAACGTGGTTTGCCGGGAGGAATCCGACGGGATGAAGCGCGCGAAAAAATTCTGGTGGAGCAGGGCATTGAAACCCTCAGGTTCTGGAACCATCAGTGGCAAAAGAATCGCGATGGATGTCTATTGGACATATGGAAGGCATTGCAACGGCGAACCGGCTGCGTTCGGATTATGAAGGATGCCGAAGTACAGAAATTTGTTCCGCCAGATTTGAAACGAATCCAATTGGAGAAGAAAACGAGCCTCTCGCCCTGACCCTCTCCCCGTTTGGCGGGGAGAGGGAATCAAAGCGCTCGGCAGTTCACGTCCGCTGCCGGAACTGTTTTGCGCCGCCGGTTGTACAGTTGAATTCAGTTCCCGGACGATAGAGCCGCTGACGAAATTGTTGCGCGAAGAATTGGGAAAACTTTAGGCGACTTGGGAGCGATTCAGCCTATCTAAATATTAGGCTGCATCCTTACGCTTCCGGTAACTCTTCACAATAAGGCTGCCAACAATGAAAAACAGCACCGCATTAACGCCAAGAGTGCACTCCGCAAGATACTGCGCGTTCACTCCGCTCCAACGTGCGTGAAATAACTCTCCCTGCACAACTCCCTTCAAGTCTCCGCTCAATGGGCGAACAAGCTCTTGCATCTTCGGCAATGACGGGGCGTAAAATTCTGGAAATACTTCAAGTGCAACGAAACAATTGAATCCAATTAGGAAGATCATCAACCACAAAAGAAAGCGTTCGCCTTTCATATTAGTGTGTGATGCAGCCTATCCTGTTTCATGTTGCAACAGTATTTTCGGTCCAACTTTCTGTCCAACGCTCTTCCCGTGGCTGCGCTCGTGAAAGCGCGGCAACGGCTAAAGACGGCTACGTTTCGATGCCGTAGGCCTTGATTTTGTTGTAGAGGGTCTGGCGGCCGATGCCGAGGCGTTTGGCGGCTTCGAGTTTGTTGCCTTCGGTTTCCTTGAGCATCTGGATGATGGCATTGCGCTCGACGCCTTCCAGCAGGGTGAAATTGGTGTCCGTCCCGTCGGTCGGGCCCGTCTTGACGTTGGTGATGGAAAGGTCGGTGGCATCCACTTCGTTGCCTTCGCTCAACAGGACGGTGCGTTGGACCTCGTTCTGCAACTGGCGGACGTTGCCCGGCCAGTCGAAGGAGGTCAGCCGTTCCGTGGCTTCCAAACCGAAGCCGCGAATATCCCGGTTGGCCTGCGCGGCGAACCGTTTCAAAAAGGCGCTGGCCAGCGGCATGATGTCTTCGCGCCGTTCGCGCAGCGGCGGCAAATGAATGGAAATGGCGCTGATGCGGTAATAAAGGTCCTCGCGCAGTTTGCCGTCCCGGATGGCGTCCTCGGGAACGCGGTTGGTGGCGGCGACGATCCGGCAATTGGTCTTGTAACTCGTCTTGCCGCCGACCGGCCGGACTTCCTGGTCCTGCAACACGCGCAACAACTTGCTCTGCGTGTCAATCGGCATCTCGGAAATTTCGTCGAGGAACAGCGTGCCGCCCTCGGCCTGGCGGAAAAGGCCTTCGCGGTCGGAATGCGCACCGGTGAAGGCGCCCTTGACCGAGCCGAACAGCTCGCTCTCAATCAACTCGCGCGGGAGCGCGGCGCAGTTGATTTTGATGATCCGGTTTTTGTTACGGGTGCTGCGCGCGTGGATGAGGTCGGCGATGACTTCCTTGCCCGAGCCGCTTTCGCCGGTGATGAGCACGGTCACGTCACTCGGGGCGATGCGTTCGGCGGTGCGCACGACTTCGCGCATGAGCGAGCTGCGGTAAATGGGCGAGGCCACCCCGCTCATGGTTTCCAGGGCGCGGCGCAGCGTGCTGTTTTCCAGGTTTTGTTCCTTGCGCTCGATGGCGCATTTCACGTCGGCCAGTAATTTTTCGTTTTCAAACGGCTTCGAGAGAAAGTTATACGCGCCCCGGCGCCCGGCCTCGACGGCCATGGTGATGGTCCCGTGCCCGGTGAGCACGATGACCTCCGTCTCGGGCCAGCGTTTTTTGACCTGCGGCAGAAGGTCCAGACCGTCGGCGTCCGGCAGTTTCACATCCAGCAGCACCACATCCGGGGGGTCCTGCGGAAAACATTTTTGCAGGGCGGCCCCGCTGCCGGCCTGGGCCACGTCGTAGTTTTCCTCCAGCACCGAGCGGAGCAGGTCCCGCACATCGGCCTGGTCATCCACAATGAGAACTTTTGATTTCATGATTTGACTTTTTGCGCGCAGACCCGGACAAACCGCGAAAAAATCGCCCGGTGTCCGGCATGTCGTTCGGTCAGCCGTTCGGGGTGGAATTGCACACTCAACAGGAACGGCATTCGTTGCGACGCATCTGATTTTAATTCCATCGCTTCCACAATTCCATCACGTGCTCGCGCCACGGCGGCCAGCGGTTCCGCCGGTTGCAGGACGGCCTGATGATGCGAGCTATTGACGCCCCAAATCCGCTTGCCGACGATACTGGCAAGCAATGAACCGCTTGTCAACGTCACTTCGTGCACCAATTCATTGGCCTTGTCCATGCGCTGGTGATTGAGCGCACCGGGCACCTGATGGCGAATATCGGCCACCAGCCCGCCGCCCAGCGCGATATTCAGCAACTGATGCCCGCGGCAAATGGCCAACAGGGGTTTGCGCTGGAGAAAGGTTTCCTCAATCAACATCAACTCGCGCAGATCGCGCCCGCCGCCATCCGGGGTGGTGTCCACGGTTTTACGAACCGCGCGCGGCAGCTTCCGGGTGTAAAGGCCGGGATTGATGTCGTCGCCGCCGGTCAACATCACGCCGTCCACGCGTCGCACCATCTCGGCCAGGGTCTGGCGGTCCGTTGTGGTTGGCACGGCGACGGGGATGCCGCCGGCCTGGAGCACGGCCTTTTCATATTTGACCGACAGGCTGACAGACAGGTCATGGAACTCGACCCCGCATTTTTCAATGCTCGGTGAGACAAGAATCAGAGGCGTTCGGGCCATCCGGCGCAATGTAAAGACGCTCCGGTGCCTTGTCAGCGGCAAAATCGGTTCTCCGGGCTCGTCCTGGCCACAACTCCTTCAAAAAGTCATGGTTTACGCCTCCCGGCTTGGCCCGCTTTGTGCTGAAAAAGCGGTGTGAAGTTTGACGTACGAAAGATTCATCGGAGCAACATCTACCACTTGTTGAACACCATCATTCCTTGCAACCACAGGCAGAAAGCCGAATCCGATGCTTTAGGTATTGTGATTATTCTGGGTTTGATCGTGGGGGTGGTCTCCGTGGTTCGCCTGATTTTGGACTGTACCCACTGAAAAGTGGACACCCTCAAATTCCTGCCTCGGGAAACCGTTCCCGAATCCGGCGACACAGGTGTTCCTCATCCGCCGGGTGGTAACGGCGGCGTGGAATAAAGCGTCGCACGGCATCCAACAATTCCAGCCAGTCTTCCAGCGGCGGTTCCGGCACCGGTTCCCACTGGTCATAACGTTTTTCGCGCTGGAAGAAAATCCATTCCCGGCCGACGCGTTGCGCATAAATCTGCAGCTTGACGCCGTCGTCGGTGACCCGCTTCCAACTGATTTCAGCTTTGGGAATGCTTTAAAGTGACAGGTGACAGGTGACGAGTGACAGGAAAAGGCATTTAAGCCAAGGACGGAAGTTTCCTGTCCATAGTGCCGGTCACCAATCGATTCCCGCCACGGCCATGGCGGCGATGCCTTCTTCGCGGCCAATAAAGCCCATTTTTTCGTTGGTGGTGGCCTTGATCCCGATGTGCGTTTCCGGGATATTGAGTGCGAGGGCGATGCGCCGTTTCATTTCCGCAATGTGGGGATAAACTTTGGGCTGCTGGGCAACGATGGTGGCGTCCACATTCACGATTTTACCCGGTCGAAGCGAGATGAGGCGCGCGGCTTCCTCCAGAAAAACCCGGCTGGGCACGTTTTTCCAGCGCGGGTCGGTATTCGGGAAAAAATGGCCGATGTCCGGTTCACCGAGCGCGCCGAGCAACGCGTCGCAGATGGCGTGCATGAGGGCGTCGGCGTCCGAATGGCCGTCGAGGCCCTTGGCGTGCGGAATCTCGACGCCACCGAGAATGAGTTTGCGTCCCGCGACCAGCGCGTGAACATCGTAACCGATGCCAACGTGAACCATGAGTCGAAGATAAGAATTCTAGGAAGGCAAAAAAAGAAATTTCCACTGGCGATGTTATTCGACTGAGCTGCGGGAGTGTTATAACTTCATACCGTGAGTTCGAAATCTAAAATCCCATTTCGTAATCAAAATCAGACTGGGTGGTGGATTTACTCTGAAATTTTGCATTGGGTGTCAGACCGTCAAAAGAAATTAAAGCCTTCGAGCCGCTGCCTTGTGTGGGAGAACCTGCGTCTGGTTCATGCCCGGAACCGGGATCAAGCATATCGAAAAGCTGTTAAATGGAGCAGCCTGGAACATTCAACAACGAACGGTGGTGAATGGCGTTTTGCGGGGATTTCAATGCTTTTACCGGTTTATGATGAAATTGGAGACGGGGCAGAAATTCTGTGGCAAAATGAACGCAAACTTTCTGTTAAACAAATCAAAAAGCTGGTGAAGTCTAAAAGGCAGCTTCCGGTTTTCAATGACAGGGATTAAAACTTTTTGGTTTTTGAATCCGGCAGCGTGAAGAAAAACGTGGCGCCCTTGCCCGGTTCGCTTTTCGCCCAGACTTCGCCGCCGTGGTTTTGGACGAGGTGTTTCACAATCGAAAGCCCCAGGCCGGTGCCGCCCTGTTCGCGCGAACGCGCCTTGTCCACGCGATAAAACCGTTCGAACACGCGGTCGAGCGCCTCGGGCGGAATGCCCGGTCCGTCGTCCCGCACGAAGACCTCGATTTCGCCGCCGTCGGTTTTTTGTCCGCCCACGGTGACGCTGCCCTGGGTGCGGCCGTATTTGATGGCATTGTCCACGAGGTTGGCGAACACCTGTTCCAGGCGATGCGCGTCCGCCGCGGCCACCAAATCGTTCAATTGGTTGACCAGTTTCACGTCCTTCTCCTCGGCGCGGGCTTTTAAATCGGTAAAGACCTTTTCCGCCAGCGGCCGCAATTCCACCGGCTGCACGTTCAGTTTGACCCGGCCGGATTCCAGCGCGGAAATGGTGAGCAGGTCCTGGATGAGCAGATCCAGCCGTTGTGCGTTGCGCTCGATGATCCGGAGAAAACGTTCCGCGACCTCGGGATTGTTGCGGGCGCCTTCAAGCAGCGTTTCGACGTAGCCTTTGATGAGCGACAGCGGCGTGCGCAATTCATGGCTGACGTTGGCGACAAATTCCTCGCGGGTACGTTCGAGCTGCTTGAGCCGGGTCAGGTCGTGAAAAACGAGGATCGTGCCTTCGCGTTCGCCGGCGGAGTTGAAAATGGCGGCGGCGTTGACCTGCAACCAGCGTTCGCTCAGTTCCGGCAGCTTCAGTTCGTAATCGAAAACCTGTCCGTCGCGCTCGACGCGTTCGACGAGGGCGGCGAGTTCCGGCACGCGCAGCGCCTCCACGACGGTTTTGCCGCGCAATTCGGTTTTCAGGCCGAACAGGTTTTTGAAGGAACGGTTGGCGAGATAAATCCGGCGGTTACGGTCGAGCAACAACAACCCTTCCAGCATGCTGTTGAACAGGACCTGTTGCTGCGCCTTCGCATCCACCGCCGTCTGTTGTTCCCGGCGCTGGAAATCCTCCATGTCCGCCTGCAATTGCCGTTGCTGGTGCCGGAATTTTTGCCGCCACCGGAAATGGATTCCGCAAGCGGCGGCCACCGCCAGAATGGTCAGGAGCAGCCACATAATCGAAAGGCGGAAGGCGAAAGGCGGAAGGCGGAAACCGGTTTTGAGCGGGAACGGGGCGTTAAGCCGGTTTCTTCACTCTTCATTCTGCATTCTGACTTCACTCCACAAACCGATAACCGACCCCGCGGACAGTGTCCAGATGCTTTGACGCCGGGCCGAGCTTTTCGCGGAGCCGGCGCATGTGGGTGTCCACGGTGCGCGTGTCAATGAGGCTGTCGTATTCCCAGACGTCGCGCAGCAGATGATCCCGCGATTGGACCCGACCGGCGCGCTGCGCGAGCACGACGAGCAGCTTGAATTCGGTGGCGGTCAACTCGATCGGTTTGCCCTTCCAACTGGCCACGTGCCGCGGCAGGTCGATCAGCAAATCGCCGAAGCGCATCTGATCGTGCGGTTTTTCCCCGTTCTGGCCGCGCGTCAGGATTTTTTTGATGCGGAGCAACAGTTCACGCGGGCTGAACGGTTTGGTCAGGTAATCGTCGGCGCCGAGTTCGAGGCCGAGCACGCGGTCAATCTCGGCCGCCTTGGCCGTGAGCATGATGACGGGAACGCGCGCGGTGACGGGCTCGAGCCGCAACGTTTTGCAAATTTCAAAACCGTCCATTTCCGGGAGCATCACGTCGAGTACGATCAGGTCCGGGGGTTGCGCGCGGGCTTTTTTCAACGCCTCCGCGCCGTCGGCCGCCGTGCTCACGGTATAACCGGCCTGCTTGAGGTTGAATTCCACAAGTTCGACGGCTTCCGGCTCGTCATCCACCACTAATATCTTAGGCTTCACCTTTGCCCGGGCATCTTGCCCCAAATCACCATCGACACACAATTTCAAATCAGTGACAACCATGTGACGATTGGGTGACAATTCGATTTACGATTTACGATTTACGATTTACGATTTGTCCAGCGTGCCCGCATTTTGAAACAATCGTCAATCATCAATCGTAAATTATAAATATCATGCCAGTTCCGGTCGTTACCATTGCCCAGATGCGCGAGTGGGAAAACGCCACCTGGGCTTCCGGCCAGACCCAGGCGGAAGTCATCCGCCAGGTCGGCGAAAAAATCGCCCGGACCGCGCTGTCCATGACCCGGCCGGGCGCCGCCATTTTGATTCTCGCGGGCAAGGGCCATAACGGCGACGACGCCCGGGCGGCACGCGGGCATTTGTCCGGCCGGCAGGTTGAAGTGCTCGATGTGACCGCTCCGGAAACCGCTTTACCCGGACTCGAAGCCGCATTACGGTCGCGGCCCGCGCTGATTATTGACGGCTTGTTCGGCATCGGCTTGAACCGCGCCCTCGACGACGGCTGGCAAAAATTCCTCATCGCGGTCAATGAATCGAAAGTTGCGGTCCTGGCCGTGGACGTGCCGTCCGGTTTGAACGCCGACAGCGGCCAGCCGCAGGGGGCGGCCATCGAAGCGGCGGTCACGCTGACGGTGGGTGCGCCCAAAATTGGATTGCTCGAGCCCGGCGCCGGGCCATTGGCCGGCCGGCTGGAAGTCGCCGCCGACGTCGGCTTGATTTCTTGTCCGCACCAGGGTGATTTGAATTGGGTGTTGCCGGATGACTTTGCCGGTTTTCCGCCGCGGCGTGCCGTTGCCGGCCACAAGGGTTCGTTTGGGCATCTGGCAATCATCGCGGGCAGTTTCGGTTTTCACGGCGCGGCGGTCCTGGCCGCCCGCGGCGCGCAAAGGGCACAACCCGGACTTGTCACGTTATACTCGCAGGAATCGATTTATCACGTGGTCGCGTCACAATTGCAGGCGGTGATGGTGAATGTCTGGAAACCGGAAACCAAACTGCCGGAATCGGTCAGTGCCGTATTAATTGGGCCGGGGCTGGCGGCTCCGGAGTCCGTCGAGGAACTGAAGACGATGACCCGCCGATTGTGGCGGCGACTGGCGCGCGATTCGTTTTTGCCGATGGTGGTGGACGCGAGCGCGCTGGACTGGCTCGTATCCCACGCGCTGGCGAAGAACGAGATTCGGGTCGTGACGCCGCACCCGGGTGAAGCGGCCAGAATGCTGGGCAAGACCGTGCAACAAATTCAGGCAAATCGTCCGCAGGCCGTGCGCGACATTTCACAGCGCTTTGGCGATTGCTGGGTCGTCCTGAAAGGCCACCAGACCCTCGTCGGCCGGAGCACGGGTGAAATTTTCGTGAATTCATCGGGCAATGCGCACCTGGCCCAGGGCGGCAGCGGCGACGTGCTGGCGGGTTTCATTGCGGGATTGCTCGCGCAACCGGCGTTGCAGGCCGATGTCGGCAAAACCCTCCGGTTCGCCGTCTGGTTGCACGGCGCGACGGCCGACGCATTGCAAACCGCGCGGACCAACTGGGTGGTGGAGGATTTGGTGGCCGGACTGGGCCGGGCGGGTTGAAAATTCGAAGGTTGATCAACTCAACCGCCTTGAGGTTTGGCAAATGCTTCGGCCAACTCCTTTACCTTCCGCAAATCCAATTTGCCCGTGCCGAGCAGCGGGAAATTGTCCACGTGGGAGAATTGATCGGCGCGCGGCTTCCAGAGATTCGGCAAATCACACTGCGCCAGCTTTTCCAGGCAGGGCGCCAGTTGTTCATCGGTCAGCTTGTGTAGTACGACCAATCGTTCGCCCTTCTTGTCGTCCGGCACACCGGCCACGACGAAGGTTTGCCCGGTGGCGCCGGCCAGCTCGTGCATTTTTTCCTCGACCTTGATGTGCGGCACCATTTCGCCGCCGATCTTGCTGAAGCGGCTCAGCCGGTCGGTGATTTGCAGGAAACCGTCCTCGTCAATCGCCGCGATGTCGCCGGTGCAATACCAGCCGTCGCGCAACACCTCGGCGGTTTTCTCGGGCTGGCCGAGATAACCTTGCATCACGTTCGGCCCGCGCACGAGCATCAGACCCGGCTGGCCCACCGGCCGGTTCTCCCCCGACCATGGATTTTCGGGGTCGACGATGCGCACACTCACACCGGGCAGGGGATGGCCGATTTTGCCGCGCTTGGCGCCGATTTGCCGGAAACCCGCCGAGCGGAAATCGTGCGTGTTTACCGCCACCGCCGGCGCACATTCGGTGCAACCATAACCTTCCAGCGGGCGGATGCCGAAATGCTCCTCGAACGCCGCCGCCAGCCGGTCGGGCAGCTTCTCCGCGCCGGTCATTACCACGCGCAGGCTGCCAAAATCCTCCGCCGAACAGCCGTGTAAATAGAGCTGTAAAAAGGTCGGCGTCGCGAGCAGGAAGGTGAGCTTGTGCTCGCGGATCAGCGGGCCGATTGCCCTGGCCTCGAGCGGGTTCGGGTGATACACAACGCCCACGCCCAACACCACCGGCAGGCAGAGGGTTCCGGTGAATCCGAAAGAATGGAAAAACGGCAGGATGCCCAGGAGGCCATCGCGGTGATTCAAACCGAATATCTGTTCGAGTTGCTCGACATTCGAACCGAGGTTGTAGTGGCTCAGCAGGACGCCTTTCGGATTGCCGGTGCTGCCGCTGGAGAAAATCACGGTGGCCGGATCGTCCAAACCGGTTTTTCGTTCCGCACCCAGCAACCGCTGCATCCACCGGTCGGGCACCAGCCACGCGATCAGCGCGGCGGCAAGCTTCTCACTGAAACCGGGTTTGGCCACCGCTTCCTCCAGCAAAATCGTTTCGCCGGGCACCTTGAGCTTGAGCCGGTCGAGCAATGCCTTCGAGGTGACGACGGTTTTGATGTCGCATTGCCGGATGCACGAGGCGAGGGTTTCCTCCGACACGGTGTAGTTCAAATTCACCGGGACCTTGCCGAGCAGCAGGGCCGCGTGATTGACCAGGGCGCCGGGCACCGACGGCGGCAGCAGCAGGCCGACCATCTTCTGGCCCGACCAGATTTTCCGCAGCCGCCGGGCGAGCAGGACGGACCGCACCAGCGCCGCGCCGAAGTTGACCCGGGCATTTTGCGCGTCCGCCATGGCAAAACGGAAGGGATGATTGCGTGCCGTCTTGACAAAGCTGATGGGCAGCGGACGCATGCGTGCCTTGCGGGCCTGCCAGGCTTCCACGAGAAGTTCCTGCACCGTGGAGCGCACCTGGAAAGGGGTCGCCGTGGGCGGCAGCGGTTTGCCGTAGTTGATGGTGACGGGATAAGGAAAGCGCCGTGGCAGTTTCCAGAGAAAACGGCCTTTTTGAAAACTGAAGATGCTGCCCCACACGCCGTCGATGGCCACCGGAATAATCGGTGCGTCCACGTCCTTCATGATGCGCTCGAAGCCTCGCCGGAACGGCAGCAACTGGCCGATGCGGGTGATTTGCCCCTCGGCAAAGATGCAGACGACCTCGCCGCTCCGGATCGCCTCGCTGGCGGTTTGCAATGATTTAATCATCTCGCGCGGGCGTTGATCGGAGGAGATCGGGATTACCCCCAGGATTTTGGCGAATGGTTTGAGGTGCGGCAGTTCGTACTGTCCCCGGAACATCATGATCCGCACCTGCCGGTCGGTGGAGGCCAGCAGCAACAGGGCGTCCACAAACGAGGCGTGATTGCAGACAAAAAGTGCGCCGCCTTTTTCGGGAATGTGGTCACGTCCCAAAACGCGGATGCGATAAAGCGAATGGGTGGCGCACCAGAGCAGAAACCGCAACAGCGAATCCGGCATCAGCCGGATGCAATAAATGGCTCCCGCCAGCGACAACACCGCGCCGAAAAGAAAAATTTGCGGCGGTTTCAGGTGTAGCGGAACCGTGAGCAGATAATAAACGCCCGACGCGAGCAAAATGCCGACCCAACTCAACAGCGCGGCGGTGGCGATGACCTTGCCTTTTTTGTCGGCGTCGGGGCGGTGTTGAATGATGGCGTTGACGGGCACGTTGTAAAAGCCGCCGAAGAAGCCGAGGAGGCCAAGGCTCCAGGTGAAGGCAGCGACGCCGAATCCGGCGTGGGAAAGCAGCGCGGCAAAAACCGTCAGGCCGGCCATGCCCAGCGGTATCAAACCATATTCGATTTTTCCGCCGGATAAAAATCCGGCCGCCAGACTGCCCACGCCGACGCCGACGAGCATTCCCCCCTGCAAATAACCGCTGTGCCGGTCGTCAAAATGAAAGATATCCTTGCCGTAAAAAACCACGGTCAACTGCAGCAGCATCGCCAGAAAGGAGAGGAACGTGTTGCCGACCACACCGAGAAACAGGACGCGATCCCGGCGGATCGCCTTGAATTGCGAAAGGAAATCGCCGAGAAAATTCGCGCGGAATGGTTTGGCCGGATCAGCGGCCGGCAGACGTGTCACGCCGAGGCAGAGCGACAGCCCGACGAGCGCCAGCGCGATGAGGATGGCGCCGGAGAGAAGCTGCCGTCGGCCGAAAGCGTCGGAAAGCATTCCGGCGAAAATCGTTCCCGTGATGGCGGCGGAAAACGTGCCGAGCCCGAAAATCCCGTTGCCCCACGACAATTTCTTTTCCGGCAACAGCTCCGGTAACATCCCGTATTTCGTCGGACCAAAAACCGCGCTGTGCGTGCTCATTAAAAAAATACCCGCCAACATCAGGGGAATGTTGTTAAGCCACAAGCCGAACGTCGCCACGGACATGATGACGAGTTCGGCGCATTTGACAGCAATGGCGACGCTGCGTTTGCTGTAGCGGTCGGCAAAGAATCCTCCAGCCATTGAAAACAGGACGAACGGCAGCGCAAACACGGCGCCGACCAGCGGCACCAGCGAATCGCGTTTTTCCAGAGACAAACCCATGCCGACGATCAGGAAGGTGACCAGCCACCGGAGGACGTTGTCGCTGAAGGCATTTTGGAATTCCACGACGAACATCAGCCAGAAGCTGCGAAGGGCGTCTGGCGTCCGGTCCCGCGGTGCGGGAGCATTTGGGATCTGGCTTTCGGTCACGCGGTCAGACTATCCCTTTGCGGACCCAACTGTGAATTGAAAAACTTTTGCCGGACATCGTTTCAAACAATGGCGCGTTCCGCCGTCCGGAATCAGGACGCCCTCCGAAATTCCTTGAACCGCTCCCAACGGGTGGGCAGGATTATCCCGGCCGCAAATCCACTGCCAGGAATCCCGGCGGTTTATGGCATTTCATTTCAAAAAAAAGGAATCACCGACCAGGGCGGCGCGACGCTTGAGCCGCGAGCGGATTGGCAAGGCGCTGGATCATTTGCGAAAACACGACCGGCTGGAGGCCGTTCACCGTGTGCGCAAGGAAATCAAAAAAATCCGCGCGACGCTCGAACTGGTCCGCGAGGGGATGGAGGGAAACGTTTATCGCCGATACACCAAAATGTTGCGCGCGGTGGCCAAGCGTCTCCGGAACCCGCGTGACGCGCACGTGCGGCCCCGGACGCTCGAACGACTCGTGGCGCACTTCCAAGGCCGGCTGCCGGTGCATCCGTTTTCTGGAATTAAAAAGGTGTTACGCCGGAACAGTCGGGAGGAAACCTGCGAATTCCTGAAGGGCAAATCCCTGGCGGCGGTGGACCGCCTGTTGCGGAAGATGAATCGGCGCACCGGGGATTTGAAGGTCAAAACGGAGGGTTGGTCGGCGACTCGACCGGGATTGTTCGAAAGTTATCGCCGCGGCCAAAAATCATTGGCGGTGGCGCTTAAGGAACCATCGCCGGAAAATCTCCATGAGTGGCGGAAGCACGTGCAGGATCTTTGTCATCAACTGCGTTTGCTTTGTCCCATCCAGCCCCAAAACCTCCGCGCGTCCGCCGGTGAATTGAAAACGCTGAGCCAATATCTTGGCGACGACCACGATCTGGTCATGTTGCAGCGATTTGTCACCCGCCGCTGCGCCCGCAAAAGCGCGGAAGAGGTGAAGCGGTTGAATGAGCTGATTGAATTGCGTCAAAATTCTTTGCGTTCCGCCGCCCTGGCACTGGGCGCACGTTTTTATGGGGAGAAACCGTTCCGATTTTGTGAGCGGCTCGAAAATTACTGGCGTGTCTGGCGCGCCGGGAAAGGATTCCGATTCGGGAAATGATCCTTAACTTCCGCAAGGGACTGGTGGTTGGAGCCTCCGGATTTTTTGGCAAAGCGTGATTCATTAAATTAACCGCTTTGACACCCTTTCAGCGCTAAAGCCGTCAGATGGTCATTTCGAATAACTCTTTTTGTCTGAGTTGGTTAGGTTGGCAACAGAAAGGCTCAACGATGTTGGCGGTTTCCTTATATTGGCATACGCACTGCTGTTTTTTGGGCCGGCAAGAGCCGCAAAGAGGTTAATTGCCGGTAAATTATATTGGGAAAAATGAACACCGAAACCGCAAAAACCAAAAGCATCGTTTTTGTCGAAGACAATCCCGTGGTGCTGATGGCGTATAAAAACCGTTTACAACGGGAGGGATTTCATGTCGAGCCGGCCCTGGACGGGGTGGAAGCGATGAAGATTCTCACCCAGTTTGTGCCCGATCTGGTGGTGCTGGATTTGATGTTGCCGCGCTTGAACGGCGTGGAGTTGCTTAAATTCATTTGTGCGGATCCCCGCTACCAAACGGTTCCGGTCATCGTCCTTTCGACCAATTCGATCATGGATACGTCGGACGACCATGTGCTGGAACGCGCGAACAAACGCCTGCTCAAAGGCTCCTGCACACCGGCCATCATGCTGCAGGCCATCCAGGAATTGTTCTCCGGCGGCGCCTCCCCCGCCGAACCGAGGACGGGAACGGCGGCACCCGACCAGCCCGTGACGGTTTGAGGGGATCCCCGGTTGTTGGGCGGGTTCGATGACCGTCGCCGGGCCAGATTCCCGGTCAGGGTATACGCGGCAAATCCGCCAACGTTCCAGTCACGGTGCCCGCAAGGACTTGCGCATCACGGGGGTCCTGATGCTTAAAATCCTCCCGTCGTGGAGATTTTGTGTGTCGCCGTATTTCATAGCTTCTCCGGGTTTTGTTGTTTTTGGACCACCCATTTCCGGGATGACCTTTAGTTCAGGCGTTTGAGCCGCGACGGTTCTCCCCAGGCGTTCGTGTTATTGACGTATTTGAGTATGAACCGCTGCAATTCCTTGGTGTCGGCGGTCAAAACGATCCGGCCTTTCTGCTCATCTTCTGGTTTTTCGTGCACTACCAGGTGCCGGATCGCGTTGGGGTGATTCTCCAGTAATTGGGCGAGCCAGTCGTAATTCAGGTTGGCCGTTTCCAACACCACCCCGATTTGCATGACTTTGGAGACCTGATGAACCGGTACAAAGTCCAGCGAACGGTTGGTGGAGAACGAATCCAGAAACAACTGCTGTTTCAGGCGAAACAAGTGCACTTCCAGGCTATTGGTTTCGTGCGCGCTGAATATGGTCGCCCAGTAACCTTTTTCGCCCAACGATTCGATCTGCACATATTCGGGGGGCTGATTGGTCGCGCCGACTTCCACCCACTTGCCGGGCAGCGCTGTATCGGAGACCAGATCCTTCTCCGTATAATACGGGTAGATGGAGGTGACAACACAGCCGGCGAGTAACAACATGGCCGCGACCGCCGTCGCCGTGGCGGTTAACGTGCGGGCTGACGGATGGTTCGTGATTCGGGTCTTCATAATTTGCCTTTCGTTTGTTTGCTTTCGGGACGTGGATGATGCCACCGTCTCCAGAAAAAATTGAGCGTTGCTACGCCGCGAGCAATTGTTCCGGCCGCGCTGCGCGGCGACCGAAATTCGGCGACGTTTTCAACCGGCGTTTGAAATTGGCCCGCCGCGCCCGGGTTTCCCTGGCGGAATAAAGTTGTCTCACCAGTTTTAGAAAACCATTCTGCAGCTCGGTGACGCTCATGTTTTTCGGGCGGAAATTGATGTCGAACAGTGTGCACAGCTCCCACGCGCGGTCGCGAAGGAGGCGACCTTCGTCTTTGAGCCGCGCGTAGAGGGGAGTGCCGGGAAACGCCGTCATGAATGTCACCTGC
>JAJPJM010000168.1 GCA_021324235.1 Verrucomicrobiota bacterium
ACCTGTCCGCGCTGTACCGGATGGGCGACCAACTGGCGGCCGACACCAATTGCACCGACCCGCTGGTGCTGACCGTGGCCGCCGAGAACAGTCTGAACATTTACGACAGCATCCGCCGGTGTGAGCGCGCCCTGGCGGTGTATCCCGGGAGCGCCCATCGGGCGTATCCGCAATTTTACACCACGGTCCGGCTCCTGGGGCAATTGAACAACACGTCCGACCAGGCGGGGGTGCTGGACACGTCGGCGCTGGAGCTCCTGCCGAAATGTTTTGCCGACGGCAGCTTCACGCCGGATGACCAGCAGGAAATCGCGGAAATTTTCGTGAACGGCTGGGGCTACGATTTCTTCTACTATAACGCCGCACCCGTTTGTGAAACCGTGCATCGGGCCGGTCCGGCCTATCAATGGCTTGCCCTCGTATTGGACGGCGAGCGCCATATCATCGAGGCCTGGCGGGCACGCGGCGGCGGCTACGCCGACAGTGTCTCCGCGCTGGGCTGGCAGGGCTTCAATGAAAATCTCGCGGCGGCGCGCGCGGCCTTGACCCAGGCGTGGAATTTGCATCCCGGCTTTCCGCTGGCGCCCTGCCGGATGATTTATGTGTCCCTGGGCGATTCCGACATCAGGGAAATGCGGACCTGGTTCGACCGGACCCTGACCGCACAGATCGACTGCCCGCGCGCCTGGTCGGATTTGCGCTGGGGTCTGCGCCCGCGCTGGTATGGTGACGAAAAGGCCATGCTGGCCCTGGGTCGGGCCGCCATCGATACGCGGCGTTTCGACACCGATGTCCCGCGCAAGTTCTTCGATTGTGTTTCCGATGTGGAATCCGAGATGGACCTGCCGGCGGGCCGGCACATTTACGAGCGCGCCGACATCTGGCCGGAATTACAAAAGATGTACCAGGGGTATATTGCGGAACCGTCGCAGTCGCCCTGGCGCGCGGGCTGGCGCACCTCGTACGCCGTGGTCGCTTATTTCGCCGGGAAATACGACGTGGCCCGGGGACAATTGGAGGCCTTGAATTGGAAACTGGCGCCGGAGAGTTTGAACAATTGGGGGGTTGACCTCTCCCTCATGCCGTTCGAAGTCGCCGCCCGCACCGGACCGCTCGGCGCGAAAATTTCCGCGGCCGAATCCGCCCGTGCCACCGACGGGCTGGACGCCGCGTTGAAACGGTATGCCGATCTGGCCTCCGCGCCGGACGCCGATGCGCGCACGAGGGAATTTATCCAGCGCCGGCTGGCCCAGCTCACCGCCGCGCGGCGTCTGCAGGACGGCCAATGGGTGGACCTGTTGCCGGCGGACGACCATGACCCCGATTGGGTGTTCAGTTTTGGCAAGGTGCGCCGGCTGGCGGACGGCGCGCTGGAGGTCGAATCCGGTCCCAAAGGCCATATGCTGTTCTCCACCGTGCCCGCGGGCATGAATTTCGAGGTGCGCGGCCGGTTCGAGGTCGTCCATTCGTCCAACACGAATTTCCAGGCGGGTCTGGTCATGGGGGTGCCGGATTTCGATGGTTACAACTGGTACGGTTTCCGCATCAAACGGCATGCCGATGAAGGTGACATCGTGTGCCTTGGCCGCGGCTGGTCGCGGCAGCAGATCACCCAGCACGTCGTGTTGAATGATGTCACCAACTCGTTCGATTTCACCCTCCAAAACGGCCGGGCGACCGCCTTCGTCAACGGGATCGAAGTTTTCCACCAGGCCGCACCGCCCGCGGCCATCGAGGTGCCGGACAACAATTATCTGGTCGGGCTCGGCGCGTTCAACGACAGCGTCGACACGGTCATCCGCTATCGGGACGTGCAGTTGCGACAGCTTTAGCCGGGGTGTCCGGTGACGGCGCGGTTCTTCCCGGCGTCCGGTAAAGCACGTCCGCCACGTTGCGAAGATATTGTTCGTCGGCGACCCCGTCCGTCGCCTCGGCGGGAAATTCAATCTTGTCACGGAAATGACCGGCCAGGTTGCCAAACAATTCCACCCGCGCCACCGGTTCAAATTCCCCGCGGCGCAGCAACGCCTGCAAAACCAGGTCCGCTTCCGCCGGGGAGACGCGCTGTCGCAGGCGCGCCACCAGATGCGGATATTGCCGGAGGGAGTTGTATTTGCCGGCGAGCAACTGGTCGAGGTCCGGCTCGGTGACGCGCGGGTTGCGGATGACAATCGTGTTCGCGGCGATATCGCCCAGCCGCTGGCATTTTTGATTGAGCCAGCACACCACGCCGCCGACAAAGTAGAACGCCGGCAACGAATCCACGAACCGCAGCAGGTTGCGCACGACGATCTGGTTGAACTGCAGCTTCAGGCCGTCCGCGTCCACCACCCGCAGGCGAAACAGTTTTTTGCCGATGGTCTGGCCGCGCCAGGTCCACTCAAAAAAAATTCCGTAACCGATGCTGATGACAAAGTAGGCGATGACCCAAAAAGCCATGCTGAAACCCAGGCTGATCAGCGCTACCAGGTTCACCAGCGAACCCACCAGCGTCATCAGCACGGCAATGCACAGTTGGTCGATGAACACCGCCAAAAACCGCGTCACCGGTCCCGCCAGCCATTGGGAGAACACAATCCCTTCGGGCGTTCTGATTTTCAGTTCACAGTTCAAGGTTTGGGGCTTTTAAACCACCGGTCCCGCCAATGCGGATGGGGCGGTTGGCGGTCGGATGTTGAATCCCGGGCTTCGGACTTTGAGCCGCCGCTTCCCGATTTTGCCAGGAAAAGCACGAGCAAAAACAATTCCACGCAACCCAGGGCGATTTTCGCCTCATAGGGAACAATAGGCTCGTGATATTGGGAAAGAAACGCCTCAACAAATCCCGCCCAGACCAGCAGCAGCCCGACGCCGAAAATCAGCGTGACGACATCGTGCGAGATTTCCCGCAGCCGGGTCCCGAGCGGAGCGCGGTTCCCCCGGCCGATCAGCGCCAGTGCCAGCATCAAGCCGGCCTGGCCGGCGATGAGGATGGCCGGAATTTCCACCACGCCATGCGGCATCAGCCAGCCCAGCAGGAATTTTGTTTCCCCCGCGCGGATATAATCCACCGCCACGGCGCCCAGAATCACGCCGTTGTAGAACAACATGATCAGGGTGCCGATTCCCCACGTCATTCCCAGGGCCAGCGTGAAAATGGAAATGTTGATGTTGTGCGTCATCAATTCCACCGAGAAGGTGGTTTTTTCCCCGGCGAGGCGGTCGGTGGTGACCGTTTGTTCCTCGGCCACGCGCTTGGCCGGGTCCTCCAGCAAATGTGAAAACGGCATCAACACCGGCCTGGCGTCCGGGTCGAGTGCCAGGGCGAATCCGCCAAAGGCGCAGCCCAGCAGGGTGATGGCGACCGAAAGATAAAAGGCGTGCGCGTGCCGGCGGAACGTTTGGGGCAGGGTATGAAAAAACCATTTCAACGGAAAAAAGCGGCGCTGCTTTTCACGGGTTTCGTGGATTTCCCCGTAGGCGCGCGCGACGAGGTTTTCCAGATAACGCCGCGTTTCCGGCTCCGAGGAAAACGTCGTGATTTTGGCGAGGTCGCCGGCCGTGCGTTCATAGAGATGATGGAAAAGCTGCGTTTGGGTGAGCGTCATCCGCAGGTTCGGTTCGGCTTCCAGCCGGTTGAGCATCGTTTCGAGTTGCACCCAAAACGGCCGCTCGCTGACGATAAAGCGCTGTAAATCAACAATCACAACAACTGCCTTTGTTTCACGCTGAGATATTGCGAAACGAGTTCGGCGCTCAGCCGTTCGTTGGCGAGCAATGAAAATTGAACGCCCCGGCGCTGCAGGACCTTTTGCAGTTCGCGCAGGCTCTGCCAGCGCAAATGCCCGCCCAGCCGCCGGTACAAATCATCAACCGCCGTGACGTCCGGGTTGGTGAATAACGGGACCACACCGGGGGGTTGCAGCATATTGACCAGCACCAGATGCTGCCGCCGGACCAGGTCCAGGCTGCGGACAAAACCATCGGCCAGCGCCGGATCGTCCAGCGCGGTCAGAAAAACGACCAACGCGCGGCGGCGCAGCCGCGACCGGAGGAAGGTGCTGAGTTCGTCGAAATCCGGCGAGACGATTCTGGGTTCCAGCGCGTAAAGCGCGTCGCGGCACGCATGGTAATGCGCCTTGCCGTTTTTGGCGCGGACAAACTTTTCGACCTTGTTCGAGAACGTCAGCAGCCCGAACAGGTCGCCTTGCTTTTCCGCCGCCAGCCCGAGCACCAGCGCGGCGGTCACAAACCGCTCCAGGGTGGTGGTCGGGGATGAAAGCCGTCCGCCCGCCTCCGGTCCTTCGGCGGCGCGGGCGGAAAGCCGCGAGGCGTCCACGACGACGTAAACCTCCTGCGTCCGCTCGATTTGGAAGACCTTGGTGACGGGCCGGCCGCGTTTGGCCGTCGTTTTCCAGTGAATCTCGTCATAACTGTCGCCGGGGATATATTCACGGAGCTTTTCAAAATCGTGGCCCCGGCCGACCTGCCGTTGGGCGTGCAATCCGAACATGCCGCGGTTCAGGAACAGGGCCGCGAGACTTTTTCGCTCGGTCAGCAAATTGGGATAGACACGAATCTCGGACCGGACCGGCAAGGCGCCGCGCGCCGCCCAAAAGCCGAGCGGTGAAAGGCCTTCCACGTAGACCGCATCAAGCTGGTAATTGCCGCGTTTGCGCGGTGTGCAGGGCCAGGCCAGCCGGGACCACTCGTTCCGGGCCGGCAGGGCGGTTTCCAGTTCCGTGTCGGGTGTTTGAATTTCCGGCGGCCAGGCCAGCGCAATACGCAAAAAACGCTCTTGCTGATCTTCATTGCGGATGCGCAATTCCAGCCTCGCTTCGCGGTCTTTTGACATCCGGGCAACCGCCGGCAATTGGACGCCGATGCCCGCCAGACTTTTGCGCGCGCCCCAGGCGTCCGCCAGCGCCACCACCGCCAGCGCGCCCATGAGCAACAGCGAGACATCCGTCGCCGGCGGCGACACCGCGCCCAGCAGCGCAAACGGCAGTACGATCGCTGCCACCCAGAACAATAATCTGGAACGCGGGACAATCATCGGGGCACGGCGACTTGCTGGAGGATTTGTTGAACGACTTCCGCCACGGTCAGCCCCTCGATTTCAAATTCCGGACGCAAAATCAGGCGGTGTTCGAGCACCGGCAGGGTCATCGTTTTGATGTCGTCCGGGGTCACAAAATCGCGGCCGGAGATCGCCGCGCAGGCGCGCGCCGCCATGATGAGTGACTGGGTGGCACGCGGCCCGGCGCCGACCAGCACGCTTTCGTGCTGGCGGGTGCCGCGCACCAGGTCCACCAGATAAGCGACCAGTTCGTCGCGAATGACAACGGCCGCCAGCTCCTCGCGCAAGACCGCCAGATCCCCGGCCTGGATGACCGGCCGAACGACGCCCTGCACCAGCAGTGCCTCCGGCGCGTCCTTCGTCATCGTCCGTTGCGCCAGCGACAATTCCTCGGCGCGGTCGGGCGCCTTCATGGTGATCTTAAGCATGAACCGGTCTTTTTGCGCCTCGGGCAGCGGATAGGTGCCTTCATATTCGATCGGATTCTGTGTGGCAAACACGGTGAAGTTTGAGGGCAGCGGATGGGTTTCGCGGTCGATGGTCACGACGCGCTCCTGCATGGCCTGCAGCAGCGCCGACTGGGTTTTGGCGGGTGCGCGATTGATTTCATCGGCGAGCAGGAACGACGTGAAGATCGGCCCTTTGATGAGCGAGAACTCGTTGCGTTGCAGGTTGAAAACATTCGTGCCGGTGATGTCGGCGGGCATCAGGTCGGGCGTGAACTGGATGCGTGCGAAATCGCAGCCGAGCACGTGCGCGAGGGTGCGCACCAGCAGCGTTTTGGCCACGCCCGGCACGCCCTCGATGAGCGCATGGTTGCCGGTGAAAATGGCGATGAGCGCCTTTTCCACCACGTCCTGCTGGCCGATGATGACCTTGCCGGTTTCCTGACGTGCCTGGATGAGAATGGCCTTGAGTCGTTCTGTGTTCATGATTTGAGTTCCGGTTTGACGGTTGGGGATTCCGCGGTTTGAGTTCCAACGGTGGAGCAAAGGGTTTGGTAGGCGCGGACAAGATTGCGGTCCCTCGCCGGCCGCGAATTTTCAGCCTGAAAGACCGCCTCGGCCTGATGGAGTTTGGCGGCGGAAGCCTTGCCGGTGAGCGTCGCCGACTTTTTCCATTCATTAAAACACGTGGCCAGCAGGTCGCGCGGCGCAATATTGCGACGCAGCAGATTGACGAAGCCCGAGGCCGCCTCTTTTCCATGAACATAACCCGGCGGTTGATCGACCGCATGCGGCGGAACGAGGCTGGTGGAGTTTTTCCAGACAAACAGCCCGGCCAGCAGCATCAGACCCGCCGCCAACCCCTGCAGGTGATACTTGCGCATCAGCATTGCCACGCCGGAGGATTCGACAATGCCAAAGTGGGCCTCGTCAAAAACCACCTGCCGGTTCGCGCCAACCATCCAGGTCAAAAGGTCCGCATGCCGGTCCCGTTCCAGCGCCTCGTTGCTGGCAAAATAGGAGTCGGTGGCCATGACCACCGAGCCGCGGCCGAATTTGCGTTCAATGACCACCGCGTCGGCGCCGCGCGCGTAGATGGTCCGCCAGGCCGGATCAAGGCCGATGAACACCATGCCGCTGTGCCAGTTGAGCGTGCGCGGCAATGACAGAGGGGTCTGGTTTACGACCTGCACCGGCTCATACGCGTCGCCGGTCTGGATGAGTCTCTGGAAATAGGTTCGAAAGCCCCAGCGTTTGTTCAGCCAGACTTCCTCCTCGTTGTCGGTGGCATGCGCTTTCACGCCGGTTTTCACCGGGGACGTTTTATCAGCGTTTGGTTTCAGGGCGGGGGAGGCTACGGAATTGGTGTTGGCTTCAGGGTTTCCATAATCGCCAAACGGCCCGGTTTGGGGAAAGAACGTGATGACGAGCCGGCCGCCGTTTCGCACAAACCGGTCGATTTCCCTGAAGGTGTCCCCGGAAAACCAGGACCAGTCGCCGGCATCGCCGCCCAGTTGCAAATAGGTTGTGTCCGGTTCGTCCGGCAATTGGTCCGACACACTGTAGTCACGGCGCACGGTCAGGCCGGGCAGTTTTTCCAGGCTTTCATAAAGCGCCATCGTGCCGAGTGGATCGGAGCGCAGGGACGAATACGGCGGATAAACGTCCCCCGTCTCGAACCTGAGTTCGAACAATTGGACCACGCCAAAGGTGAAGGCCGCGGCGCAACCCAGCAACAGAATGACGGGAAAATGCCTTTTCATCCGCTGGCCTTCATCCTTTCCACATTGGCGGCAAAACGGGTTACCAGCTCGGGGTTGGCCTCGTGCATGCCATACCAGATTGCTTCAAACACCAGCAGGTTGTCGTCGAAAACCGACAACAAATCCGGAAAGGCATGTCCGCGCCGGCGCAACTCGCGTTCGTATTCCAGGTTCGATTTGAAACGCGCGAGACTGATCAGGTTGCGCGCGGCCAGGTGCGAAAGGCTGGCGAGATAAAAGGCGCGCAACGCCAGACGCAACTCGCCCTGCGCCAGGAGGTTGCGCGCCAGATTCAACCAGCCGTCCTCCGGCAACTGGTCCGCGCCGAGATTCTCATCCGCCAGATCCGGGGTGTGCCGGAACGCTTCGCTGGGAACGGGGGTTGGCGGCCGCCGCCGGTCGCGCCAGATGCGGTAGAGAAAAACCGCCAGCGCGGCGACCACCACCGCGAGCAGGCCGTACAGCATGATTTCCAGCGACATGATCCAGCCGTATCCCGAAGCCGCGGGGGTGAAGGTTGCCGGTTTCGGGTGGAACAGTTTGTTCAGCAGTTGCGACCACCAATCCAATACGGCCTGCGTCCACCTGCGCAACAGTTCGCCGACCCGATCAAAAAACCGCGCAAAAATACCTTCATCGGAGTCCGGTTCCACGATTTTTTCGCGCGGCATCCGCCAGGTGTATTTGCTTTTGTGAATGGTCTGGTTGATGGCCCGGTCCAGTTCAGAGGTCGAAACGCCCGGCGTCGGAGCCGGGGAAGGAGCCGGCGGCGCCGGTCGGGCAGCCGTCGCCGGGGACACGCAGAAAAATGCCAGCGCCATCAGGAGCGCCATGGCCGTTTGTCGTGAAGCTGTCACAAAAGGCTTCAGTTCCGCCTTCAAGTCCTCGCCGGATTGGAGGGATTCACCGTAAAAGCAGCGCAAGCTGTAGATGACCTTCAAAATGGGATCCACGCACAGATAGGTCAGCGCGAGCATGCCGGTGAAAAAGGTCGTGTTCAGAATGCTGGTCGGACTTTTTGTAAAGACGGATCCGATGCCCAGGAGCATTTTAATGAGCTGCGGCAGCATGAAACAAACCACCGTCCAATTGAGGAAAACATAAAAACCGAACCCGAGCATGATGGCCAGCGTGAGGTGGTTTTGCCCGGGCCAAAGCAGGGCCTGCTTTCCGGACCGCGTCACCAGTTTCGCGGTGCCCGGAAATTCGCCGTCGGCCAATACGGTGGCATTTTGATAAAAGGAGTAAACCCAGGCGAACGGCAGGACCGGGAGGAGGGACAGTGGAATTAAAAACAGGCCGGTGGGTTGCACCAGGATTTGCGTCAGTAAAATGCGCCCGCACCGGCGAATCGTCCAGCGGGGTGGTGGTTCCCGGGTGATTTGGGCGCGAATGTGACGGGCAAAAATGACCTGCCAGAATTTCATCCAGAAAAACAACGCGGCCAGGCCCAGGGCCGACCCCGTCAGGTGCTGGTAGGCAAACGGGCTGCGGCTCATGTCCGCCCAGAAATAAAGCAACCCCAGGACGAAGGGGATGGCGCCGAGATAATAAACCGCCAGCGTCGCGGCCGGCGCCGCACGCAAGAGATGCGTGGCCTGTTCGACGAGGTCGAATCCGCCTCTGCCCTGTCGTTGCTGTTGCGCGCGTTTCATTCCGGATCAGTCCCGGAGGCCTGCCAGAGGGTTCCTTCATGGAACGAAGCCGGCAGTTTCAACAGGCCTTCGCCGATTAAAAAAAAGAAAAACCAGGCCAGCAAAATGCCCAGGGCACATTGGACGGCGCGCAGAAGATTCACAAACGCAGGCCGCTGCTGAAAAGGCGGTTGCGTCAGCTTTTTAAGGCAGGCGGCGCAAACGACCCGGTCGTCATGTTCGGTGATGCACTCGCGGCAAAAGCATTGCCCGCACTCCGGGCAGCGCGCCACCGCCTCGCGCGTGGCATGGTTGAAACAACGCTGGTGGACCAGATTTTGCATGATTCAAACGATGATCGATTCAGGCAACCGCCGGCGGCGGGGCGCCGGGTTGGCCGGCAACGGCTTCCGTCGGCGTGGTGACCGCTTGAGTTTGAAACAGCTCGCGCATCCGGGTGGAAATAATTTCCGTCGGAACCTCGCCCCCCTGCGCGGCCGCGATGAGCGGGCGGATCCGGCCGAGCACTTTGCGGGCGCGGCGCAGCCGGCACAGGGAAGGCACTTCCTCGACTTGAACCGCCGTGCGGAGCCGGCAGGTGCACGTTGGGCCAAGCAGATTGTTGATCAACAATGGCAGGGCAAAAATCGAGGTGAGAATCGCCAGCGTGATGACCATTCCCCTGTCCGGGACCGGCTGGGAAACCAGTATGGTCAGCAGCCAGGCCAGGCAGGGCACGGTTGGAACCAGCAGGATCCAGTTTAAAATGGCCCGGCGTCTTGAGGCCACCAGCGTGAAGGCCTGGATGTCGCGAAAATAAAAACGCTTGTAGGTTTCCGTAAAACCGCCGGAGTCGACGCAGAGCAGATGGTCCTGACCCAGCCACAGGCTTGAACGGGACATTAAAGCGTCGGCGATTCCCGACCGGGATTGGGCCCGGGTCAGACGCTGGTATTCGGCTTTGGGCATGGGTCAGGAGCGGTGATGGCTGGCCAGGGTGATAAAGAGCAGTCCCCAGCCGGTCATTTGCAGCAAGGCCAGGGTGATGGCGGCGACATGGCGAATTCTCGTCCGGTGCACGAGGCTGCGCGGCGCGTTCCAGTAACGGATGGCGACAAACAGCGAAATGGGCGCGGTAATCAGGGTGAAATAAAACAGTAACAGCGGGTAAATCGCCAGCGCCAGGGCGATACTGTCGTAGCGCATGCGCTGGTTTTCCAGGTTTTTGATCCGGCCCCTGGTCTTTCCCGTTTCCAGGCAGGCCGGACAAAAATGCTGTCCATTGAATTCGCAATCGCACAGGGCGCAGAGGAAACGGCCGCAGCCGTCGCACGGCCTGACCGCTTTTTTCTGCGGATGGTAGAAACAACTGGATTCGCCTTCCACCATGACGGCTTCACCGGCGCGTCCGGGATTGATGGGACGAAAGAACGCGGGAAAGATTTCGGTCTGCAAGGGGACTCCGCAGGCGGGACACGGAACCAGTTCGGGTTGATTGAAAACCCCTTCCAGCAACCAGGCCTGGCAGCGGGGGCACTGGATGGGCGTGTTCATCCGTTTTTATAAATCACACGGGTGTTGCAGATGTAATCGTGCAAAGCCCGCTTCTGCCCGTCGAACGCGACGATGATGTATCCGATGTAACAGATCATGCCGCTGAGTATTTCAGAAAAAAACCGTCCGGTCGCCCGGCCATAACCGATGCGTTCGCCCTCCGCCGTCACCACCTTCAATTTGCACAGCATTTTGCCGGGGGTGGCGCCAAATTTCCCCAGGAAAAAGATTTGATAGGCCATTTGAATGAAGATGAATCCGAACTGGAGCGTCAAGGGGAGAAAATTCGGTTCGGTCGGCGTGCCGGTGCGCGCCTGCGGAATCAACACCAGGAAAAAAACCACCATGAAGGGCACACCCAGGATCAAGCCGTCCAGGAATTTCGCCGCAAAACGAATCCAAAATCCGGCATAATTCAGTTCCCCGGTATTCATGGGCGCGCCTTCGGCGAGCTTTTGGATGAAGACCGGTTTGCAATTGGCGCAGACGTGGGACTTGCCATGCCGGATCATGTCCTGCGTCGGAAAGAGCTTGCCGCATTCGGTGCAAACGGCTTCCGCCGCCTCTTCCATTGCCGGGTTTGCGCCGCCGCCGGGGCCGAGCGCTGACGGTGACGGGGATTCCACCCTGGCTTCACGATAAGGCATCCAGGCAGTCATGCCTTCACGCCAGACGAGGGTATCGGGCTGGATTTTTCCATTCCGAACCAGCTCGGCAAACTGTTCGTTATTGACCGGCCCGGCTTGCGCGCCTTGTTCGACGTAGTACCAGCTCATGTTTGGATTCGAGATAAGCTCTCTAAACTGCCGTCTCCAATGCGTCTGATGCAGTTACAATGCCAGAGTCAACGTGGAAATTGCAAAAAAAATATGCAGATAATTGGAAAAACCGGGGTGAATTGCCGGTTGGAGGGGATTCCGGGAGAAGAACACCTGGCCGGCCAGGGACGATGAAATCGCCCGCCGGCACAGCGAATGGGATGGTAGCGCGTACGGGAATCGAACCCGTCTTTCCGGATTGAGAATCCAGCGTCCTAACCGATAGACGAACACGCCATTTGAGCCATGTTACCTTTCCTGTCGATGGCCTGTCAATCTCGGCGCTGCCCGCGTCAAGCACGGCCGCCGGCGCGCGAAGGCTCATTATTTCTGATTTGCGATAGGCGATTTACGCGCGCAGACCCGGCCGGGGAATGGCCTCGTGAATCGTAAATCAAACCTCGTAAACGGGCGGGGGCCGTCACTCGACTTCTTCGCCCAATTCGACGTTCCAGTAAGCGAGGTCGATGAAGTGTTTCCAACTGTCGTGCCGATGCAGGCTGAAGTTGATCTGCACGAACGGCCGCCATTTCGGCCGCTTGGGTTTGCGGATGAGATGCAGCGCGGCTTCCTGCGGCGTGCGATTGGCCTTCTGGGTGTTGCACTCGATGCAGGAACAAACAATGTTTTCCCACGTCGTCGGCCCGCCGCGATCACGCGGAATGACGTGGTCCAGGTTCAAATCCTTCCGGTCGCACACCCGGCCGCAGTATTGACAGGTATTTTTGTCCCGCTCGAAAATATTGTGGCGCGTGAATTTGACTTCCTTCTTCGGCAGCCGGTCGTAGATGAGCAGCAGGATGATGCGCGGCACGCGGACGCGGAAGGAAATGGCCCGGACGGATTCCTCGTGCGGCGCGTTTTGCGAGAGATCGCGCCATTGATCGAAATTAAATGTATGGAACGAGCCGTCGTCACCGTCGAGGACCACTTGCGCGTGGCCCTGAAACAACAGTGCGAGTGCACGCCGGGCGGTGCAGACGTTGACCGCCTGCCATAGCCGGTTCAAGACCAGCACGTGCTGGGTAAGCGCGGTGTTCATGGCGCGTTTTAAGTGGCGAAACGATAACAGAACCCGCGGAACAGGTCAATCGGTGAGTCGGCAGGCCAATATCTTAATCCTATTCCTGATCTTAATCTTACCCGTTCCAGGCATGGGATTAGGATTAAGATTACGAAGGCAGGCTAGGGGCATAACGGTCGGCGTTGCCAAATCATGTTCGCTTGGAGTATTTTGCCAGCATGAAACGCTTGGCTGTATTTGTCGTTTTGATTCTGGGCCTGTCATTGCCGGCACGCGCGCAGGAGAATCCCGACGATCAATACCTCATCATTTACGCCCTGATGCAGCAGGCGGACGCGTTCGATAATTCAGGCGAGCCGCGCCGGGCATTGGACGACTATGTCGAGGCGCAGAACGACCTGCAACGGTTTCAAAAGGCGTTTCCGGACTGGAACCCCAGGATAGTCAATTTCCGGTTGGAATATCTGGCGGATAAAATCGCTGAAATGACCGCCAAGCTCCCATCCACGAACATGCCGCCAGCTGCGGTCTCGGCGCCTGTGACCTCCAGCGCGCCGGCCCCAACGGTGGCGGCTCCGGCGGCAGCGGCGGCAGCGGCCAACGCCGAACTGGAAGCGCAGCTCGGCGCCCTGCATGAGCAGGTCAAACGGTTGCAAACCGACAATGAGACGCTGCAGGCCAAATTGAAGGAGGCGTTGACGGAGCAGCCGGCAACGGTGTCGCCGGCCGAGTTTGCCCAGGTGCAGGAGCAACTCCGGTTTTTGATGAAGGAAAACGATTTGCTGAAGGTGAGTCTGGGGCAGGGCAACGGCAATGCGGCGACGGGCGTGGATGCCAGAACCGTTGACCTGTTGAAACAGGCGCTGGCGGAGGCCAACCAAAAGCTGGCCGTCCAGACGGCGCGGGCCGACCAACTGGCATTGGAAAATCAGTCGTTGCAAACCCGCCTGCAGTCGTTGTTGACGAGCGCGGATGCGGCGGAGGCGTTGCGCCAGGAAAATGAATTGCTCAAGCAACAGATGGCCAGCCTCAAGGCCACCCCGGCGGCCGTTCTGCCCGCCGGCAATCTGGCCGCCGACATGGCCCGGGCGCAGACACAGATTGCCGCGCTGCAATCGGCGGCGGAGGTGAACTCGCTCGAAAAGATCGCGCTGGAAAACCGGGTGAAACAATTGCAGGTCCCGTCGGCGAACCCGGCGCCGGGGGCGGGGCCCAGTTCGGCGGAATACGAGGCGCAAATCCGCGAGCTGAAACAGGAGCGCGATGATTTGCTGGCCCGGCTCGGCGATGCGAACCAGAAGCTCTACGGCTCCAAAGGCCAGAACGCGGCGGCGCAAATTGACGCGCTGGCGCAACAGGTGGACACGTTGCGCGCCCGGATCGCCGTGGACGAGGCGCAGCCGATTCCCTATACGCCGGAGGAACTGGCCTTGTTCAAACAATCGGCGCCCCAACTGACCGCCAATCCCAACGCGGAGAAGAAATCCGTCCGGGACCTGCC
>JAJPJM010000018.1 GCA_021324235.1 Verrucomicrobiota bacterium
GCAGACGCCAAGGAGGTGGGGGTGGGGAACCCCGCTGAAGAAACGTACTGCCACCCGAATGCATCAATGTTACTTTTTTGTAAACCTTTGTCAACAAGTTATCGTTCTTTTGCGGTGTTTTTCAGGCTCCCGCCCCTTTCCGGACTTTACGCCGTTAAACTTTTCCATAAATTCCCGTTATGGCCGAACTGGAATCAGTGGCCCTTTTTCAGGGTTTGAATCCCGGCGAATGGCAGGACCTGCGCCGCATCGCGCGGGAACGGCAATTCGCCGCCGGGCAGGAGATTTTTCGCGAAGGCGACCCGGGCAATGGTGTCTATGTCATCCGGGACGGTCTGGTGGAAATTGCGCATCTCACGGATTTACAGAATCGCCGGGTGTTTTCCCGCCTGGGTCCCGGCGAAATTTTCGGCGAGATGGCCGTGATCGAAGACCTACCGCGTTCGGCCACTGCCACCGCCGTGAAGGACGCGCGGGTCTATTTCATTCCCCGCGACGAGATGCTCGCCCTGCTCAAACGTTCACCGGGTCTGGCGTTTAACGTGCTGCAGGAAATCAGCCGGCGCCTGCGCGATTTTAACCAGCTCCATCTCCGTGAAATTATCCAGGCCGAGCGCCTGGCGGTCGTTGGCAATTTCGCCCGTTCGATCCTGCACGATTTGAAGAGTCCCCTGACCGTCATCAGCCTGGCCACCGAGACGCTGGATCGTCCCGGCATCACGCCGGAGAAACGTGCGCAATCGCTCGGCTACATCCACCAGCAAATCGACAACATCAAGGGAATGATCGGCGATATCCTGGAATTCACGCAGGGTGCGGCCACCCCGGCGGCGTTCGTTTCCGCCGATTACCGCCAGTTCGTGACCGGGCTGTTGCCCGGACTGGAAGCGGATGCCCGGGTCAAATCCGCGCGCATCGAACTGCAAAATGATCCGCCGGCCGTTCCCTTCCGGCTGGATGCCCGCCGTCTGCGCCGGGTTTTCTTCAACCTGCTCCACAACGCCATGGATGTCATGCCCGGTGGCGGCGCCATTTTTCTGCGGTTTCGGGAGAACGACCGCGAAGTCGTTACGGAAATGGAGGACACCGGCCCGGGCATCGCGCCGGAAATCGCCGACCGGTTGTTTCAACCCTTTGCGACGCATGGCAAACCCCACGGGAGCGGCCTCGGCCTCTCCATCTGTAAAAAAATCGTCGAAGACCATGGCGGCCGGATGGCGGTACGCCACGAGCCGGGGCACGGCGCGATTTTCTACTTCACACTGCCGCGGGCGAAGAACGTTGACGGGTCGAAGAGTTGACGGGTTGGGACGAAGTTGCAATTCCTCTGGACATCCCGCTTCAACGCCTCAACCCTTTAACGGTTTAACGAACAATGAACCGGATTCGCCTGTTGCCCGAACACGTCGCCAACCAAATCGCCGCCGGCGAAGTGGTGGAGCGCCCCGCCAGTGTCGTGAAGGAGCTGGTCGAAAACGCGCTCGATGCGCTGGCGGCCCGCGTTTCGGTCGAGATCCAGGCCGGTGGCCGCAGTCTGGTACGGGGGACCGACGACGGCGCGGGTATGAGCCGGGACGACGCGCTGCTCTGCCTCGAACGCCATGCCACCAGCAAAATCCAGCGCGCGGAGGATTTGGCGGCCATCGCCACGATGGGTTTTCGCGGCGAGGCCCTGCCCAGCATCGCCAGCGTCAGCCGGTTCATCCTGACCACGCGCGAGCGCGACGGTCATTCGCCCGAAGGCACGCAAATCATCGTCAACGGCGGGAAGATCGCCGAGGTCAAGGCCGCCGGCAGCGCGACCGGCACGAGCGTGGAAGTCCGGCAGCTTTTCTTCAACCTGCCCGCGCGCCGGAAATTTCTAAGGACGGAGGAAACCGAGGCGGCGCATATCCAGCATTACCTGACCTTGGCCGCGCTGGCCTATGCCGAAGTCGCGTTCACGTTTGTGAAGGATGGCCGCACCATCTGGCAACTGCCCGCCGTCAAATCCGGCGCGGCCGTTTCCGGCCGGATCGACGCCCTGCGCGAACGTTTCCGCGCCCTGCTCGGGGATGAAAAACTTCTGGCCGTCAATTTTTCGGCGTCTTTGGCCGAAGATTTCAAGCCGGAAGCCGCTGAAATGTTTGAAACCGCCCACCCGGAAAACTCCCCGACGCCAGACGCCAAATCCCAAATCCGGATCTGGGGCCTGATCGGCGCACCGGGCGCTTCGCGCACGACGCGCGACAGCCAGTTTGTCTATGTGAACCGCCGGCCGGTGGAAAATCGCGGGCTCAACTACGCGCTCATCGAAGGTTATCACACTTCGTTGATGAAGGGCCGTTATCCGGTCTGCTGCCTGTTCCTGGAAATTGATCCGGCGGCGGTGGACGTGAACATTCATCCGGCCAAGCGCGAGGTAAAATTTCATCGCGAATTTGAAATCCGGAAACTGGTCGGCCAGGCGGTCAAGGAAACGTTGCTCGCATTCCATGCCGAACCGGAGAAGCCTGAAACAAATCCTGGCGCAGAGACGCAAAAACGCGGCGAAGGCCAGACTGAAACAATCGGGAGATCGGTTGAAACAAAACCCGCGCCGGAATTTTCTTCACCAGCCTTGCCAAACTTTCCCGAAAAATTGAAGTCGTTGCCGGTGGTTGAACCGCCAAACCCAGTCCAACAAACGCCATTACGAATGGGTTTCGCGCCCGCTGTTGAGTCTGCGCCATCAATGAAATCCGCGGGCACCTCCCCATCTGCCATCTCCCAACTTCCATCTTCGGCAACGACGCCGCTGCTCAACGTTCCGCTCCGGCTCGTCGGCGTCATCGGCAAACTTTACGTCCTGCTGGAATCCGATCGCGGGCTGGTCTTGCTGGACCAGCACGCGGCGCACGAGCGGATTTTGTTTGAGCAGATGCTCAATCGCATCGAACAGGGCGGTTCGGCGCCGTCCCAGAAACTGCTGTTGCCGGAGACCATTGAACTGCCGCCGCGCGACGCCCAGTTCCTGCGTGAGCAACTGGCCGTGCTGGGCAAACTCGGCGTCGGCCTGAGTGAATTTGGTGAGCGGACGTTTCTGCTCGACGCCTTGCCGCCGTTCGTGAAGGCCGCCGACCCGCGCCGGTTTGTGTTCGACCTCGTGGACGAATTGCGCGCCGCCGGGCGCGAGGTCAACCTGGCGCGGCTGGGGGAACACACCGTGGCCAAGACCGTCTGCCGCCATGCGGTGAAAGCCAACGACCCGCTCGGTGGCCTGGAGCTGGAGAATCTCGTCGAGGATTTGCGCCGTTGCGCCATGCCTTACACCTGTCCGCACGGCCGCCCAACACTGATTGAGATGAATTACCGCGAGCTGGAGAAAAAATTTGGACGGGCGCAATAGAACTTGGGCCACGACCACCGTGTTGAAATGAAGGAACAAAAGTTGACTGTCTTAGATTACGATTTTAGCGGTGTAAAATCCGGAGCCGAACTGCAAGCTTGCGGTTTGTACGAATATGCGCGGGAGTCACGTGCAGTTATCAAACTCATCGAAGACGACGGTTGGTACCTTGACCGCACGCGTGGCAGCCATCGTCAATACAAACATCCGCAAAAGCGCGGTTTGGTGACCATTGCCGGAAAACCCGGTGACGACCTTGCGCCCGGCACAAAAAACAGTATCCTTAAGCAGTCAGGACTCAAATGAGCCGTTACCTAGTCATCATCGAAAAGACCGCCACGGGTTTCTCGGCCTACTCGCCGGATTTGCCGGGTTGTGTTGCCACCGGACGTACCCGCAAGGAAGTAGAAAAAGAAATGCAGGGTACCATTGAGTTTCACATCGAAGGTCTGCGTCTGGCTGGAGAGGAAATTCCCGAACCGCAATCACAGGCTTCCTATTGTGAAGTCGCAGCCTGATTCAACTTCTTCCGACAAACTTCGTCAAGACGACTGCCCCACGCCGTCAGACACAAACATCTCCGGCGAGCATTGGCGGTTTTGCCCACAGTGCGGGCATGAGTTGATCAACGAGAAGTGCAAACTGCGTTGTCCGCGCTGTCATTATTTCATGAGCTGCTCGGATTTTGATTTCGCCGGCTAGACACGGATTTCACGGATTTCCACGGATTCCCAAAACGCAATTCATGATTTTAAATCCGTGTACTCCGTGTCAAAACAGAAAATTTCTTCGTGTCCATCCACCTCATTCGTGGTTAAATTTCCGGGTTCATGGACAATTGGAACATTCAATCCCGCGCGGTGGTGTGCGAGGCGTGCAGCAGGCCGTTCGCCGATCGCGAGGCGTTTCATACACTGCTCTTCGACGAGCACGCGGAAAATCTGCGCCGCATGGACGTCTGCGAGGCCTGCTGGCAAAGCCAGTTCAGCGACGGCGCGCGCGAACGCAAAGGGTTCATTTCCCACTGGCAGGGTGTTTATGAAGCGCCCGCGCCGGCGGTGGACGCGATTCAAAAGGACACCGCCGAGACGTTGCTGCGAAAGCTCATCGAGCAAAAAGACCCGCGTTACGTGCCCGCCGGTTACATCCTGGCCGTCATGCTCGAACGCAAGCGCGTGCTCAAGGTGAAGGAAGAAGTCGTCCGCGACGGCAAGCGCGTGTTCATCTACGAACAGCCCGGGACCGGCGATATCTTCACCATCACCGATCCGGCCCTGCGGCTGGACCAACTGGAAACGGTCCAGCGCGACGTGGCGGCGCTGCTCGAGGGCGGATTGAATCCACCGGCGCCGCAACCCGCTGGCGAAGGTCCTGCACCCGTACCGGAAAATCAGCCCATTGTTCAAAATTGAGAACCTCGAACATCCAACCTCGAACACCCAACCTCGAATGCCTTGGTGTCGGGGAACTTTGGCGTTCAGAGTTCGATGTTCAATGTTCGTTGTTCCCGAAATAATTCATGTCCCTTGCCGATCTTCAAACGCATCTGGGCTACACGTTTCGCGACGAGGGCCGGCTGCGGCTGGCGCTGACACATCCGTCTGTGGCGCATGAAAGCGGGGAGCCAACGGCGCACAATCAGCGGTTGGAATTTCTGGGCGACGCGGTGCTGCAATTGGTCCTGACCCACGCCCTTTACGAAAAATTTCCCGCGTTCAACGAAGGGCCGTTGACCAAGGCGCGCGCCAAGCTGGTCAACCGCCGCACGCTGGCCGAACACGCCCGCGCACTCGGGATCGGCGTCCACCTGATTCTCAGCCGGGGCGAGGAGGCCAGTGGCGGGCGGGAGCGTGCGTCTGCGCTGGCGGACACATTTGAGTCCCTGCTGGGCGCAATTTTTCTGGATGGCGGTTTTGAGGCGGCGCGGGAGTTTGTTTTGCGCGAATTCAGCGCCGCCTTCGGCAAATTAAACGTGCCGCCCACCATTGAGAATCCGAAGGGCGAATTGCAGGAGTTGTTGCAGGCACGTTCGCCCGAAGCGCCGGCCTATCACGTCGTCTCCACCACCGGACCGGACCACGATCGGGTATTTGAGTGCACTGTGCAGCACGGCGGCGTGGAACTGGCGCGCGGTTCGGGTAAAAGCAAAAAAGCCGCCGAGAGCGACGCGGCCCTGGCGGCATTGAAAAAATTGCGGGAGCAGACCTAAAGGTGGGGCGCGCTGTCCCAGCGCGCCGGGCGGCTCGTTCGGAGAACGAGCCCTGCCAAGCTACGGCCGGCTCTTGAGCAGGTCGCGGATTTCGGTGAGGAGTTGTTCCGTAGGCGTGGGCGGGGCCGCGGCTTCCTCATGGCGGATCATCTTGTTCATGAGTTTAATCATCAGGAAAATACAGAACGCCACGATGATGAAGTTGAGCGTGACGGTGACAAAATCGCCCCACGCCAGCACCGGTCCGGCCTTTTGCGCGTCGAGCAGCGGCAGATGAGCGCCGTTGTTCGCCGCGGCATAGGCGGCCTGTGCCTGCGCGACCTTGTCCGACAACGACACATAAAGGTTGGTGAAGTCGAGGTTTCCGATCAGCCGCCCGATTGGTGGCATGATGACGTCCGACACCAGGGAGCTGACGATTTTTCCGAATGCCGTGCCGATGATGACGCCGACGGCGAGGTCCACCACATTGCCGCGCATGGCGAACGCCTTGAATTCCTGAATTATTTTCATAAGCAGTCCTTTCGATTACGGGAACATTAATGAAAGCGTCGCACTTGGGAAGCGGAAAATCGTGGCGACGCGTGGTTCGCGCGCTCGAAGTCGCGGACGAGCCGGCGGCTCGTCCCTACCTTTTTTCTTCGTCCAGAAACGTCAGCTTCACGCCTTCTTTCGGTTTGGAAAAACTGTCGAGCAAGGTCGGGGCATTGGCTGGTCCAGCGGGTTTTGGTTCTGCGTTTTGGGGTTCCAAGGCCGAGCGCAGCGCGCCTTCGACGAGCTGGGCGCAATGAATTTTCATGGGTGGCAGCGGGCCGAGTTCGCCGGCGAGTTCCCCGGTCTTGAGCGCGAGTGCCTCCTCGGCGGTTTTGCCGCGAATCAATTCCGTGGCGAGACTGGCGACGGCGATGGCGGTTTCGCAGCCGAAGGATTGAAAGGTGGCGCGGTCGATGACCTTTTTACCGTTTTGTTCCTTGAATTTCACCCACAGGCGCAGCATCTCGCCGCAATCGGCGTTGCCGACCGTGCCGACGGCGTCGGCGCCGGCCAGTTCGCCCATGTTTTGCGGACTGGCGAGCGCGGCCCGGATGCGTTTTTGCAAATCGTCGTTCATGCCGGGAACACTATATCCGACAAAAGAAAAATAGCGAGAGGCGAGGAATTATTGTCCGACGCGAACGCGATAGAATCGCTGTGCCGGCGGCGGATTCGAGTCGGTCAGGGTTTGCGTATTCCCATTGCCGGGGGTTGGCGGAAACATCTGCCAGCCATCCGTGAACGAATTTTTGTATTCAAGCCAATACGAGCGTCCGAGTGAAGTGGGTTGGGCGATGGCAAATTGACCATTATTGAAACCCGCGTTCAGAATCGGCTCAATGGGTCTGGGAAAGCCGTTGCCGACGATGGCCAGGTGGTGCGTATAACCGATCGCAATCGCCAGCACATTGGAAAGGTTCATATAAACGTTTGTTTGCCCCAGGTATGAGCTGCCGAGGCCGGCCAGGGTGCCATCTCTTCGCAATGCCCAGACGGCACCCGCCTGATTGAATCCGCTGCGACCGACCACAGCCGTGACATTGGAAACGACGGTGATATTGGTTCCGCTGGGATAACCCCAGGCGTAAGCGGAGCCGTCTCCCGTCACGACCGCGCCTTGATAATTCCCATTGGCTACGAGCGCTCCCGCCACCACATTGGAATAGGTACTGATGATATTCGTAAAAGTTCCCGAGCCCCACGTCGTGCCGTCACTCTTAATGGCGAGATTGCCGGTGTTGCCGGCCACAATCGCCACGACATTGCTCAGATTGGCCGGAATATTCGTCTGCCCGGAATAATTGGCGCCCCAGGCAACCACCGTTCCGTCGGCTTTGAGCGCGAGATTATGTTCGTCGCCACAGGCAATCGCCACCACGTTACTCAAACCCGGCGGGACGTTGGTGTAACTCGGTGTGCGAGGAATTCCCCAAGCGACAATGGTTCCATCACTTTTCAATGCGAGATTCTGACCGTCCCCGGCTGCGATTGCGACTACATTGCTCAATCCGGTTGGAACCGCAGTTGTTTTTCCCCAGGCAATCACGGTGCCGTCACCTTCCAAAGCCAGGCTGTACTCGTCTCCGGCAGCAATGGCCATCACATTGGTGGCCGCGGCAGGAACATTGGTCTCGCCATCGGTATTATCACCCCAGGCAACGACATAATTTCCTGCGATGACCGGAATCGAAGGAATCAAAAAAAGAAGCGAACCCGCCAGGACAACTTTGGAAACGAATCCGATTTTTCGTTCCGTTTGCATGATAGCCCCATCATGCAGGTTTTTGCTGCGGATTCAAGTCAAAATTTAAGCGGCTAACGTCCCTGTCTTAATATCTCGGCACGTTGGAATCAATTTCCTCCGACCAGGCATTGATGCCGCCTTTGACACTTTTGAGGTATTTGAACCCCTGTTGTTTCAGGAAGCCGATGGCCTGAAGCGAACGCGTGCCGACCTTGCAATGCAGGTAATACTGCTGGTTGGGGTCCAGTTCGGTGAAGCGTTGCTGGAGCTGGCTCATGGGCAGCAGCGGCACGCCGTCAATGTGCGCAATCTCGTATTCGTCCGGCTCGCGGATGTCGATGACCTTGATGCCGAGCTTCGGATCATCCAGCGCCTTCTTCATGTCCTGCACCGTCACTTCGTCGGGATTCGCTGTCACTGGCGCGGGCACGATGCCGCAGAACATTTCGTAATCAATCAACTCCCTGATGGTCGGATGCCCGCCGCAAACGGGGCATTCCGGGTCGCGCCGCAATTTTAATTCGCGGAACTTCATGTCGAGCGCATTGAACAGGAGCAACCGGCCGACGAGCGAACTGCCTTTGCCGATGGCGAGTTTCAAAATTTCCGTGGCCTGGATGCAGCCGATGATGCCGGGCAACACGCCGAGCACGCCGCCTTCGGCGCAACTCGGCACCATGCCGGGCGGCGGCGGTTCGGGATACAGACAACGGTAACAGGGCCCGCCCAGATGCGGGGCAAACACACTGGCCTGTCCTTCAAAACGAAAGATGGAGCCATAAACGTTCGGCTTCTTCAACAGCACGCAGGCGTCGTTCGTGAGATAGCGCGTCGGGAAATTATCGGTGCCGTCCACCACGATGTCGTAAGGCCGGATGATCTCGAGCGCGTTTTCGGAAGTGATGCGCGTGTTATGGAGGACGACTTCGCAATTCGGATTGATGCCGTGCAGGGTTTCCTTGGC
>JAJPJM010000116.1 GCA_021324235.1 Verrucomicrobiota bacterium
CGAAGACTTTCATCGGGGCGATTTCCTCGTGCGCAACCTCATTGGGGGTGACCCGAACTCGGGCGTGCTGTCCGTGGGCGCCATGCCCCGGGCGGGGCAAACCATGCAGTTCCAGCGGCGCGACGCCGCGGCGGCGACCGAAGACATGAGCGAACTCCTGGTCCGCGCCAAAAACCAGCTCGCCGGCACGGTCATTTACGGCGGTTGCCTCTGCTCCTGCAATGGCCGCGGCCAGAACCTGTTTGGCCGGCCAAATCATGACGCCGAGTTGGTGCAACAGCGGCTCGGCCCGCTCGGCCTTACCGGGTTTTTCTGCAACGGCGAAATTGGCCCGGTCGGCGAAAAAAACTTCCTCCACGGTTACACCGCCTCGCTTGCTTTGTTTGTGAAAAAGTAATCGTAATTCGCGATTGCCTTTCTGCCTGCCGACACGTCATGCTCGCGGGAGAAATGGTTTCACCGGAAGAACAACCGACCGAATCGAACCCTGCCGCGCCGCCGCGAAGTTTAGGGGGCGGACGGCGACGGGGCCGCCGCGGCGGGCGCGGGCGCGGGCGGGGTCCACGCCCGTCCGAACCAGCCGCACAGGTGGATCCGACCGCCGGTGAGGAAACGGCTGCGCCCGGACCGCCACCCCCAGCCATGATTCCGGCAGGGAAAGATGTTTCCGCCATCAGCCGGGCGGCCGACGAAGTGCGGCAAATTGTCGAATCTCTTGAACAGGCTTTGGAACAGATGGAGGAAGTGCTGGAACTGGTTGAATTGGCCGAACGCCAGAAATCCGGCGATGAGCGCGAAATTGACTCGTTGCGCCGGGCGTTGCGGAGAATTCAGCCGCCGCGCGGCCACAGAGAGTCGCCGCACGAACGGGGCAGCGAATCCGGCGGCGACCCCGCCAGCGACTAAAACCCCTCCACCACCCGCGTCAGGCGATGGTTCACGTAGAGAACATTGCGGGAACCGAACAATGGTTTGCGCCGCTTCTCAATCCGCACCGGCCATCGCTCGGCGTCGCCGACCATGAAATCGAAAACTTCGTGAATCGGCTCGTTTAAAAGGCGGGTGGCCCGGTGAACGGGCTTGTCGTCCACGCGGATGAGCAGGGTGCCGCAAAGCTGGTTGAAATTAAAGTCGACACGGTGTTTTTCCAATTCGCCTACCTCAAAAGAGAACTTCATAGATGTACGTCTGGTGACGCCGGTTCCCGCGCAAATTCCATGCCGTTCCCGAAATAAAAACACCAGCATCACTTTCCGCAAAAAATTAAGGATAAAGGGAGGACCCCGATTCGATGGACACAGATGCAGCCCGGAAAACTGTCCCGAAATAATTCAACACCATCCATTGCGTGGTCAGCGAAGCAGCCGGCGCAGTTCCTCCGGCCGGCTCGTCGGCGGCTGACAGGCGGTGCCGGTGCACAGGTAGGCCATCGCCCCGTTTTTGGCGGGCAAAGTCTGCACGAATTCGCCGACGGCGCCCCGGTTCCCCAGAACGATTTTTTTTGGCTGATAGACCGAATGCGCGGCGCGCAGCAATTCACGGGTCCCGGCGTCCGCCGGATCGCCGGCAATGACCACCTGCAGTGGCTCCTCCAGCCAAAAATCCACCGCCTGCAACAGGAACGGCATGGCTTGCGGAAAGTTCTGCAGCCGGTGCGCGAATAATCGCAATGTTGTTTCCGCCGGCCGCCGCAAATCTTCGCGGCCGGTGATGGCGGCGAGCTTCAACAAGGCCAGCGTGGCGACGGAGTTGCCGGACGGCTCGGCGCCGTCGTAATCGTCCTTCATGCGCAGGATCAAATCCTTCGCCTCGGCGTCTCCTTGCCAGAAACCGCCATTGGCGGCATCGTAAAATTTCACAATCATCGCTTCGGCGAGGGCAACGGCAAAATCAAGCGGTTTTGGTTCCAGCGTGGCTTCGTAGAGATCAACGACCCCGGCGAGCAGGAACGCGTAGCCTTCGAGCAATTGCACGTGGTCGCGCGCACCGTCGCGCCAGCGATGAAACAACGTCCGGTTTTTTTCGTCCCACAATTTGTCCTGGAGAAACGTCAGATTTTTTCCGGCCGCCGCCCGATATTTTGCGTCGCCGAGCACGGCGTACGCGCGCGCCATGGCGCCCAGCATCAAACCGTTCCAGGAAACGAGGATTTTATCATCGAGATGCGGACGGACGCGCCGGTGGCGCGCCTCAAGCATTTTTGCTTTGGCGGAAATGAGCCCGCGTTTTTCGGCATCGGTCAGATTGGAATCGACCAGGCTCAGCACATTTTGTCCCGGCAATGGATGGGGATGGCTGTGGTCAACGAAGTTCCCATTTTCCGTGATGCCGAAACCGCGGACCACCACAGCGAACTCCTCGCCGGTCAACAGTCGCGAGAGTTCATCTTTCGTCCAGCAGTAAAATTTCCCCTCGTGGCCTTCGCTGTCAGCGTCCTCGGCGGAGTAGAAGCCGCCTTCAGGATGCGTCAGGTCACGCAAAACGTAGTCGAGAATGTCGCGGGCGGTATCGGCGAACGGAGTTTCAGGACCGGCGTCGGGCATCCGGGAGGTGGAAACCAGATGCGCGTCGAGGTAGAGCTGCGCGAGTTGGGCATTGTCATAGAGCATCTTCTCGAAATGCGGCACCAGCCATGCGGCATCCACCGCATAGCGCGCGAACCCGCCGCCGAGTTGATCGTGAATGCCGCCGGCGGTCATGCGCCCGCACGTGTGCAGAACCATGCGCACGGCTTCGTCATCTTGAAAACGTCCGGCGCAACGAAGCAAAAGCAGCGGCACACTGGGTTGCGGAAATTTCGGGGCGCCGCCGAACCCGCCGTGGTGCGGGTCGTAGGCCGACTTGAAAACGGTTGTGGCGTGGCGTAATACGTCCGCCGTCAGCAGGAGATTCGACCCCGCCGAACCGGCGGTTGCCGCCGCCAGCCGCGCTTGAATTTCATCGGCGGAGTCCGTGAGTTCGCCCCGGTGTTCCCGCCACAGCCCGTCAATTTGTTGAAGCAATTGCAGGAACCCCGGCCGGCCATGACGGTGGTCCGGCGGGAAATAAGTGCCGCCAAAGAACGGTTTCAAGTCCGGCGTCAGAAAAACGTTGAGCGGCCAGCCGCCACCACCGGTCGTGGCCTGGACGAACGTCATGTAAATTTTGTCCACGTCCGGCCGTTCCTCGCGGTCCACCTTGATGCTGACGAAATGAGCCTTGAGAAAGGCGGCAACTTTTTCGTCCTCGAACGATTCACGTTCCATGACATGGCACCAATGGCAGGTCGAGTAGCCGATGCTCAAAAAAACCGGCTTGTTTTCCCCGCGCGCCCGGGCAAATGCCTCGTCGCCCCAGGCGAACCAGTCCACGGGGTTACGGGCGTGCTGGAGCAAATAGGGCGATTTCTCGCGGGCCAGGCGGTTTGCACGTTCGACGACCATTTGCCCGAAGATAGGGCGGACCGGATACGTCGGCAAAATGAAAAGCGAGGCCAATTTTGCGTCGTCAGTCAGATGGGGTTGCACTAGGCTGTCGGCATGTTATCCGCCAAACCCTGGCGCTGGGAAATGGTCATCTGGTTCGGCGTGGCGCAACTGGTCAGCCTGTGCCTGGGACTGACCCTCATCGGTCTGCTGCAAAAGGCCGGGTTCGCCGCGTTTCAAACGCCGGGAGAGCCCGGCGCGATTGTAATCGGCACGCTGGCTTTCCAGGGCATGACATGGGTGTTGATTTTCATTTTTTTGCGGCTGCATCAAGTGAACTGGCGCGACGCCTTCGGCTGGCACCGGGCGGAATTCAACCGCGCCTGGTCTCCGCTCGTGCCGGTCGTGATTATTTTTTTGCCGCCAGCGGTGTTGCTGGTGCAATACGTGTCCATTCTCACGCTCACCAAAATGGGCTGGGCGCCTCAAACGGAGACTGCCGTACTGGTGCTGACCGGTGCCAAAACGTGGTGGTTGCGCATTTACCTGGGCGTGTTCACGGTGATTGTCGCCCCGGTGGCCGAGGAATTCATCTTCCGCGGCATGTTATATCCATTCGTCAAGCAGCTCGGCCGGCCGCGCCTGGCCTGGTTCGGCGTCAGCTTTCTGTTTGCCCTGATCCATTGGGACGCAGCGGCGTTCGTGGCGTTGTTTCTGCTGGCACTGGTATTGACATGGCTTTACGAAAAGACCGACCATTTGCTCGCACCCATCATCGCGCACGCATTTTTTAATGCAGTGAATCTCATCCTGCTTTGCCTGTTCCAAAACGAAATGAAACCGGGGCCAACGTGAATGAATTTGAACTCATCGCCCGGCTGACAAAGGCCCTGCCCGGCAATCAAACCGTGGTGACCGGCGCGGGTGACGATTGCGCCGTGCTGGATTTCGGCCTGCCGGACAAACTGTTCCTGTTTAAAACCGACGCCGTCGTGGAAGGGGTTCATTTCAAAAAAAACACACCGCCTGAAAAAATCGGGCGCAAGGCGCTCGCACGTTGTCTCAGCGACATCGCGGCCATGGCCGGAACGCCGGCCGCCGCGGTGGTGACCATCGGACTGCCGGAACATTTCCAGCCGGAAGCCGTCGAAAAAGTTTACGGCGGCATGAGTGGCCTCGCCAAAAAACACGGCGTGGCCATCGTAGGCGGTGAAACGACCGCAAACCCGGAATGTCTTTTTATTTCGGTGGCCCTGTTGGGAACCGTCGGCCGGGGCAAACAAATCCTTCGCTCGACCGCCAAAGCCGGCGATGCCATCTTTGTGACCGGTGAGTTGGGCGGTTCGTCGGCCGGCAAGCATCTGGATTTTGAACCGCGCCTGGCCGAAGCACGCTGGCTGGCGGAGAATTTTCCCGTTCACGCGATGACGGATCTAAGCGACGGGCTGGCCGGTGATTTGCGTCATATTCTCGCTGCCAGTGGCGTCGGCGCTGAGCTTTTGAAAGCGGCCATTCCCATCAGCCGGGCGGCGAGGGAAAGCGCGCGCGGAAATCCCTTCAGGAAAACGGCGTTGACCGCCGCGCTGGCGGACGGTGAGGATTTCGAATTGTTGCTCACGGTGGCGGCCGGTGACGCGGTGAAATTACTGGACGCCTGGAAGAAAAAATTTCCGAAACTGCGACTGAGCTGCATCGGCAAAATCAGTCCGGGCACGGGCGTCACCCTTCGCGACAAAGACGGCGTGCGGCCGTTGACGGTTCATGGCTACGTTCATTTCGCATAGTCCGGCAGAAACCCAATCGCTCGGCGAAGCGTGGGGACACGCCGCGGAACGCGGGCGGGTGATCGCGTTGTCGGGTGATTTGGGCGCGGGCAAGACCGAACTGGTAAAAGGCATCGCACGCGGACTGGGCGCCACGGTGCGCGTCCATTCGCCGACGTTCACACTGGTAAACGAATATGGCGGCGGCCGGTTGCGATTGTTTCATCTGGACCTGTACCGGCTGGAGAACTCCGGACAAATCCTGGCGGCGGGGCTCGAGGAATTTTGGCAGCCCGACGGCGTAACGGTGATTGAATGGGCGGAAAGGATTTCGGGTCTGGCATCCGGGGTTCCGGTTCCGGGAAACTTTGTGAACGTGAAGATTGAAATCGTCGGCGAGACGGAACGAAAAATTGTTTATGACGATTCTGGCGCTTGAATTTTCCTCGGCTCAACGCAGCGCGGCCGTCGTGCACCGGGGGGGACATCCGCACATTTCCGCGGAGGCGGTTGAGACCGGCACCGGCGGCACCAACGCCTTTCGTCTGATTGAAAGGGTGCTGGCCGAAGCAAAAGTTGAGCGGGAACAAATCGAGGTGCTGGCGGTCGGATTGGGCCCCGGTTCCTACGCGGGCGTTCGCGTGGCGATTTCAATCGCGCAGGGCTGGCAGCTGGCACGGGGTGTGAAATTGCTGGGCATCAGCAGCAGCGAATGTCTGGCGGCACAGGCCCGGGTGGACAAAAACTTTGACCGCGTAAACGTGGTGATCGATGCGCAGCGAAATGAATTTTACCTGGCATCCTATGAAATTTCACCGGAAGGATCGACCGAAATCGAACCGCTGCGAATTGTGTCATTGACCGAACTCCAATCCCGCGCCCGCGCGGGTGGCATCTGGGTTGGCCCGGAAGTAACCCGGTGGCTGCCGGGCGGGCAAATCCTGTTTCCGGCGGCCGCAGCCCTGGGGCGGCTCGCCGCCAGAAGAAGCGATTTCGTGGGTGGCGGGAACTTGTCGCCGATTTATCTGCGGGAGACAAATTTCGTCAAAGCACGCCCCGTCGGGCAGGCCTTGAAATAAGGTAAACGAGACCGTTTGGCCTTTTGTCGAAGCACTCTCGTCGCCTGCCGGATTTTGTCATATTTTCGGACAACTTTAAGAAGGAGCCAGGATCAACTCATTGACAGCACGGCGTATACGCATAATTGAAAAGCCGGATTAGTGGTACAACGCTTGCTGTATTTTGACTTACAACAGGCAATTGGCCTCATTCCTAAAATAAGCGTTAATCGATTATGGTGACTAGCAATAGAAAAACCGCCAGGTCAAAGACCGGCGCGGCATTTACCCTGGTGGAAGTAGTGATGGCCATCGGCATTCTGGTATTGGCGATGTCCGGGATGATTTACGGCTATGTACAAACCAACCATCAGGCCGAATGGAGTTCAATGTCGCTGGCCGTTCAAGCTTTGACCGTTCAATCAGTCGAACAGGCCCGGGCCGCGAAATGGGATGTTTATTCGAGCGCCTCAGGGTCCAATCCTGATGAACTCCCGCCGAGCACCAACACCATCATATATACCAACTCGGTGCTGATTCCTTCCAGCGGCAAAACCATGAGCGTCACCAATATTTTAAAAATCACTTCCATCACCACCATTCCGGCGCTCCGCCAGATCAGCTCACAGTGCACGTGGTACTTTCCGACCACCGGAAAGTGGTTCACCAACAGCGTCATTACTTATCGCGGGGGAAACTAATGAAACGATTGTCAAATAGTCGGTCGCGGACGGCATCGGTCGGGATCATGAACGTCCGGGCTTTCACCCTGGTGGAATTGATGGTCACCATGGCCATTTTTATGCTTCTGGTGCTGGCGATGGTCGGGGTGCAAATTTTCGGGTTCAAGATGAACACGCTGACCGCCGGCAAGCTGAAGTCCACCGCCTTCAGCGTCAAGGCCCTGGATCAAATTCAAACCCAGGTCCGCGGCGCCAGTTCGGCGGTGGTGGGAAACGGAAGCAGCCTGGCGTCTTTTACCAGCACCGGCACCAATGGTCTGGCCGTGATGATCTTTGCACCAACCGGCGGGAGCAATCTTCTGTATCTGTCCACGAACAAGGGCGCGCTCTACGAAATCTTCAGCTCCAATAACAAACAGATAACCGTGGCCTCCAACCTCGTCAACCAGGTGATGTTCCAAACGGTGGATTGCCACGGCAACAACATTTCATCCTCCGGCCTGGAGCATTACGCCATCCGGATGACCCTGCAATTTTTACAAAAGAACTATCAGGTTCCTACCAATGTTTACGACTACTACACCTTTCAGACGGAGATGACCCCCCGCAGTCAGGATTGAAACCCGGCCATTTTTTAACCAAACCACGGAGACACACCATGAAAACGACACGCAAAAACTACCAACCCGGCGTTCAGGGTTACGCCTTGTTGATGACCATGATCTTCATCAGCATCGCGCTATTGTTGCTGGTCAGCGTAATGAACTGGAGTAACAGCAGTGCCCGGCAGACGGAACGAAACAATTTGTTCGGCCTGGGCACGGGGGCTGCTGAAGCCGCGACCGAGCGCATGATCGCTCAAATGACGTTTGATTTTTTCAACCAGAATTTTGCGTCCGGAAGCAATTATTATACGACCAACAGCGTCAACCTGCTTCCGATAACAACGAGTTGGCCGGTTAAATTCAACTTCAGCAACCCTTCAAACAGCAGCCCGACCTATGTGAGCGTAAACCCCATTAACTGGACCACCAACTGGGGAACCCTGTTCGCCGCCAACTATTCGGGGATGCATGCCGATATCGCCAATTGCACGGTTATTTCCACCGCCACTGCCAGCAATCAACCGTATAACGTTTCAGCAACGGTCAAGCAGACGTTTGAGCTGGCGGCCATTCCCATCTTCCAGTATGCCATTTTTTATGACCTGAACATGGAGATAGATCCCGGCGCCACCATGACCGTCACCGGCCCGGTCTTCTCCAATGGCGGCATCTGGTCCGGGTCAACCGTTCTGACGTTTAATTCCCTGGTCAGCGCGGCGGGAAATATCTATAACACCAACAGCGATCCTTTCGCCACGAATTACACCGGCAGCGGTCCCTCTTCTTATCTCATAAGCTCGAACATCCACCAGGACACCCTGGCCATGCCCATCGGCCAGACGAATGATCCCACGGCCATCCGGGCGCTGCTCAATCTTCCGCCCGCCGGCACCGCTCCGTATTCAAGCACCGGCCAGTTGTATTTTATCAACCAAACCGATTTAATCGTTTCCAATTCACCCGGCGGCACCCTTTCAGCCTATCTTCAGGATTCGAACAATACCCCGGCGGTTCAATACATCACCCCGGATGTTACGCAATACATCACCAATCTGCTTTATAGTTATACCACCAATACGACAAAGACTTACACAACAAACGGGGTAACTCACAAGATAACCACCAATACCGTCACCACCATCACCACCAATACCACGGCCACGGTTACGGTGACCAACTATTATTCGTTTGCGACCAACGTCTCATTCTACGATTACCGTGAGGGAAAAACCGTTGCCGCCGTCCAACTCAACGTGGGCGCACTGACCAACTGGCTGGTGAGTTCGAACGGCAGCACGTTCAATACTCAAGTGAAGAACGACACCGGGCATTACATCGATTCGGTCTATGTCTATAACAACGCCCCTTATACCAGCGCCAGTCTTCCCGCCGTGCGGATGGCCAATGGCGCCGTCCTGCCGTCCCAGGGGCTGACCGTAGTCACGCCCGATCCACTCTATGTGCTGGGTAATTATAATGCCAGCGGCACATCGCTCAATAACGGCACCAACGTGGCCAATACCGCCAACGCCGCGCTTTTTGGCGATTCCATAACCGCTCTCTCCACCTCTTGGAACGATAGTTGGAATTCGAGCACCGCCCTCAGTTCACGTAATCCCGGCGCCACCACCATTAACGCGGCGGCATTTGAAGGCATCGTCCAAACGGTTGGCGCCAACTACAGCGGTGGTGTCGAAAATTTCATCCGTTTGCTGGAAAACTGGGGCAGCGGCACCACCCTGACCTACAACGGTTCCATCGTCGTCATGTTCCCCAGCCAATATGCGACCAATAAATGGCAGGCGACCGGTAATTATTACAACGCGCCTAAACGCGCCTGGGCCTTCGACCTTAATTTCCAAAGTAACAGCGGACTGCCGCCCCTGACCCCAAGGGTCACCAAGATATTCCGTCAAACCTGGAGCGTTTATTGACGTGGATGGCCGGGAAAGCGAAAACGTTCTTCCGCCAGATCCTTCGCAGTGATAAACTGCGAACGTGAAAGCCGCCATCCTTCACGGCCGGGAACATCTTCAAATCGAGGACGTCGCGCCACCACCGCTGAAGCCGGGTGAAGTCCGTGTTCGCATCGAGGCCACGCTCACTTGCGGCACCGATCTGAAGGTATTCAAACGCGGATATCATGCCAAAATGATTGTGCCACCCGCCGCATTTGGACACGAGCTGGCCGGTGTCATTTGCGAGGTCCGGAGCCCAAGGCCCAAAGCCCGGGGTTGGGACTGGAAAAGCGGCGATCGTGTCGTAGCAGCCAATTCCGCGCCGTGTGGCGGATGTTTTCACTGTCGGGAAGGCCAGGAAAATCTCTGCGAACACCTGTTGTTTCTGAACGGCACTTACGCCGAATCCATCGTCATTCCGGCGCGGCTCGTTCAAAAAAACCTGTTGCGGCTGAAACCAGGAACCGATTTCCGCGACGCCGCGCTCGTGGAGCCGCTGGCTTGCGTCGTTCAGGGAGTGGAAGACACAAAACTGCGCGCCGGACAAAATTTGCTGGTTATTGGTGCCGGTCCAATTGGTTTGATGTTCGTCGCACTGGCAAAAAATCTCGGCGGCCACGTGACCGTGGCGGGACGGCGTGCAGCGCGATTGGAAGCCGCGCAACGGCTGGGAGCGGAGCAGGTCATTGACATAGGTGACGGCCGGGAATTGGCCGCCAAAATCCGGGGTGCCGCTCCAACGCGTTTTGATGCCGTGATTGAAGCGGTCGGCAAGCCGGAAACGTGGGAGGCCGCCGCCCGGCTCGTGCGCAAAGGCGGCACGGTGAATTTTTTCGGCGGCTGCCCGGCCGGCACCAAAGTGTCATTCCCCACGGAATTGATCCATTATTCCAACCTCACCCTCCTGGCGAGTTTTCATCACACGCCGCGCACCATCCGGTGCGCCCTGAGATTCGTCGAAACCGGCGTGATTCGCGCGCGGGATTTTGTGGATGGGGAATGTCCGTTGAGCCAGTTGCCGGAACTGTTCAAGACGATGGCGGCGGGCAATCACGCCATTAAAACCCTGATCCGCGTGCGCGAATGAACCAGAAAGGACGGAGTATCGCCGCCCGAAACCGGGCCGCGGACATGGCGTTCCTCCGGGATTATTTCAGAAAATCCTCCAAAACCTGGTGCATCTTTTTCAAGTCCGGGAGGTTGACGTACATCATGTGGCCGGCTTCGAAGGTGGCATAGGTGATGTTCGTGCGGTAGGCCGGATCGAGCCGCATGTGGTCGAGGGCATAACGCACCGTGTCGGGAGGACAAACCAGGTCCCGCATTCCGCCCAATACCAGCACCCGCATGTAGGGATTCTGGCTCATCACGGACGCCAGTTGGTCGCTCACGTTGGGATAATCGTTGTGTGCGCCATAATTCCACGGCTGCACGCCGGCGATGATTTCGTACGGTAAATCGTCTTCAAACTTCAATTCCTCGCGGACATAAGCATTCATCGCCGCCGCAAACGGTCCGTAGGTTGCCGCATAGGACGGATCGAAATCGGGATACGGCGAGGCCGGGTCATCATCGCGTCCGGTGATGCGCGCATCGTAGGCGCCAAGGATCAAACCCTCGTCGTGAAGCAACTGTTTGCGGAACAGATCATTGTCGATCCGCAGATGGTTGTCCTCGATTACCTGCGTTTTCAAACCGGTGAGCCGCGCGAGTTCAGCGACGATTTTTTCCCGCTCGTCGGCAGACAGCGCCGCGCCCTGCTGCAAAGCGGAAGCGTATTCGCCTTTCGCAAATTCGCGCGCTTCGGCCAGTGCCTTGGGCAAATCTGCCTGCAGATCCGGCGGCAGTTTTTTGAAATAAAACGCCGTGGCGGTATAATTGGGCAGGAAAAGCTCAAACGGCAGGTCATTGCCGGCCCCGTCGTCAATGGTCGCGAAATCCAACACGCCCGACACCAGGACCAGACCATTAAGATACATGCCGTAACGCGAACGCAAACGCTCTGCCAGCCCGGCGGCCCGAAAGACCCCGTAACTTTCGCCGCAGAGATATTTCGGCGAGAGCCAGCGTTCATGCCGCGTCGTCCAAAGCCGGATGAATTCACCGACGGATTCCAGATCCGCTGACTGGCCGAAAAATTGATCGGGCTTTTCGTCCTTGGCCGCGCGGCTGAAACCCGTGGCCACCGGATCAATGAAAACCAGATCGCTGCCGTCCAGGATCGAATACGGATTGTCCATGAGACCAAAGGGCGGTTTCGGCAGGGTGCCATCTTCGTTCATCTTCACGCGGCGCGGTCCGAGCGCACCGAGATGCAGCCACACCGAGGAAGAGCCGGGACCACCGTTGAAACAAAACATAACGGGCCGCGTGGCGGCGTCGGACTCATCCGCACGCGTGTAAGCGACGTAAAAAACCGAGGCGCTCGAAGTGCCGTCGGGTTTGAGAATCGGCAGCATGCCGGTTTCGGCCACGTAGGTCACGCGCCGGCCGGCAATCAACACCGTGTTGGTCGTGAAAACCGGCTGGTGCGTCGCGTCGGGAATGATGGCCACCTCCGACCTCTTCGCGGCGGGCGCGTTGGTGCCTTCGGATGAAGGATTGGATTTAACCATGTCCGCAGCACGGAGATTCAACGCCAGTGCTACGAGGAAGAGCCCGAGAATGATTTTCATTTGTAATTTCGATTTTTGCAGCCGGGCCACTTTTTGACAACCATTTACGCAAAATTTACGTGATGGTCAAAGGGATTGCGCTCTAAAGTTGTTGTCGGTGATGAAGTGGTTATGTAGGAGCGGCTTGATTTATGAATCGCGGCCTGTGTAAATACTTCCATTCGATTCAAGCTGAATACAGCTTGCGAGCAACCGACACTATTGCTACGCTGAAAAATATGATATTTTTCGCTGAATCAGCAAAAGAGCTTGATTCTGGAGTGATTGGCTTTGAGCTTCGTTTGTGGGCAAGAGATTTGCCATTATCACATGAAATGCGCGAACTTGCAGCGCCCTTCAAATGTGACTGCACAGGCAAAGGCACTGGATTTGAATTTGGAGGAATTTCAAAAAAAGGTTTTCCATTCGGATTGCATTTTGTCTGCCATTGCCACATTGAAGGAGATAAGTTGGAGTATTTTGTCTTGTCTCTTGGGCGAAAACCAAAATCGGAACCACCGCCAGAATTGCTGAGAACAAGTAATGAACTAGGGGGCTATCCCACCGCTTTTTTGAAACTTATTTCGGCGATGAAAGAGCAAGAAATCCAATGCCGTGCATTTTTGAGCACGCTCGTTTCCGATACGAAAAGATGGCCTATTAAAATTAAGCCACAAAAATTGCCCAAAAAAATAGGCGGATTTACTTTTTCAGAGAACGAAATAGATTTTGAAACAAACCGTGAGGAGACAAAGGTGGCTATGAGATTCCAACCGGGTCCAGGATTTATTTTAGATATTCGGTCAAACGTTAATGTTAAATTGGACAAGACTTGCTTTGAGACTGCAAGTGAGCAATTATGGGATAAAGCACGACCTTTGTTTGGAAAGAAATGAACACCAACCGCTTAAAACAGATGAAGGGTAGCCGTCAAATTTGGCAATCTGCCTACATTTCGCCGAAAGATTTTGAGCCGGACAACCCTTGGCAACGATTTCACGCTTCACAGGTGTCTTTTCAAGAACCGGATTCCAGTGAAATCATCCGCGCATTATTCGATCAACTTTCGGGGAAAGTAGGTGAAAATGCTGAACTGAGGCAGCAGGTTGATGAGTTGAGGGTGCGTCTGGATAAACATGAGGAATTATTAAATCAAATCTTCAACCCATCAGATTTGCCCCCTCTTGGAGAGTTTGACGAATGGCTTAATTCAGATGAAGCAATAAAAAATTACAGAGGCAAACACGTTGCTTTTGTCGAAGGGAAAGGCATAGTCGGAGTAGCCGATTCGCTAAAAGAGATTGAGGAAATCATTGAGAAAAATGGAAACCCGGCTGGAGTGATAATCGGTTTTGTCCCGGCTCCAGCAACGCTTGCTTCAAAATGCTAAAGGGAGTTTTTCACCGAGTCCAACTTGATCACGGAGAGGAAACATACGTTCCATACGTGTGGGCCATCGTGCAACATGGGCCGCATGTCTCTACAGAAGTTGGGGGGATTATTGATAGTGGGTCAGTGGCCAATTTGACTTCAATTTCATTGGCTAGGCGGCTGCTCGGCATGAGCCAAGACGACGTTAAAAAAACAGGCCGAAAGACCGCGTTTAGCGGTTTGAATGCAAAATCTTGTCCTGCCTATGGATTTCAGGTGAATCTAAATTTGCGAGCCACACTGGGAACAATGAAGTCTTTTGCATTGCCGAATGCGTGGTTATATTTTTATGATTCAGAATTGCCTTACCAAATTTTGATTGGTCAAAGCCACGGCCTTCAAGGAAGGGCATTTTTCCACCTGAATGGCGGCAGGAAGCAGCATTGGACACTGAGGGACTTGTAGGAGCCGGGGGCTATTTTTTTTCAGCAGCATGGATCAGGGCCTTTCGCGCCCATTGCGGCTTTTTTAAGCCAGACTTTTTAACGGCACGTTCAATTTTATCTGCTTCATTTGGCGCAACCCTGACCGCAAATAAAACGCTATGCGCCGTGCCTTTAGGTAGGTTTGGTCTGCCCATTTTCTTTTTCATAAAATGTTAACATTTAGTTTGACTTGAATATACTATTCTGTTAACATTTAGTCAAGTAGATAAACAAAGAAGCCGCCGTGCTTTAACACAGCGGCTTCACAACCAAAGGCCGAAGCCTTCAGTGGTATCTGGTAGATACAAAATCACTGTAGGTCTTGGCCGAGAAAGGTCAAGTGAACTGTCATTGCTGCTCTGGAAACTGCCGTAAATCAGGCTCCTATCGTAACCGTAACCGCCTTGTCCAACGCTATGCCTGTGACCGCTGCGGAAAGTCGTTCAGTGAATCCCAACCGCTGGACGGCCTGCGCGTGGACTTTGATAAGGCATGTCAGGTCGTCCACATGCTCTGTGAATCCGTAGGCATCCGACCGATTGAACGCCTTACCGGATTGAGCCGTCCGACCGTATTAACCGTTTTGGAAACCGCAGGCCAAAAGGCCGCTGATTTTCTGAACGAGAGAGTCCATGACGTGCGAACCAATTGGATTCAGGCTGATGAAGTACATGGGTTCGTGTTTTCGAAGCAAATCAACACCGATGCAGACGACGTTGATCGCGGTGAGCAATTCACTTATCTGGCTCTGGCCAACGATTCCAAGCTCATCATTAACTGGCTGGTTGGAAAGCGTACGCGGGAAAACGCGCTGGAGTTTATGACTCAACTCAAACGGCGCGTGACAGGTGATTTCCAACTTGCCACCGATGGATGGAAAATCTATTCGGGGCGTACAGGGGCAGTGGCCACCGTCTTTGGCCAGTCAATTGATTACGGCACCGAAACCAAATACTTTGGAACACCGAGATTGCCTTATTTGCCACGCAAATTGATCGGAATGCGCCGCCATCGCGTGAGCGGCAATCCAGACCTAAAAAAGAGCACCATTTGCCACGCTGAACGCAGCAATCTAACCCTGCGCACATTCACCCGCAGATTGACCCGATGCACTTTGGGTTATTCCAAGAAACTTGAAAACCTCAGACATTCCATTGCTCTGTTCGTTTGGCACTACAACTTCTGCCGGGTTCATTCGTCACTTGGCAAGACCCCCGCACAAGCGGCTGGATTGACTGACCGGGTTTGGACCATTAAAGACCTACTTTCATAAGCTTTCTTTAACCCTTATGAATCCCATCCAAAAAAACGATAGCGCAAAGTGGTTGACCATCACCAAAATTTACAAAGCCTGTGAATAAGTTTCGGAAAAAGCGCTTGCCCGCAGCGGAGACACATGTTAGACACTTTGATACTATCAAGTTTACATTTTAGATATATTGATTTGTTTCAGGGGCG
>JAJPJM010000112.1 GCA_021324235.1 Verrucomicrobiota bacterium
CATCTGGTCGGCGTTGGTCGGAGGTTCCTGTAACACCTCGGCAAACCATTCCGTCACGGTGCGATCCATTTCCTCGGCGGCGAGGTGGGTGGCGGAATGGTCCGGCTCGGCGGGCGCGCGTTTCATGGCGCGTTCCAGCACGCGAAGCACCAGCTGGCCCAGCAGCGCCTTGTTGCGAATGCGCAGGGCGTGGAAATAGTTTTCCACCTTGGCATAGGCGGCATTCCATTCTTCCAACGGCCGGCCGGCCAGCCGGCCGGCCACACCCGTCAACGCGCCCGGGCCGGTTATGGCGGACTCCATTGGTAGGTCCATGTTTCGCTCAAAATGTTGGTTCCCGTTTGCAACGTGCACCGGATGTCCACGGGATCGGTGTTACCTGGTTTTGGCTGCATTTTCAAAATAACCCGCCACGTGTTCAGGAAAGTATTGCGCAACACCTGGTTTTCCACAATCGCGGCGTTTGTGCTGCAACTGGCGATGGCCACCGGCGGGTTGTTGAGCGGAATGGTATCCAGTTTCGGCCCCTCGAAATCAATCGCGATGAGCCGGGTGCTGGTGTCCCCGGGCACCAGGCCGAGGTGGGTGGCCACGACCCGGTTTTCGGATAGTTTTACGTCCGCCTCGCCCATTTCCCAACGGAGCGTGTAACCAAAGCGATACTGCTCCATCGGCGCGGGTTTGTCCTTGGGATCCCAGAACGCGACGATGTTGTCCAAGCCCTCGTAATTCGCACTCAATTCAACCAGATGCAAATCACCATCACCCCAATCACCATGCGGTTCCACCCAGACACTGGGCTCTGATTGAAACAGGTTGAACATGTCCTGATAGGCGGTGAAGGAGCGTTCGCGTTGCAACAGGCCGAAGCCGCGGATGTTCGGCGCATGAAAAACCTGGTGCCGCAGGACGGACGGATTGTCCAAGGGCCGCCAGAGCACCTCACCATTGTCCATGTGCACGAGCAGGCCGTCGGCATCATGCACCTCCGGGCGATAGTCATCGAATTTGCGTTCCGAATTTTTCCCATACCAGAACATGCTGGTCAGCGGCGCCATCCCGATGGTTTGACGGGCAGCCGTTTTTGCGGATTCGCCTCCAGAATATCCTTCGGTTCACGGAAGAAGAGGACCGCCTCGACGTCGGCCGTGGTCGTTACGCCGGGGTGGATGACAAATTGATAGGCGCCGGTGCAACTGACGCTGTCGAGCAGGGCGAACAGCGTCAGTTCCTTGTCGTCCGCCTCCGGTTTGCCGAGCCACCAGTCGGTGAAGATGGGAAATTCCTCCGGCCGGTCCATTTCACCGCAATCCAAGGCCAGCCCGCGTGCGGACTGGCCGTAATTCTGGTCCTTGCCCAGCAGCCGAAAATAACTCGCGCCCAGAAAGGCACCCAACTCGTCCCATTGGTTGGTTTCGTTGAGCTGGTAGAGGACCCGAAAACCGGCGTACCCGGTGTTGGCGGGAATTTCATCCTGAATATTCAGGCTGCCGTAATCAAAAAAGTCCTGCACGAACCGGATCGGCTGCAAATGGGTCGCCGTGAATTCGTACACGTGCACCGGTTCCTGGTAAAGATAGCCCGGGTGGAAAAATTCGATGCGGAAGGGCAGATTCTCCACCCGCCACAGGGCCTGATTGCGGCGGAACCGGATTTGCCGGTATTTGTCATAATCCAGATTATCCTGGCGCAGGACTTTTGGCAGGTCGGCGCGCGGCGAATGGAAAGGGTGGCGCGCCCGCTCCTCGGCCCGCTTGATGACATAATCCAGGTTGACGTCACCAGACTCCGGGCTGGCCGTCACCCGGCTCGTCAAGGCCATCACCACCGTCACAATCAGGCAACTTCGTCGCCACATTTCGGCTAAGGAGAACCGAAGCGGCGGAAATTTGCAAGTTAAGTACGAAACTTACTGACCAACAAGAAGTTGTATTGATGATATCATTATTTGGTGGCGTGGGATTACTATGTGCTTTTAAGTCGTTTGCAACGAAAGAAAGTTTTAGTCATGTGCCATTCAGAAGCGTCGTGATAGAAGAAGGACGTGATTCACCTCTTTGAAAAGAGGCTTTACGACAGGCTGGTTGTGGCTGCGGCGGCGAAGTATTATGACGTTGAAATGGATTGCGCAACGGCTCCGGATGGGAAGTTGGGCGAATGTATCGAATGGCCTGGCGACTACCCGGAAACGAGGGTGAAAGCGTCAATCGTGAGGCCTGGCCGTTTATACCCTGTTTGCGTTTATGAGCGAATATTTCATGACATCTGGTGGTTTCATCGTGGCTGAGGGGGGGCAAAATCCTGAAAATAAGCCCGCGCTGGCCGCGGGCGAACTATCGAATGGGAAATTCCGGTTGATCGCTCTGTTGCTTGCGCTGATCACTCTTGTGGCATACCTGCCGGTGACGCGGGACCGTTTCTTGAATTTCGATGACAATCAATACGTCACTGACAATCATTTTGTCCAAAGTGGTTTGACATGGGATGGCCTAAAATGGGCGTTCACGACGTGGCACACGGGCAACTGGCATCCTCTCACCTGGATTTCGCACATGCTGGATTGCGAATTGTTCGGCCTGAACAGCGGAGCACAGCACTATGTGAATGTCTTGTTCCATGCCGCCAACGCGGTGTTGCTTTTGCTTTGGCTGTTTCGCGCCACCGGTGCTTTGTGGCCGAGCGCCTTTGTGGCAGCGTTGTTTGCCTGGCACCCTCTGCACGTCGAATCCGTCGCATGGCTCTCCGAGCGAAAAGATGTCTTGAGCACGTTCTTTGAAATGCTGGTATTCATTGCTTACACCCGGTATACGCAATCCGTGAGCGATGAGAGGCGACAAATAGCCCCACAACCTCCATCGGGTTTATCGCAAGCTTCGGGACGCGGGTCGCTTTTCTTCTGGCCGGCGGTGGTTTGTTTCGCGCTGGGACTGATGGCCAAGCCCATGCTGGTGACGTTGCCGTTCCTGCTGTTGCTGTTGGATTATTGGCCGCTGAACCGATTTCCAAATCCCGGTACGGGGTTTTCAACCATCGGTCGTCTGGTAATCGAAAAATGGCCGTTCTTTTTGTTAACCGCATTTTCCTGCATCACGACCCTTTGGGCGCAGCATCGGCAAGGCCTGGTGAACACCCTTCAACAGGCTCCAATCCCTTTGCGATTGGGAAATGCATTCCTGGACTACTCACAATATCTCGGGAAAACCATCTGGCCGGTCAACCTTTCCCTCATATATCCATTTTCACATCAGTTGCAATGGGGCAAGGCAACGGCCGCCGTTGTTTTTTTGCTGGTGGTCACGTGGTTTGTCTGGCGAATGCGTCGGCGGTATCCATATTGGGTCGTCGGTTGGCTTTGGTTTTTGATAACACTCGTGCCGGTGATTGGCCTCGTGCAACTGGTCTTTCAATCCATTGCAGATCGTTACACGTACGTTCCCCTGATCGGAATTTTCATAATCGTTGCCTTTGGGGTTAAAGATCTAATCGCACATCATAAAATTGAAATCGTTCCGGCCGCCATTGCAGTCGGTTTGATTTTGAGCGGTTGTCTGTTTCTCACCGAACGTCAGCTTGGTTATTGGCGCAACAGTGAGACGCTTTTCAGTCATGCCGTTGCGGTTGCAAAAAATAACAGCGGCGCCCACATCAATCTGGGCATCACATTTGCCCAACAAAACCGCGAGACCGAAGCGTTGGAACAGTTCCAGGAAGCAGTCCGGGTCGCGCCCGACAATGCCGCCGGCCATATTTTTCTGGGGGATCTTCTTGCCACCATGGGTGGCACCAATGAAGCGTTAATTCAATGCGAAGAGGCTGAAAAAACAATCAATTTGAACCCTCAACCGGCGATGTTGCATTATTTGTTAGGCTCGCTGTTGGCGAAACTGGAACATTTTGACGAAGCGATGAGTCAATATAATCAAGCTGCCCGCTATCATCCTGATAATCCATCCTTGTATTGTGAAATGGGATCGCTGCTGTTTATGCGGTCCGACGATGCGGAGGCCGTCGACAAATTTCGCGAAGCGCTGCGGTTGGATCCATCAAACGTACCGGCGTTAATCCTCCTGGCGGAAATCCTGGCTTCAGATGATAATCCTCAAATCCGCAACGGTGCGGCGGCCGTTACGCTGGCCGAAAAAGCGAACGTGATGACGGGTGGCAATGACGTTTCCGTCCTTGATGTCCTCGCCATGTCATACGCAGAAACCGGTCGCTTCGAGGAGGCCCAACAAATTGAACAGCGCGCCATTCAACTGGCGCAAACCGCCGGTTTGGAAACGGCTGTCCTCAATCAGCGTCTAAAACTTTACCAATCCGGCCGGCCTTATCGGGAACGGGCCGGTCCTCACGATTGACCCTTGATGGATTTATGGGTCGCTTATAAAGCGCAATCAGACTTAATCCAGCGTCTGGCGGTAACGCTTGATGCCCACGGTCAGCATCACCACTAAAAACAAGGCAATCGGCCACAGATCCGGCATGACATCCATGAATCCGTTTCCTTTCAATAAAATCCCCCGTACGACGCGCAGAAAGTGCGTCAGGGGCAGCACTTCGCCAACATCCTGCGCCCAATCCGGCATCCCGCGAAACGGGAACATATAGCCGGACAACAACAACGACGGCAGAAAGAAGAAAAACGCCATCTGCACCGCTTGAAGCTGGTTCCTGGCAATGGTTGAGAACGTGATGCCGACGGCGAGGTTTGCCACGATGAACAGAAACGCCAGCACCACCAGCAAAGGCACGCTGCCGACAATCGGCACATGAAATAAATAACGTGCTGCCAGCAGAATCAGGAAAATCTGGATGTAACCGACCGTGATGTAAGGGACAATTTTGCCGATCATGACCTCACCGGGCCGGGCCGGTGTGGACAGCAGATTTTCCATCGTGCCACGCTCCCGTTCGCGGGTGATGGCCAGGGCGGTGATGATAATCATGGTCATGGTCAGCATGACGCCCATCAGGCCGGGCACGATGTTGTACTGGGTGTTGTTTTCTGGATTGTAATGTTGATGCACGACGAGATTGAACGGCGGCGGCGCGCCGCGCAGGTCTTCCAATGATCCCGTTAGGTCGCGGTTCAACACCGTGGTTGACAGTTGGTTCACCGCCGCAATCGCGTAGCCGACGGCGGATGGATCGGTCGCATCGGCTTCCAACAGCAAATCCGGTTTCTCGCCCCGCAACAATTTCCGGGTAAAATCCACCGGAATGTCCACGGCGAACTGGACCGTGCCCCGGGCCAGCATCTTTTGTATTTCCGCCTCGTTTTTCGGTTCACGGACGACGTCAAAATAACTGCTGTTACGCAGGCCCCACACGAGGGTCCGGGCAAAGACGCTGTTGTCGGCTGAATAAACGGCCGTGGGCAGATGTTTGGGATCGGAATTGATGGCGTAACCGAAGAGCACCAGCTGGAGCAGCGGGATGCCGACCATCATGCCGAACGTCAGCCGATCACGGCGCATCTGGATGAATTCCTTCACCACGATGGCCCAGAACCGCCGCCAGTTGAACTCGCGCAGTTTCACGAGAAATTGTCCCTGGCGGTTTCCATCAGGCTGATGAACACGTCCTCCAGCCCGGATTCGATCTGCTGCCACCGATAGGCCCCGGTCATCCATGGACTGACGCTTTCACGCAATTGGGCCGCGTCGCGCCCGCTGACGTGCAGGGTCGTGCCAAAGGCGACGACCTGCTCCACGCCGGGTTGGCCGCGGATTTTTTCCGCCAAGACCGGCAATTCCGGTCCGGTGACCTCCCACGTGGTCAGGTTGGCGGTTTTCACGACCTCGTCGACACTGCCACGGGCCAGGAGGTTGCCGTAGGCGATATAGGCCAGCCGATGACAGCGCACGGCTTCATCCATGTAATGTGTGGTGATGAGCACGGTCAGGCCATCGGCGGCGAGCTTGTGGATTTCCTCCCAAAAATCGCGGCGCGCTTTCGGGTCCACGCCCGCCGTCGGTTCATCGAGCAACAACAATTGCGGTTCGTGAATAAGGCACGCGGACAACGCGAGCCGTTGTTTCCAACCGCCGGAAAGGGTGCCGGCGAGTTGGCGGCGTCGCTCGACCATGCCCAGCCGTTCCAGGCTTTTTTCCACGGCGGTTTTGCGCTCTGGAATTTCGTAAAGCTTCGCGATGAAACCCAGATTTTCTTCGATGGTCAAATCCTCGTAGAAGCTGAACCGCTGCGTCATATAACCGACGCGTTTTTTGATTTCGGGCGTGTCGCGTCGAAAATCAAAACCGAGGCATTGGCCGCTGCCGCCGTCGGGCGTAAGCAAACCACAGAGCATCCGCAGAAACGTGGTTTTGCCACTGCCATTGGGGCCAAGGAAACCGTAAATCTCGCCTGGGCGCACCTGCATCGCGATGTCATTAACGACGGTGCGGTCGTCAAATTTTTTTGTGACGCTGCGAACGTCAATGGCGAATTCGCTCGCGCTCATGGTAATTTCACGTCCACCGGCTGGCCGGGGCGCAGGTCCGAGGCGTCCGCCGGCAGGAATTTTGCCTCAATCATGTAAACCAGTTTCGCGCGGTTCTCCTGACTGTAAATCACCGGTGGCGTAAACTCGGCTTCGGTCGAAATGTAATTCACCGTTGCCGAATAGGTATGCCGGCCACCATCAAACGACACGTTGACGGTTTGGCCGGGCTGGATTTTCGGCAGGGCCGTTTCCGGCACGAAAAAGCGCACCTTGAGGTTGGTCGGCGGCAGCAGTTGGACCACGGGCTTGCCCGCGGCGACCCATTCGCCGACGCGGTACAGGGTGTCCTGGACGAACGCATTTGTCGGCGCAAATTGTTCCTTCTGTTCAAATGACCAGTTGGCTTTGGCGAGCGCGGCAGTTTGGGCTGCCATTTGTGCCTGGTCGGCATCGCGCTGGGCCCGGGCCTGGTC
>JAJPJM010000111.1 GCA_021324235.1 Verrucomicrobiota bacterium
AAAGGGCTGGCGCAACATTGTCGCGACGGCGCCGAAGAAGGGAATTCCCGTTCCCGCGTTCGGCACGGCGCTGGCGTTTTACGATCAATATCGCAGCGCCGTGTTGCCGGCGAACCTGTTGCAGGCGCAACGCGATTATTTCGGCGCGCATACCTATGAGCGGGTGGACAAGCCGCGCGGCGAGTTTTTCCATACCAACTGGACCGGACGCGGCGGCACCACGGCTTCCAGCACTTACAACGCCTGAACCTTCCGCGTGGACGCTTTTAACTCAGAAAAGCGTTGGACGGAAAAATTCACCGGGGTTCGGGGTCTCGCGTGGCTCGACTCAAATTGGGCCGGACTGGCGGTGGTGGCGGTGGCGTTCGTGGTGGCGGCCGCGGTTTCCTGGCGCAAATGGCCGGATGTCGTCATCGATTTCGGTCTACAGCTCTATTTGCCGTGGCGGATTGACCAGGGGGCGGTGCTCTACCGGGATTTGCATTATCTGGCGGGCGGGCCGCTGTCCCAATATTTCAACGCGCTGCTGTTCAAAATCTTCGGCGTCTCCTTCCGCACGTTGATTTTTGCCAACCTCGCCATTACCGGCGCCCTGTTGGTTTTGATTTATCGCCGTTTTCTGGCGGCGGCCGACCGTTGGACGGCCACCACGATCTGTCTGGCCATCGTGCTGGTGTTCGCCTTCAATGAATACCAGGTCGTCGGCAACTACAATTACATCACGCCCTATTCCCATGAGCTTTTTCACGGCCTGGTTCTTTCCATTCTGGCGATCGCGCTCCTGTCCGATTGGGTCAATAAACAGCAAATCCGATATGCCCTTCTGGCGGGTTTCTGTTTCGGCCTGGTCTTCCTGACCAAGCCGGAAATTTTTGCGGCGCTGGCCGCCGGCACCGCCGTTGCGTTCATTCTTTCCTGTGCCACGCGCCGGGAGATGGATTTTCTGGTCAAATCGGCGGCGATGTTTCTGGCGGCTGCCGTGGTTCCCGTTCTGGGTTTTTTTCTCTTTTTCCTTCGGGTGGAGGATTGGCGCGCGAGTTGGCATGCCACCGCTTTTGCCTGGGCGCCCCTGTGGCAGACGCCGGTCGCGAAAAGCCCGTTTTATTTGTGGTGCACCGGACTGGACGCGCCCGCGTTTCATCTCCGCCAGATGGTCATCCATTTTTTTTGCGTCGCCCTGCTGGTGGCGCTTTACGCGAGGCTGTACCAGCGACTGGCGGGTTTGGGGTCAAAACGCACCGTCCAACTGGTGCTGCTGATTCCCTTGCTGGCCGCCGCCGGCTGGTTCGACTGGCTCAATTGCGGCGCTTCCTTGCCGCTGCTCGCGCTGACGGCCTGTGTTTTGCTCTTCGCCAATTACCAAAGACTGTCTGGCGAACAGGAAATGACCCTGCCGCTGCTGTGGAGCGTGTTTGGCCTGGTGTTGCTGGCCAAGCTGGGATTGTTTTCGCGCGTCTGGCATTATGGCTTCGCGCTGGCGATGCCGGCCGCGGTCACGGCCATTTATCTTTTGTTCTGGCTCCTGCCGGGTTGGCTGGACCGGAAGTTTGACGTGAACCCGCGCCCCTTTCGCCTCGCCGTCTGGCTGGCGCTGATGGTCGGGTTCGGAATCCTGTTTCGTGATTCAGAAACCTGGTATGTCGCGAAAACGTTCGCCGTGGGGCAGGGCGGTGACCGAATGCTCGCCTTTGACCCGCAGCTTAATCCGGCGGGCGCGGACGTCCGGCTGGGTCTGGCGTGGATTGAAAAAAATGTGCCGCGCGAAGGGACCCTGGCCGTTCTGCCGGAGGGCACCATCATCAATTATCTCAGCCGTCGCGCCAACCCGACACCGTGCCTGGATTGGTCTCCGACCGTGTTGACCGTGTTCGGCCAGGCCGGCATGACGGCGGCTTTTGAAAACCATCCGCCTGACTACATTTGTCTGGTGGAGCGGGACACTTCCGAGTTTGGGGTCGGCTATTTCGGGCATGCCCCCGGTTACGGCGTCGATTTGATGCAATGGATCGGGAAAAATTACCAGCCGGTTTACCTGGTTGGCCATGAACCGCTCCAAAACGGATTGTTCGGCATCGAGATGTTAAAACGGCTGTCGACCCGCCGGCCGGACGCGGTGGAAAATTTTGTTTTGCCAAACGCCGCGCTTCCGCGTTGAATGATCCGAGCCATTTGCAAAAGTAATCCGCGAGTCTTATGAAACCCATGCTCCGTTTGATTCATTATCCGAAACCGTGAAATGGTAAAAGTCCCGGGTTGTTCGCTATGAAACAATTGACATCGGCGTTGTTTATCCTGGTCGTGAGCGTGAAACTGGTTTTGGGCGATTCCACCAACCAGCTCGGCATCTTTTCCGATCAGGCGGACATCGGCAGCGTGGGCCGGCCCGGCTCGGTCAACTTCGACCCGGCCACCGGCGAATATCTCATTGCCGGCGGCGGCGCAAACATGTGGTTCACCAACGACGCATTTCATTTCGTCTGGGTAAAAATGTCGGGCGACCTGACCCTGGCGGCGGACATTAAATTTGAAGGAACGGGTGGAAATCCGCACCGCAAGGCCTGTCTGGTCATCCGCCAGTCACTGGATCCGGACTCGGCCTACGCGGATGTGGCCCGGCACGGGGTGGGCTTGACTGCCCTTCAGTACCGCGAAACCGCCGGTGATACGACGCGCGAGATCCAGTCGGATGTGTCCGGGCCGGTGCGCATGCGCCTCGAGAAACACGGCGACCATATTTCCATGTCCATCGCGGCCGCGGGCGAAGAACTACACCCGGCGGGCGCCATGTATCGGGTTCTGTTCACAGGGCCGTTTTATGTCGGCCTCGGTGTTTGCGCGCATGACAATAAAACCATTGAACGCGCCGTGTTTTCGAACGTCGAACTCAAGCCCGTTCCGTCAGGGGCAACGGAGGCCCGAACCATGACGGAAAGTGCGCTGGAGACCATTGAAGTCACTTCAACCGACCGGCAGGTGGTTTATCATACGCGCGACCACATCGAGGCGCCGAACTGGTCGCGGGACGGCAAATTTTTTCTCTTCAACCGGAACGGTCGGATTTGCCGGGTGCCGGTGACGGGTGGCACGCCGGAAGTGCTCGACACCGGTAGTCAGACCGGTTGCAACAATGATCACGGTATTTCGCCCGACGGCCAGCGGCTGGCCATCAGCGACCAGACCAGGGACGGCAAATCCCGGGTTTATGTGTTGCCGGCGGTTGGCGGCAAACCGCGCCTGATCACGCCGCTGGCGCCCTCGTACTGGCACGGCTGGTCGCCCGACGGCAAAACCCTGGCGTATTGCGCCGAGCGCAACGGTGAATTTGACATTTACACCATCCCGGTCCGGGGCGGTAAGGAAAAGCGATTAACGATGGCACCGGGACTGGATGACGGCCCGGATTATTCGCCGGACGGGAAGTACATTTACTTCAATTCCGAGAGGACCGGTTTGATGCAAATCTGGCGCATGAAACCGGATGGCTCGGACCAGGAACAAATCACGACGGATGATTACAACAACTGGTTCGCGCATCCATCGCCGAACGGCCGCTGGATTGTTTATCTGTCCTATGCCAAAGACGTGAAGGGCCACCCGCCCGGCCAGGACGTGATGCTCCGGCTCATGTCGCTCTCCGACCGGAAAATCCAGGTGCTGGCGAAATTGTATGGCGGGCAGGGGACGATCAATGTACCGTCCTGGTCGCCGGACAGCCGGAACATTGCGTTTGTCAGTTATCAAATCGTTTATCCCTGAATATCCCTGATTATGGCTGCCAAAAAATATCTCGTTGAATTCATCGGCACTTTTTTTCTCGTGTTGACGGTGGGTATGACGGTCATCAACCCGGATAGTGGAGTGATTGCCCCGCTGGCCATCGGTTCGGCACTGATGATTATGGTTTATGCCGGCGGCCATGTATCGGGCGGCCATTATAATCCGGCCGTCACCCTGGCGGTCTGGTTGCGCGGTCGTTGCCCGCAAGCCGATGTCCTCCCGTACCTCGGTTCACAGTTTGCCGGCGGCATCGTGGCAGCCATGACCGTGCTGCTGCTTAAAGGGGATCCGACGGTGGTGCCGCAGGATCTGGAAATTTTTCCCGCGCTCGTTGCCGAAGTGATCGGGACCTTTGCGCTCGCCTACGTGGTGTTGAACGTTGCCACCGCCAGGAGCACCGCCGGCAATTCTTATTTCGGTCTCGCCATCGGTTTCACCGTGGCGACCATGGCCTTTGCCCTCGGTGGCGTTTCCGGCGGCGCTTTCAACCCCGCCGTCGCTCTCGGCATCACCGTCATGCATCTGGCCAAGACCGCCAACCTGTGGATTTACCTCGTCGCCAATTTCGCCGGCGGTGCGCTGGCGGCCGCGGCATTCCGGTTCATCAATCCGGAGGACAAATAAATCACCGTCCATCACCGCCCGTGCCTGTTCCCGGCTTTCTCCGTTCGCAACCGGACGGCACCTTGTTGTTGGTTAAATTACAGCCCCGCGCGTCCGCCAATGAAATCATTCCGCATGGCGGGGCCGGCCACGAATTGCGAATCCGGGTCTCGGCCCCGCCCGTGGACGCCGCTGCCAATGACGCATTGATTCGATTGCTGGCCGAACGGCTGGATTGTGCCCGCGGCCGCGTCGAGCTGTTACGCGGCCACAAATCGCGGCACAAGACTGTCAAACTTCATGGCTTCACCCCGGAAGACATTCTAAAGCGTTTATAATTCCGCCGTTTCATTCGTGAAGACCGGTGGGGCTGGACGAAGTTCCGTTGTTCGACCTCGGGGTTACAATAACCGTTTGCTGCCGATTCGCATTGTCCTGTTTGAAGACAAGTGGCTGCGAGGTGGAAGGCAATAATAATTGATGATGGGGAGACCGGGGATTAAGGCACCTAACCTGCTAGCATTAACGTACCCGAACGGCCTCATAGAACCGGGCGCAACTGAATTAACCATGAAGGCAATTCAACCTGATAAAATGCCGATGTCCAACGCTAAGCCTGGTACGAAGAACGGACGGGCAACCAAAAGGCCACCCGCCGTCGGCAAGCGCCTGCGACTGGGACAGGACCTCGCACCATTAACGGGGCAAGACATGCCAACCGTCCGTGTGGAAACCAAAATGGTCTACGAACAGGAATTGTTCCAGTCCCTGCTGGAAAGCACGCTGGATTACATTTACTTCAAGGATCGCGAATCCCGCTTTGTACGAGTAAGCCGATCCAAAGCGGATGGCACACTGCAAACCGTCCGTCAAACTTACCGCGCCGCACATCCGAAGCTGGAGCCCGACCAGTGGCCGGCGCATTTGGCCAATGTTGAAGCCTTTGCACACTGGCTGACGGGTAAGACCGATTTCGATACTTATCCGGAGGAGCATGCTCGTGACGCGTATAACGACGAACAGGAAATTATCCGTACGGGCCGGGAGCTGGTGGGCAAATTTGAAAAGGCGGCCTTGCCGGGTGGCGAGCATATCTGGTGGCTGACGACCAAGTTGCCTTGGCGCGACAAGGACGGCAACATCATCGGGACCTTCGGGTTTTCCAAGGATGTTACGGCGCTCAAGGAAGCGGAAGCCGCGCTGGATCAGGAACGCCTCCTGTTGCGCACACTCATTGACAACCTGCCAGATGGCATTTACGCCAAAGATGCCCGGGGTCGGAAAATCCTGGCCAATCCCGCGGACCTGAAGAACCTCAATTGCAAAACCGAAGCCGAGGCCATCGGCAAGACGGATTTCGACCTGTTCCCAAAGGAGATCGCCGAAAAATTTTACACCGACGACCAAAAAGTGATGCAAGGTGAGCCGGTCATCAACCGCGAGGAATATTTATTGAATGGCCAGGCGGAAAAGCGCTGGTTGTTGACCAGTAAACTGCCGTTGCGCAATCAAGGGAAAAATTATCGGGCTGGTAGGCATGGGCCGTGACATCACGGAGCGAAAGCGGATTGAGGAAGAGCTCGCCCACGAACGGATGCTGTTGCGCACCCTGATTGATAATCTGCCGGATTGTATCTACGCCAAGGACGCGGCCGGTCGGAAAATCCTGGCCAATCCCGCGGACCTGAAGAACCTCAATTGCAAAACCGAAGCCGAGGCCATCGGCAAAACGGATTTCGACTTTTTTCCGCGGGACATCGCCGAAAAATTCTTCGCTGACGACCAGCGGGTGATTGAGGGGCACCCGGTCATCAACCGGGAAGAATACTTCCTGGACCCGGAAGACAGAAAACACTGGCTGTTGACCAGCAAACTGCCGATGCGAGACCAGAATGGAACGATTGCGGGACTGGTGGGCATCGGCCGGAACATAACGGAACAGAAGGAGGCGGAGGATGCGCTGCGCGAAAGCGAGGCCAGGTTGCGCCAGTTTACCACCCAGCTGGAGCGGAGCAATCGCGAGCTGCAGGATTTTGCCTATGTAGCCTCTCACGATTTGCAGGAACCGTTGCGAAAGATTGTGGTGTTTGGCGAGCGGCTGAAGGAGCAGAGCGGCGAGAAGCTGGACGCGGAGGCGCGCGATTTTCTGGAACGGATGCAGCGGGCGGCATCGCGCATGCAGACGCTGATCAACGACTTGTTGACCTTTTCACGTGTCACCACCAAGGCCCGGCCGTTCACCCAGGTTGACCTGGCGGAAGTCGCCCGGGAAGTGGTCAATGATTTGGAAGGCCGGATCGAGCAGGTCAAAGGGCGCGTCGAAGTGGGAACGCTTCCGGTTGTTGAGGCCGAATCGCTGCAGATGCGCCAGTTGCTGCAAAATCTGATCGGCAACGCCCTCAAGTTTCGCCGCCCCGAGGTGACGCCCGTGGTCAAGGTTGCGGCGCAAATTATTACCGGTCCGGTACCGGAGGAAGGTGCTGCGGGAGTCGCGCAGAAACTTTGTCAACTGACGGTCAGTGACAACGGCATCGGCTTTGAGGAAAAATATCTGGACCGGATATTTAACGTCTTTCAACGGCTGCACACGCGTAACGAATACGAAGGCACGGGCATGGGGTTGGCCATCGCGCGAAAAATTGTCCTGTACCACCACGGTGAAATCACCGCCAAAAGCAAACCGGGGGAAGGCGCAACTTTTATCGCGACGTTCCCGCTGATCCATCCCAAAGAACCATCACACCCAGGAGAAAACCATGCATAAGGAAGGAAAAATGATTACCATACTATTGGCAGATGATGACCCGGATGACCGCCAGTTAACGCGCGATGCGTTCGCGCAAAATCGTTTGGCCAACGAGCTTCACTGCGTCGAGGATGGTGAAGAATTGCTGGATTATCTGCACCGCCGGGGCCGCTATGACAATTTGAACGGCAAGCCCCTGCCGGGTCTGATCCTGCTTGACCTGAACATGCCGCGCAAAGACGGACGCGAAGCGCTCAAGGAAATGAAGGCGGACCCCATTCTGCGCCGGATTCCCATCGTCGTCCTGACCACCTCCAAGGCGGAGGAAGACATCCTGCGAAGCTACGATCTGGGCGTCAATTCCTACGTGACCAAGCCGGTCACTTTCAAATCACTGGTCGAGTTGATCAAAGTGCTCGGTCAATACTGGTTTGAAGTTGTCGAATTGCCAAGAGACGAGGGATAAAACCATGCCTGATATGTCCGGCGCTACCGTCAGAATCCTGTTGGTGGACGATGATGAGGATGATTATATCATCACGCGCAACCTGATTTCCGGTATCAGGGACCATCGGTATCAGCTTGAGTGGGTGGACAATTATGACGCCGCCTTGAGCGCCCTGCATCGTCACGCGCACGATGTCTGCCTGCTGGATTATCGCCTGGGCAGCCGGACGGGTCTTGAATTGCTGCAGGAATCCAGGTCGTTGAGTGGCCGGCTGCCCATCATCCTGCTGACCGGGCAGGGTGACCACGAGATTGATATTGAAGCCACGAAGGCGGGCGCCGCTGATTACCTGATCAAAGGTCAGTTGGACGGCGACAAGCTGGAACGCGCCATCCGCTATGCCATTGAAGGTCAGCACGCCAAGGAACATCTCCGCCGGGAACGCGATCTAATTGGCCGCATCATGGAAACCAGCCCCATGGGCATTGTCGTTGCCGACCAGACGGGAAAAATCACCTTTGCCAACCTCCAGGCGGAAAAGATCCTCGGTCTGACCAAGGACGTTATCACACGGAAAACCTGCAGTGTTTTGGATTGGTGCCTGACCGATTTGGAAGGCAACCCGCTGTCCGGACACGCGTCGTCGTTGAAACAAATCCTCGACTCCAGCCAGCCGGTGCATGATGCGTGTTACGCCATTGACTCCGGGGCGCCGGCGGGGACCGGCCCCTCCAGCCGGGACCGCGTTTTGCTCTCGGTAAACGCCGCGCCGCTGTTCGATGCCGGCGGCAAAATTGACGGCATGGTGGTGACGGTGGAAGACATTACCGCGCGGCTGGCGCTGGAGGCGCAACTGCGACAGTCCCAGAAAATGGAATCCATTGGCCAGTTGGCTGCGGGAGTGGCGCACGACATCAATAATATTTTGACCATCATCCAGGGGCACACCGGACTGTTGCTCAACGTGGCATCGCTGGACGCGGATGCGGTGAAATCGCTAAAACAAATTTCTGCCGCTTCGGAACGTGCGGCCGGTTTCATCCGGCATTTGCTCATGTTCAGCCGCAAACAGGTTTATCGGACCAAAATTCTGGACCTCAATGCCGTGCTGCAAAATTTGGAATTCATGCTGCCGCGGATGCTCGGCGAGCACATCATGCTGAAAATCCATTATGGTTCCGATTTGCCGCGCATCTCCGCCGACATCGCCATGGTCGAGCAGATTGTGATGAACCTGGCGGTCAATGCGCGGGACGCCATGCCCAAGGGGGGCAAACTGCTAATCGAGACTTCCGTCGTCGAAATCGACAGCGCCTATGTGCAATCGCATCGGGAAGCGCATCCCGGCCGGCTCGTTTGCCTGACCGTCGTCGACAACGGGTGCGGGATGGAACGCAGCGTCCGGGAACGGATTTTTGAACCATTTTTTACCACCAAGGAGGTGGGGAAAGGAACCGGACTGGGGCTGGCCACCGTCTACGGCATCGTTAAACAACACCATGGCTGGCTTGAAGTCCAGAGTGAGCTCGGCGCCGGCACCACGTTCAAGGTGTTCCTGCCGATGGCCGGTGAAGCCGGCCATTTGTTGGCCGGTTCCAGCGCTGAATCCGAGGCCGTCCCGGGAGGCCGGGAAACCATCCTGTTGGCTGAGGATGAATCAGACTTGCTGGGATTGACGCGGGAGGTGCTCCAACAATATCACTATCGCGTTCTGACGGCCTCTTCCGGCGACGAGGCGTTGCGGATTTGGGATGAGCACGACGGGCAGGTGGATTTGCTCCTGACGGACATGATCATGCCCGGGGGCATGACCGGCGACGAATTGGCGGCGGAACTGAAACGCCGCAAGCCCGGCCTCAAAATCATTTACGCCAGCGGCTACACCTCCGCTTTTGTGGGGAAGGATTTCGGTCGGGATGACATCACTTTTCTCGCCAAGCCTTACCAACCACATCAGGTGGCCCAATTGATTCGCGATACCCTGGACGCCGCGTCCAAGGGCCCGCCTGCGCCCGACAACCTTGCGCTCAAGACCGCTCCCACTTTGACCGGACAACCGGCTTGAAGTGACCGGGACGCCACCCGGCGTCAGGCGATTGCGATTTGCGCGGCCAACTCTTCCGCCGGATAAGTCCAGATTTCCGCGAGCGTCGGATGATAGTGCGGCATCACCGCCAGTTCCTGAACCGTCATGCGTCTGGCCATGGCTGCGACTATCTCATGGATCAATTCGCCGCCGGCCGGTCCGACGCACGCACCCCCGATAATGGCCCCGGTTTTGGGGTCGGCGAGCAATTTCACAAAACCGTCCTTTGCCTCCATGATGAGCGATTTGCCGTGGTCATTGAACGGATAACTCGCGGCCAGGTGCGGAATACGACGCGCCTTTGCCTCCTTTTCCGTCAGGCCAACGAATGCCACCTGCGGTTCGGTAAACACGACCGAAATCAACTGCCGGTAATCCATCGGGCGCGGCACTTGGGGATGGGCAATGTTGTGCGCCGCAATTTCACCCTGCTGCACTGCGAGGTGGACGATTTCGTGTGGGCCGGTGCAATCGCCGGCCGTGTAAATATGCGGCACGCTGGTTTGCATGAAGTGGTTCGCGACAATCCGCCCGTTTTCGGTTTTCACACCGGCATTTTCCAGATTCAGCGACGCCGTGTTCGGTACGCGACCGAGTGCGAACAGGATTTCCCCGGCGGAAACCGAAACCTCTTTGCCGGCGTGCTCAAACCGGATCGTTTTCAATTTCCCCTTTCGCTGCGCCGCCACCAGCTTTGTGCCGGTGAAAACCCGGATGCCCTCCCGTTGGAAAACTCTTTCAACTTCGAGCGCCGCGTCGGGGTCGAATTCCTTCAAAAGGCGTTCGCTCCGCTGAACGAGCGTGACCTTGACGCCGAACCGGGCGAAAAACTGGGCGAACTCGCACGCCACCGCGCCACCCCCCAGAACCACCAGTGACTTTGGCAGCCGTTGGAGCGTCAAGGCGTCGTCACTGGTGATATAGCCGGTCTCACGAAGCGAGGGCAGGGGCGCGGGCGCGACCATCGAGCCGGTGGCGATGACAAAATGTTTCGCTGTGATTTTTCGCGGGCGCCTCTTGCCCCGTCCCTTGCCCCGCAAAGCGGGGAGCGGGGACGTTAGTTCCACGGTGCGCTGATCCAGAAATTTTGCCCTTGCCCGGATGAATTGAAATTTTCCCGTGTTGAGTTGTTTCACGCGGTAATCGGCAAAATCCCCGATGAGTGTGTTTTTTCGCGCCATCACCTTCTTGAAATCGAAACCCACTTTCCCGGTGCGAATGCCCCACGGCCCGGGGTGGCTGGCCAGATGCATCACTTCTGCCGCGTAAAGCAGCGCCTTGGTGGGCATGCAGCCGCGCAGGATGCACAACCCGCCGACCTCAGCACCGCCTTCGACGACGACGGTTTTCAAACCCGCGGCCGCCGCGGTCCGGGCCGCCGCGTAACCACCGCTGCCACCCCCGAGAATCGCCACGTCATAGTCAAATCGGTTCATGCCAAGAAGATGGAAGCGATTTCAAATTTGACAATCCGATTTAACCGTTTAACGATTCACCGGTTAACACACCATGAGCGACATTATCTATCCCCGCAGCCCGCGCGAAACAATGGACGGCTGGATGTATCTGCCACGTTATATTGATAAAATCCGCCTGCACCTGGCGGGTAAACTGCACGCCGATTATCAGGAAAACCTTGGCAAAGGTTTCGATGCCATGTGGCTTAAAAATGCCGGGGTCACGCACGAGCAAATGCTGGATCTGGTGAAAAAGTCGATTACCGACGGCGAGGTGTATGACTGGGTGCGTCAGCATGCGAAAAAGACGCCGGCGGACAAAGCGGCGCATGCCAGGGACATGTTAAGCCGCCCGCTGCCCGGTGACGAGGCCGCCCATGCACGGTTGAAAATGCGCAAGGAACAATGCGGCGGCTTGCACCGTGACGACGTCAAAACCTTCGTGGACGTGATTGACCTGGACGAAAAGCGGATTTAGCGCTTATTCGATGGCGCGTTTCCGCTGGATTTCTTTGAGCGGGAAACCGTCTGTT
>JAJPJM010000106.1 GCA_021324235.1 Verrucomicrobiota bacterium
ACAAGTGAACCGGCCGGAATTTTCATTCCCTGCGTCACCAAAGCCTTGGCACCAATGATGGATTGTTTGCCGATGACCGCGCCGTCCAGAATCACCGCGCCCATGCCGACCAGCACCTCGTCACCAACCGTGCACGCATGAACAATCGCGCCGTGGCCGACGGTCACCCAGTTGCCGATGATACACGCATAATCGTCGGCCAGGTGCAGCACGGCGTTGTCCTGGATATTGGAGTGATGGCCAACGACAATGCGATTGATGTCGCCGCGCAGCACCGCGCCATACCACACGCTCGAATGCGCGCCGAGCGTCACGTCACCGAGCACCACCGCGGTTTTGGCGAGATAAACGCATTTGCCGAGTTTCGGCGTCTGGCGCAGGAACGTATCGAGTTGTTTCACCATGTTCTTCACGCGGGGAAATTTAACCGCGGCTGGCGCCGGTGTCGCGGATTTTCCATTTCATTCACCGGGCGGCGGGAGTAAAATACGGTCGTTGTATGACGAAACCATTTTCGCAACGTCCGGCGTTGCCCCGGCGGCGGTTGCCTCGCTCCTTCAAGGATTTGACGCCGTCCAAGCATTTCAACCCGCGCACATTTTTTCAGGAACTGGTCTGGAAAGCCCTGCTGACGCCGCGCACCGGTCATCCGCGCCGGCCGGTTTTCCCCAAATTATCGCGCGGCCAGGTGGCCATCACCTGGATCGGCCACGCGTCGTTCCTGATCCAGTTCACGGACCTGAACGTGCTGATCGACCCGAACTTTGCGAACTGGTTGTTTCTGCTCAAGCGCATCAAGCGTTCCGGCCTCAAAATCAGCGACCTCCCGCCGATCGACCTGGTGCTGCTGACACACGCGCACTTCGATCATTTCCACAAGCCGACCCTGCGCCGGCTGCCGCATCCGAAAATCGGTCTCATGCCGTGGGGCGTCGGTGACCTGGCGTTTGACCTGGGTTTTTCCCGCGTCATCGAACTGGTGTGGTGGGAGAGTTTTTCGCACCGGGATTGGAAGGTCACGTTCACCCCGAGCCAGCACTGGGGCGCGCGCACCCTGTCCGACCAGCATCGCGGCTACGGCGGATTTGTCCTGGAACATCAGGGGCGGAAAATTTATCACGCCGGCGACAGCGCCTATTTTGACGGTTTCAAACAAATCGGGCAGAAACTTGCGCCGGAAATCGCGTTGCTGCCCATCGGCGCCTATCACCCGGAATCGTTCCGACGCGTGCACATGGGTCCGGATGAGGCGGTGAAGGCGTTTCGGGATTTGCGGGCACGGTGGCTGGTGCCGATGCACTACGGAACGTTCAAATTGTCGTTCGAGGAATTGGATGAACCGCCGCGCTGGCTCCGGCAAATCGCGGAAAAGGAAGGGCTCACCCCTCAGATGCGAATGTTGGAGGAGGGCGCGCCGGTGGTGTTTTAACCTTTGACCGCCGGCAACCGGTCGAATTGTTGGGCCAGGGCAAAATCCTTTTCCGTCAGACCGCCCGCGTCATGCGTGGTGAGGGTGAGCGTGACCTTGTTCCAACGGATATCAATGTCCGGGTGGTGCCACGCCGATTCGGCGAGTTCGGCGACGGCGTTCACAAATTGCACCGCGGCGGGGAAATCCTTGAACTGGTACGTCCGCAAAATCGTCGCATCTTCCCGGGTCCATTCCGGGACGGCGGCGAGCGCGGATTCAATTTGAGCGGCGCTGAGTTTTTTCATGGCTTAAAACCATTCTTTGCGCCCGTCCACATTTACGCGCACAAACTCCTCGTCGGACCGGCACAGATAAATGATTCCTTCGATGAGGCCGATGAGGTGCATGACCGGCGCGAGGATAAAACAGGAAAGCAAGGTGACCAGCAGCATGACCAAACCCGCGCCGGTGTAACCCAGGATGAATTTATGAATTCCGAACGCGCCCAACAGGATGCCACAGATGCCCGCGGGGATTTTGTTGGATGCGCGCGCGGCGAGGGTGGGGGGTGGCGCAATGGTCGGCGGAATCGTTTTCATTCCGGATGCCAGTTCCGAGATCGATCCCAGCGGTTTCCATTCGGGTGCACCTTCGGCTTGAACGAGCGTTTGCGCGTTGACCCGGTTCTCGGCGATCCAGTGTTGGATTTGTTCGGCATTGACGGGGCCATAAGGCTGACCGTCGGCTCCAATGATTTTATACATAACCGGCCTTTCTAATTCTGGTTGTCATGACGGAAGTATTGGCGGTTTGGCGGGCGGGTTTGCCCTCGGCGGAGGTACCGTTTGCGGCCCGGCGGTTTCCTCCGATTTCGCCCGGGCCACCAGGCTGATGCTCGTCACCAGCGCCCAAAACCACGCGGCGCCGAACAAAACCGCTCCGAGTTCGCCAATCCATCCGACCGGATGCGGCTGAACGTCACCGTCGATTTGCCCGTACAACTGGATCATCACATCATAAAACCACACGGCAACGAAAACAACCCCCGCCACCGCCAAAAGCAATTGCCCCGTCCCTGCAATCCACCGTCCGGCCATCAGCGAGCCCAGCCCGGGCGTGGCGCATTGATTGACCAGCGCGGCGTTCCGGGCGGCGGCGCGGCTAACCATCTTGCGGCGGGGAGAAGATGGTTTCATACGCATACACCGTTGCGGCGAGGCTGATGGGGGCGGTGAAAAGCGCACCCAGGCAACACGCGCAAACCCCGGCAAGATTCAGCAGCCCGATGACGACAACGAAGCCGAACACGTGCCACCAGTGCTGGTGGACTTTTTTCCAACTGGCTTTCATCGCAGGCCAGAACTTCATTTGCTGGTCAATGATCAGTGGCGCGGTGAACTGCCAGTTCACCGTCAAATACGTCGCCGGAATCATGCAGGCGAACAGGATGGGTAAAGTGCCGGAAAATGCCGACCAAAGTTGCGGCAGGACGTTCTGGATGTCTGCGGGCGACGCCTGTCGCAGTTGTTCCAGGATCGGCTCGACACGCGCGGCTTCAGCGAGGCTGAAGGGAATCAGGCATAATCCAATTAAAAATGCCACGCAGAAATTGCCGAGGAACAGCTGCAAAAACATCTTTTGGAACCCGATGAAAACGTCACCCGCATTCGCCTGACGGTTACGCATCCTTTGGATGAAAATGTAAAAGACGCCGCCAAAAAGAGGCCCGCCGAGCAGAGAAGTCGCGACTTGAACCGGGACCTTTAAAATTTGCTCCCACAGGGGCGAGGTGAGGAACGCTTTGGGGACCAGCACCCCTGAAACAGTGCCGAAAATAGCGCCGATGATGAAACCGGCAATCATCAGAAGCAGTATCGCAATAAAAAATGCGCCGAACAATGTCCCCATGTTTTCCTTGAACAAATTCCAACCACGGCTGAGGCAACCTCCGATGTCCAGTTCGTAATCGTGCTGCGACCAGTTGGTTGGCATTTCCGCCGGCAGCGGCGCAGTCGGAATCGCCGGTTTGGCGGCCAGCGCGTCTGCAAACTCCGGAAACGTGGACAGCTGTTTCCATTCGATGTCGCCCTCCGCCTGCACGAGCGATTGCGAGTTCAACCGGCCCTCGGCAACCCACTTGCGCACGTCTTCATCCGTAACCGGCCCATATTGCTTCAGGTCGCCGCCAATGATTTTATAGTTCGCCATAATCGCGCTGGTCTGCTTCGGGTTCTAGTCGCTCGGCCGTCTTTGTGCAAGCCCTGGTTTGTAAATTACGTGTTTCGCACAAACAGTTTTCCGGGCAATTGTTTGACCACCCGCTTCATCTCCAGTCCCAACAACGCCACCGAAACCGCCGAACTCGGCAGGCCGCTCCGCCGGATGACCTCGTCAATGGCCGATTCCTCCTGACTCAAGGAGTCGTAAACGCATTTTTCATTCTCGGACAGTTCCAGCGCGGGCAAAATGCCGGTCTCGCCGGGTGACGGCGGGCGATTGCTGCCCGGAAACAAATACTCGAACTCGCTCAAGACATCTTCGGCGCTTTCGCACAATTTCGCGCCTTTTTTGATCAAATCGTGGCACCCCTTGCTGCGGGGCGAATCGACCCGACCCGGCACCGCGAACACCTGCCGGCCGTATTCGGTCGCGAAATTGGCCGTGATGAGCGCGCCGCTGTTCAGGTCCGCCTCCACGACCACCGTGCCGAGGGTCAGGCCGGCAATGATCCGGTTGCGGATGGCGAAGCTTTGCTTGTCGCCGTTGCGATTGAACGGGAACTGGGTGACGACCGCACCGTTCGCCGCCGCCCGTTCAAACAATTCCCGGTTCTCCGGCGGAAACACAACATTGATGCCCGTCCCCAGCACCACGACCGTGCGGCCCCGGGCTGCCAGCGCGCCCTGATGTGCCGCCGTGTCAATCCCGCGCGCGCCACCGCTCACGACCGTCACCCCCACATAGGCGAGTTGATACGCCAGCTTGCGCGCGGCTTCGAGTCCGTAGTGCGTCGTCATTCGCGAACCGACCATGGCCACCGCGTTTTTATCCTTCGCCGTCAGCGCGCCTTTGACGTAAAGCACGATTGGCGGGTCGTAAATCTGCCGGAGCAGTTCTGGATATTCCTCGTCGCCCTGAATCAAAACGCGGCAACCGGATTCCGCAAGGCGTTTTAATTCACACGCGAGATCAACGGATTTCTCCCAATGGACAATCGCTTCGGCGGTTTCATCGCCGATGTTGCGAACGCGGAGCAGGGCGGCTTTGGAAGCGGTGAGGATTTTGGGGGCCTCACCGAAATGTTCGAGCAACGACCGGGCGCGCACGGGTCCGACGTGTTCGATGAGGTTCAGCGCGATTAGTGCTTCGCGGGAATCCATGCGCCCTGAATAACCATTTATGATGGCGGTCGCAAGTGAAAGGTGCGTGGGGTGGTTGCAATTTTGAAATTCTTTGCTACTTAATGCGCGTGCCTGACCCCAGTTTGTTGCTCCTGATCCCGGCTTATAACGAGGAACGCCGCATTGAACCGGTGTTGCGCGACTATGCCTGCTTTTTCCAGGAACAGTACCACGGCAAATTCCAGATCGTGGTCGTGCTCAACGGCTGCACGGACAATACGCTCGGCGTTGTGCAACGGGTTGCAAAGGAATTTTCCAGCGTCAGCTACCTGAATTTTCCCGGGCGCATCGGCAAAGGCGGCGCACTCATCGAAGGGCTCAAGCTGGCGCCGTTCGCCGATTTGATCGGTTACACGGACGCCGACGGGGCGACCCCGCCGCCCGCGTTCCTTGAACTGGTCCGGCATACCGGTGAGGCGGACTGTGTCATCGGTTCGCGTTGGCTGCCCGGCGCGGTCATTCATCAATCCCAGGCCGGCAACCGGCGATTCGCCAGCCGCACGTTTCATCTCATCGTGCAACTGCTGTTCTGGTTGAACATCCGCGACACGCAATGCGGCGCGAAGGTGATGAAGCGCCGCGCCGTTGAAAAAATTCATCCTTACCTGCGCATCGCCGACATGGCATTCGACATCAACCTGCTGGTCGCCTTGAAACGCGGAGGGTTCCGCATCCTTGAAGTGCCGACCGAATGGACGGACCAAAGCGGGTCCAAAGTGGTGCTGGGGCAGACTTCATTGACGATGTTTCTCTCCGCGGTGCGGGTCCGGTTGATTTACTGGCCGTGGCTTTACAAACTGCTCCGGCCGCTGAGGCCGTTGGAAGGCTGGATCTACAAAAGCCTTCAGGCGCCGCAGCCGTTGTCCGAATCTCAAGTCCAAAGTCCCAAGTCCGACGTCCCCTGATTTACGCCCGGGCTTCAGGCTCCGGCTTGGGACTCCGAAGTGTGAACCAGGTCGACGCGCCCAGCAGCAATAGGTTGAAAACGCCGAGCGTCTTCAACACGGTGATCTGCGTGTCGTGAAACCGGGTCAACGCGACCCCGTAGGCCACCGCGAGCAGCAACAACACCGGTACAATGCGGAATTGCGACCGGGCCAGCAGGTTGTTGATCAGCGCGTAGGCCAATGACAACGGCACCATGGCCCAGGCATACCAGGGCAGCACCGCCGCGGCGACGGATACGTAGTCCTTCGAATAAATCAGCCGGATGATCCAGGGTCCCAGAATCGTCAATCCCAAAGCGCCGCCGGCCGCCAGCAGGCCCGTGCCCAGCAGCACCATGCCCAGCAGATTGCTTTTTTCCGAGCGCGCCACACTGTGGACAATCTTCGGGAACATCACCGTCGCCAACGGCACCACCAGCCACATGAGCGCGCGTGACAGTGTTCCCGCGCTCACATAAAAGGCCGCATCGTCGCCGGAAAAATACGCCTTGACGAACATCGTGTCCGCCGTGAACAAAAACTGGACCGCGCCGAACCCGAGCATCAGCGGGGTGATTTGTTTCAGCAGGCTGCGCCAGTCGAATGGCTGCGCGGACAGCGACCATAATGACCGGGTTTGCCAGACAGCAATGCCCACCCCCACAACCAGCCCTAGGAGGACACCCAGCATCATGCCTCCCGCGTAAGCGCCCAGCGCCAGGACGAGGAAGGACGCCACGCCCAACCGCCCCACACCATTGAGAATGTTTGACCAACCCAGCCAGAGAAAATCCTGCTGCCCTTGCAACACGCCCCAAAACATCGGCAGCCAGAAGGAAAACAGCACCACCAACACCGTAATCCACAAATCGGCCGGATTGTTGATCTGCCAGCCCGTGAGAATGTCCTTCTGCCAGATGAACGTGCCGATTCCCAGCAACAGGCACAGGGCGAACGTCCCGAGCCACGCCAGCCGGATCATGCCCGCCAGTTCGCGCCGCCGGTCCATCGCCAGCGCCTGGGCCGTCTGCTGCGCAAACACCATTTGCAAGGGCAGGTTCGGCACGAACATCGCCACCGCCAGCAGCACCCCGAAGATGCCGTATTGCTCCGGCGGAATTTTTTTGTTCAACAGATGGACCGCATACATCATCGCACCGCTGCCCACGTTGGCAATCATCAGCCAGCCGCTCTGCCGGAAAAAGGCAATGTGATGTCTGGCCTCGGCGGCCACGGGCGCGGTTTGGGTTGTCTCGGCGGGCATGGGCGTTGGAAAATACGGGAGCCGGGCATTTCAGGGAAGCGATTTCAAAAAGCTCAAAAGCAGATTTTTTCCGCGCTCCAGCGATGCCAGTGAAATCCATTAGTCCGCCGTGTGCGCCTGCGCAATGTCACCGGGGCCGAAAACCACGCTGGGAATACCGCCCTGCGACAGCACCGCCGCGTCACAGAAGAAATCAACACCCACCGGCCGTGTCTGGCCGGTGCTCCGCAGAAATTGCCGGACCAGCGGCAGCCCGGAATTCGTTTCCAACGGCAACGCCGGCGCCAGCTTGGCGCTGGAAATGTCCGCCTGCAGTTTTTTGGTGTTGAGCAAGGCGGCGATTTCACGTTGCACGCCGGTGTCGGTTTCGCCAGGCAACGTGCGGCGGTCAACGGTAATCGCGCACCGGTCGGGTACGATGTTCGGCTGCGTCCCGCCACAGATCGTGCCGACATTCACCGTCGCGGCCCCGAGCAGCGAATGCCGGCGCCGGCGCAATTGCGCGGCATAATCCGTTTCCAAAACCTCCACAATGCGTGCCATTTCGCGGACGGCATTTTTGCCGAGCTGCGGGGTTGCCCCGTGTGCCGCCCGGCCGCGCGTTTCGAGTTCCAGCCACAAGCTGCCCTTGTGCGCCGTGACCACTTGCAGTCGCGTCGGCTCGCCCACGATCGCCAAATCCGCCTTGAACCGGCTGGCCACCAGCGCCCGCGAACCGGCCTGCGCATGCTCCTCATCCACCAGCCCGGCCAGGACAACGGCCGTTTCCTGCGGTCGTGGCCGGCCGCGGGCCAATTCGCATAGCGCGGCGAGCATCGCGGCCACGGAACCCTTCGTATCGCACGCGCCGCGGCCATGGAGCCGGCCGTTTTTTCGACGGGGAATAAATTGCGAATCATCGGCGTCGACGGTGTCGAGGTGCGGCGCGAGCAAAATAGTCCGGCGGATCTTGCCTTGCGGCCGCAGGCGCACGAGGAGATTGGAACGACCGGGCAACACTTTTTGAAATTCCACCTCCAGCCCGGCCCGCCGGGCGACAGTGGCGATAAAATCTGCAACTCTTTGTTCTCCGGCGAACGGATGCGGTTTGCGGGCTTGCCCCGCCGACGTTCCGCTTGGCGGAACGAAGGCGGGATTGACGCCGGGCAACGCAATGAGTTCAGCCAACAATTTTTCCGTGCGCGTCATGCGCCGGCAGGGTAACGGCCGGGAACGCGGCTGTCGAGCCGCGGTGCCGCGACTTTTTCTGGACAAAATTTGCGTCATAATCAAAGTTAAACTCATGAAACAGATTACTGATAAGGAAAACAGCATCCTCTGGGTCGAAGCTTTTGGTTTCTCGCTGCTGATCGTGCTGTGCTGGCTGACCGAAGTGGTACGGATTCCCCATCTCGTTTTCGGGGAATCGTTCACGCCCAATTGGCACCGTGCGCTGCTTCGGACCATTGTCATTTCAGCGATCTGGGCCTGGGTGCATCTGGCGACCCGCCGGCTGTTGCTGCGGTTGCACTATCTGGAGGAATTCCTGCGGATTTGCGGGTGGTGCCGCAAGGTATGTCATGACGGCGAATGGCTTACCATGGAAGATTATTTCAACTCGAAATTCGCCACCCGGACCTCCCATGGCATGTGCCCGGAATGTTTGAGAAAGGGTGTCGATCAACTCAAATCAAAGGAGAATCCGCCGGCCGCGCCGAAATCATGAGCCGGGATGTCACGCGAAAAATCTTGGAAGTCCTGCGTTGAAGACTAACCGATAATTCCGGGCTGGCATTGGGTGGTGATTCGTTTGCGACTGGCGATGAACATCAACATCGCGAAAGCCGCAAACATGGCGGGAGCGAAGCGTTCTTCCACGGTCATGGCGGTTCCGCCCAGAAACGCGAGGCCGTTGGCCAGCACGTATCCCGCCCAGATATTTCCAACCGCGCGCTGCGGGTGTCGCCACAATTCCATCAGCCCGGGAAGGCCGGCCAGGCAGATGGCCAGCGTGGCGGAGATGATGGCGGTTCTCGCACCGCCCAGTTTCCAACCCGCCAGACAGCCGAACACAAACACCAGGATCGCGCTGTCCAGTCGGCCCCAGGCAAAACGCCCCTTGACCAGCAGCAGCCCGGTCAAAACCCAGCCGCCGAGGGCAAAGCCCAACGGCAGGAGAAAGTTTCCGTGCTGCTGGAGGGTGCTGACCGTCAAAATGCTGTCCAAGGTGGCCCAAAGAATCCAGGTGGCGAAACTCTGACCGGCACCGCCGCGCTTGAGCACTTCCACCGCCATGGGAACAAACAACACCAGCACACCGATGCCGCCCACCATTTTCAAAACGCCGTGAATATCCATGGTCGTTCAGTCAATGGCCGCCGGGCCCTGGAACAAGGCAATGAATTCGGCAGGAGAATTTTCGGCACGCGCCATCTCTTGCCAGCTTAATGGCCGGGAACATGGGTGTCGAGGCTTGCGGGAAAGGCGAAGCGGGTGTTGAACAACATACAAATGCGAATTACGACTTGTATCCAACACCCGCCACTTAAACTTGAACTACCCTGCCATCCTAACCCCGTTCCTCGCTTTGACAAGTGACGTTATGGTTTCAAATGCGTGACGATTCAAACCACTTCCACCGGACATTTCGGCAGCGCGGAGGGCTGGACGGAAGCTTTCCCGGGCAGCGATCGCAAAACGACGCAGACATGCGCCCCTGGCGGCCTTCTTCTCGACAGGGGAACTTGCCAACGGAAACCTTTCCGGCCATTTTGCCAGGGGAACATTCAAATAACTTGCGGCGGCAAGTACCCATGAAAAAGTGTTCATACTGCGGGCGCGACAATACCGACGAGGCGTTGCATTGTAGTGAATGCGGCACGGAGTTCGAGCGCGAGGCAATGGATTCTGAATCCACCAGCGGTGAGAATCATGACATAGAGGAAACGCGGATCGTCCGGATTTTCTCCAGCCACGAGGCAGCGCAGCTTGCCGCAAGCAAGTTGGAAGCTCATGAAATAAGATGCTGGGTTGATGCGGATGATTGTGGCGGGATGTATCCGAACCTGACGGCGCCGGGTGGGGTGCGGTTGCTCGTTCGCGCCCCGGATGCCGAGGAAGCTGCCGCTCTGCTGAATACGCCAGCGTCGCCCGCAGAAATGGGCCAGATTGAAGCCGAAGCTGTCGCTTCTCCCCCACTCACAACCGTCCCGTTAAAAAAACTGGCTCTGGGTCAAATCGTCTCCGGCCTTGTTATCGGAATAATCCTCGGGGTAATCCTTTGTTTGTTTTATCAATGGGCTAATAATCTCGGAACAAAAACGTATTATCATTACACTCGCGACGGCAAACGCGATGAAGCATGGATTTATCACAATGGACAGCTCGTCGAATCGATGAAAGACAGAAATCTTGACGGAGTTTGGGATCAGTGGGTTTACTATGAACGTGGCCGGCTGGTGCGCTCGGAACATGATAACAATTTCGATGGAAAGCCAGATGAATGGTGGACCTTTTCTGATGATGGAACCGATACTCTCCAAAAGGATACCGACTTCAACGGTATTCCCGACGAGTTTTGCATATACAAACACCAAATAATTCAAGAGTTGGACATGAGGCCTAACGGTGCAAAGTTCCCGACCGTGCGTGAGATTTTTCAGAACGGTATCCTGACGGAAATTGACCGGGGCGGAGACAGCAACGGCAATTTCAAAGAAAAAGTGCGTTACGATCCGTTTTTCAATCCAATCGGTGCCAATCCAATTAATACAAATATTGCTACTCCATTTCAGCTGCTATCGCCGGCTTCCAAATAGTGCTTCAAACCACTTCCACCGGGCATTTCGGCAGCGCGTCGAGGAAGGCCTGGCCGTATTGTTTTGTCAGCACGCGATTGTCCAAAACCACGATGATGCCGGTGTCGGTTTTGGTGCGGATCAGCCGGCCGACGCCCTGGCGGAATTTCAGAATCGCCTCGGGCAGGGAGAATTCGCCAAACGCATTGCCGCCGCGCGCTTCAATCGCCTCCAGGCGCGCCTCGATGAGCGGATGGTCGGGCACGGCAAACGGCAGCCGGGTGATGATGACGTTGCTCAACGCCTCACCCGGCACGTCCACGCCCTGCCAGAAACTGTCCGTGCCGAACAGCACCGAGTCCACGTCGTCCTTGAATTTCTCCAGCATCGTCGAGCGCGGCGTGCCCGTGCCCTGGATGAAACACGCCATGCCCAGCTTGTCAAAAAAAGGCTGCATCGCCTCGCCGACTTCCTGCATCAGCTTGAAATTGGTGAACAGCACGAATGCCTTGCCGTGCGTCTGTTTGACGAAGTGCTCGACCCAGTGGATGAGCGAATCGCGATACCCGGCATCGCGCGGATCGGGCATCTTGCGCACGGC
>JAJPJM010000170.1 GCA_021324235.1 Verrucomicrobiota bacterium
GTAAGCAGTTGTCGGCACAAAGCAAATCATGGTTCCTCACCAATTAGTTGTGCCTGCAACAGCAAGGCCACGCTGTATATAGTGGTTTTTGCTTTACTTAATCGGGCGACTTTGGTTGCCTTGGTCCAGTTCAAGAGCATGTATCTCAAAAATCTGACCGTTTTTGGTTTCAAGTCCTTTGCGGACAAGACCGCGTTGAACTTTCAACCCGGTGTCACCGCCATCGTCGGCCCCAACGGGTGCGGCAAATCCAATGTCTCCGACTCCATCCGCTGGGTGCTGGGCGAGCAATCGGCCAAGGCGCTGCGCGGTGGCGAGATGGCCGATGTGATTTTCAACGGCACGGACAGCCGCAAACCGATGGGCATGGGCGAGGTGTCGCTCACGCTCGGCGGCGTCGGCGAGGAAAGTTTGCGCGCGGCGGGCGTCGAGGTCGCCTACGACGAGGTGACGTTGACGCGCCGGATTTTCCGCGACGGCAACAGCGAATATTTTCTCAACAAGGTCCCCTGCCGGCTCAAGGACATCCAGCAATTGTTCATGGGCACCGGGGTCGGGCGCACCAGTTACAGCATTCTGGCGCAGGGCCACATCACGCAGATCCTTTCCAGCAAGCCGGAAGATCGCCGGATGATTTTCGAGGAAGCGGCGGGCATCACCAAATTCAAGAGCCAGAAACGCGAATCGCTCCGCAAACTGGAATACACGGAACAAAACCTTTTGCGCGTGGCCGACCTCATCCGCGAGGTGAAGCGGCAGATCGGCTCGCTGCAACGGCAGGCCGGCAAGGCGCGCCGGTACAAACAAATTTCACAGGAACTGCAGCATCTCGACACGCAACTGGCACGGCATCAGTTCGACGTCTTGTCGGTGGAAATTTCCGGCAAACAGGCTGCCGTCGAAAAATTGCGGACCGACATCGAACAGGGTTCCGCCGACGTGCTGCGCCTGGAAAATGAAATCACGCAGCTCCGCGAACGGCTTTCCGAACTGGAGCACGAGATCGCCGCGCAACAGCAGCGCGGACTGGAATTGAAGGGCGAGATGGACCGGCACGAAAGCCGGATTCAGTTCAACGAGGAACGCCTGCGCGAACTGGCATCCCAGAACACCAAGGCATTGGCGGACATCACGCAGGCCGAGGAACGTTGTCGCGCCGCACAGGAGGAATCGGCCGCCATCACCGAAAAATTGTCCAAATCCGAGGCCGCGCTCGCGCAGCACCGCCGGACGCTCGAAGCAAAGCAGCAGGCACTGACGAAGGTGGAGGAGGATTTGAAGCGCAACCAGGAAGCGTTGCGCGACGCGCAGGCTGCCGCGTTTGCCGCCGCGCAGGATCTGACGCGCATCCGCAATGAAATCACCGCGCTTGATTTGCAGAAGCAGGGCAATGTCGTCCGGCTGGAAAAATTGTCCGCGGAGAAAGTCCAATTGGAAGAGGAGCGGACGCGGCTGGAGGCACGCCTGCAGGAATTCGCCGTGAACGTCGAGACCGAGAAGCTCAACGCGCAAACCAAACGCGGCTCGGTGGAGCAGCGGCAGAACCGGTTGCGCGAATTGCAGGTGGAATTGCAGCAATCCTCCGTCGAGCAGGATCAGTTTTTGCAGCAGCAGGCGGAGAAACGTTCGCGCCTGAGCGTACTCGAACAGCTGGAAGGTTCGCGCGAAGGTTTTGATGCCGGCGCGGTAGCGGCACTGCGCCAGTCGCGCTCGGTCATCGGTTCCCTGGCGGACCGTATCCGGGTCCCCGAACAGTTTGTCGTGGCGGTCGAGAACGCCCTCGGCCATCACCTGCAACTGGTTCTGACGGAACAGCCCGAATCCGCGCAGGCCATTCTGGCGGACTTGAGCGCGAACAAGACCGGTCGGGCGAGTGTGGCCGCGCTTTCCATCGAAATCCCCGATGACAAGCAGCTCGTTTTTGGCGGTGAAATATTGCCCGAAGAAAACAAGGCCGCCGCCCAAAGCGGTTTGAAACCGGGCCAGATCGTTCGCGCGCTGGACGTCGTCCAGGCCGAACCGTCCGTGGACAAACTGTTGAGGGCGCTCCTGGGCCGCACGTTCATCGCCTCCGACCTGGGCACCGCCACGGCGCAGATTCAAAACGGCCATGCGGGTTGCGATTTTGTGACGTTAACCGGCGATTTGCTGAGCCGGCACGGTGTTTACACCGGCGGTTATTTGAACGGCCACGGCAATCCCAAGGCGCCGGCTTCCATTTTAGGCCGTAAAAACCAGATTACCGAACTGCAGGCCGAATTGACGGAAGTGCAGAATCGGGTCGCCGACATGAGCCGCCGACGCGGCGCGTTGTTAAGCGAGCAGACCGAACTCCAGGCCAGCCTGCAACAGGCGCAGACGGAGTTGCGCGAGCAGGAAGTCGCCATCGCCACGCGCGAAGGCGAGTTCAATGCGCTGCAAAATTCGAACCGGCTGCTGCACCAGAAAATCGAGACGGTGGTGTTTGAAGTTCAAAGCCTGGCCGCGCAGGAACAGGAAGGCGCGCAGAAACGCAGCGCACTGGCCGCGCAGTTGAGCGAACTGGAAA
>JAJPJM010000020.1 GCA_021324235.1 Verrucomicrobiota bacterium
GATGAGGTCGAGCGCGTTTTCGGAGGTGATGCGCGTGTTATGGAGGACGACGTCGCAATTCGGATTGACACCATGCAGGGTTTCCTTGGCCGACTGCGCCTTGGGCCGGCCCACGTCGGCGTCCGTGTGCAGGATCTGGCGTTGCAGGTTGGAGAAATCCACGGTGTCGAAATCCACGATGCCAATCTTGCCGATGCCGGCGGCAGCGAGGTACATGGCGATGGGTGAGCCGAGGCCGCCCGCGCCGATGCACAGGACGCTGGCGCCCTTGATTTTCTTTTGGCCTGCCAGGCCGACTTCGGGCAAAATCAGGTGCCGCGAGTAACGGCGGATTTCGTCATTGTTCAATTCCATAAATCGAGCAAGCCATCATATGGCAAAAAGTGAATAAATCAAGCCAGCGCCAGCCATCGCCACAAATCGCCGCTGCACGGCTCAAGAAACTTTCATCCTTGCGCCCGACGCTCGCCATCGCGCTGGGCAGCGGTTTCCATCACGTCCTGACCGAACTGCGCGTGGACCGGAAAGTTTCATGCGCCAAAATTCCCGGCTTTCCGGTTCCGGGCGTGAGCGGTCATGCTGGCGAATTGATTTTTGGCAGACTTGGTGGCACCCCGGTTTTGGTTTTGAGCGGGCGGGCGCATTTTTATGAAGGCCATCCGATGGAGCAGGTGACTTTTCCCATCCGGACCCTGGCCGCACTGGGCATTCGCGATTTGCTTCTGACCAGCGCGGCGGGTGGTATCAACCCCGATTTTCGTCCGGGCGATTTCATGGTTTTGACCGACCACATCAATTTTATGGGTGTGAATCCGTTGCGCGGTCCGGCCGTGCCCGGCCGGACCAGATTTGTGGACATGACCCGGGTTTATGACCGACAATTGAGCGCGCTTTTGTTCCGTGCCGGAAAGAGTGGTAATTTGAAGCTGAGACGCGGAATTTATCTGGCGGTGAGCGGTCCGAGCTACGAGACCCCGGCGGAAATTCGCGCGTTTGCGCGGCTGGGGGCGGACGCGGTGGGCATGAGCACGGTGCCCGAGGCGATGGTGGCGCGGCAGTGCGGATTGAACGTGGCCGCGGTTTCCTGCATCACCAATCCGGCGGCGGGCAGGGGCCGGAACCGGTTATCGCACGCGGAGGTGCTGAAAACCGGGGAAAGGGTGAAGGGGTTGGCAGTGGAATTGCTGAAAAATTTCATGAGATATTATGGCGAAACTGATAACACGTGGCGGCGCGTGGAAACCACGACACGATGATTGCGCTTCCGGGGTTGGCCGGGCGAAAACTCTTGCCATGAACATTCGTGAACGTGCCTTGAAATTTTTCGCGGGAATTGTAGGCTAAAGGTCTCGTAGTGGAATGAAGCCGGAAATCATATTCGGTTTGGAGAGTGCCCCGTGGCCGGCGTTGCTGGTGGACGGTAACGGCGTGGTGATGCGTGCCAATTCGGCGGCGACGACCGCCTTTGGCGGGGCGCTGTCGGGCGACGCGCCGTTGTTATCGACGATCTGGCCGCCGGAGAACGGAACGACGGCGGTGGATTTTCTCACGCGGTGGGACCACGCCCCCGTGCCGATGCTGAATTTGAAATTTCGCGTGCCGAACGGTCCGGTGGCCGCCTGCAGCGTTTCCATCTGCACCTTCGCCAAGGACGGCCGGAAGTGGTTCGTCCTCCAATTATTGCCTCTGACCATGCCGCCGGCGCCCGCCAGCGCAACCCCCAACAACGGGGCGGCCGCGGCGCCCGCTTCGCCCGCGGCTGAAAACAAGGTCGAGCAGGATGCGGCCCTGGCGCTCAAGCAGAAACTGGATTGCGCCCTGCAACTGGCGCGCACAATCTCGCTGGATTTCAACAACGCCCTGACCAGCATTCTGGGTCACACGTCCTTTTTGTTAAGCAAGGCCGAGCCGGGGCATCCGTGGCGGCATTCCCTGATGGAGGTGGAAAAATCGGCATCCCGCGCGGCGGAAATTGCGAATGAACTCGGGGTGTTCAGCCAGCAGGAAAAGCAACAGACGCGGCGCGTGCCGCCGGGCAACCTGAATGCCGTCACGCAACGTTGCGTTGAATTTTTTCGCAATGCCAACGCCGGGCAGATCATCTGGCACACGCAGTTCGAGCGGGAATTGTTTGCCGTGCGCTTCGACGAGGCAAAAGTGCAGCAGGCGATGACAAAAATTCTGGAGAACGCGGTGGAAGCCCTCGAGGGCACGGGCCAGATCGCCGTGCAGACGCGGAACATCGAATTGACCGAGGCCACCCAGGATCGCAACGTGCATCTCAGCGCCGGCACGTATGTGTGCGTGGAAATCGTGGACAACGGCAAGGGCATTGACACCGACGTGCTGCCGCGGATTTTTGAGCCCTTCTTCACCACCAAAGGCACCAACCATCGCGGGCTGGGGCTGGCGCTGGTTTACGGCATCATCACCAATCATGGGGGCGGCGTGGCGGTGTCGAGCCAGCCGGGCACGGGCACGTCCGCGCGCGTTTATCTCCCGGCGGAAAAACAATTCGTCAAGGAAAGCGCGGATACGGATGAGAACCTGAACGGCACGGAAACCATTCTGGTGGTGGACGACGAGGACATTCTGTTGACGATGGCGGAGACGATTTTGTCCGATTACGGGTATCATGTGTTGACGGCCAACAGTGCCCAGAAGGCGCTCGCGTTGCTGTCGCGTGACGACGCGAACGTCAATCTGGTGGTGACCGACCTGGTGATGCCCACCATGGGCGGCCGCGAACTGGTCGAGCGGATCCGCCAACTGTCGCCCAAGATCCGCATTTTATGCGCGAGCGGTTGTGTTTTGCCGGCGGACCAGCAAATCGGGCTGTTGTTTCTGCAAAAGCCCTATACCAGCCGTGAACTGCTGGGAAAAGTGCGCCAGGCGCTCGCCCCGGAAACGGTGGAACATAATGTTGACTGATGTTAAGGTTTTCTGTTAAACAAATAACCCATGCAAATCGAAAGCCTGAAAGTATTCTGTGACCTGGCCGAAACCGAAAGCTTTACCAAGGCCGCGCAAATCAATGGCGTGACCCAATCGGCGGTGAGTCAGCAAATCAGTTCGCTCGAACGCACGTTCAAATCCCTGCTCATCGAACGGAGCAAAAAGAAATTCCGCCTCACGCGCGAAGGCCAGGTGCTTTACGATTACAGCAAGCAGATCATCCAGACCTACGAGTCCCTGCATAGCAAACTGCAGGAATTGAAGGACATCATCTCCGGCACGATTCGCGTGGCGACGATTTACAGCATCGGTCTGCACGACCTGCCGCCCTACATCAAAAAATTCATGAAGGTTTACCCGACGGTGAACGTTCATGTCGAATACCGCCGCGCCAACCAGGTTTATGAAGACGTGCTGGGTAATGTCGTGGATTTGGGGCTCGTCGCATATCCGGTGAAGGATGCCAAGCTGGAAATCATTCCACTGCGCAAGGAACCGCTGGTGCTCATCTGCCATCCGCAGCACGCGTTTTCCAAACTGAAGGCGATCAAGCTCAAGCAGCTCATCGGACAGAAATTCATCGGTTTCGAACCCGACATTCCCACGCGCAAAGCGCTGGACAAGATTTTGAAGGAGTATGACGTAAACGTGAACAACGTCATGGAATTTGACAACATTGAAACGGTGAAACGCGCGGTGGAAATTGACGCGGGTGTTTCCGTTGTGCCGCAGGGCACCGTCGCGCAGGAAGTCGCCAAACAGACCCTGGCCGCCGTGACGCTCGAAGACGGCGCCTTCTTCCGGCCGCTGGCCATGATTTACAAGAAGAACAAGGTGCTTTCCCCCGCGATGAAGCAGTTTTTGACGATCCTCAAAGACGCGCTTTAGAAGTTATTTCAGATTCGACGGGTTCAGCGGCTTCAAATCCTTCGGGATGAACACGCCGTCTTTGCGGATGAGTTCGCCGTCGAACCATACCTCGCCGCCGCCCCATTCCTTGCGCTGAATCAACACCATGTCCCAGTGCACCGCCGAGCGGTTGCCGTTGTCGCACTCCTCGTAGGCCTGGCCCGGCGTGAAGTGGAGCGACCCGGCGATTTTTTCATCGAATAAAATGTCGCACATTGGGCTTAAAATATAGGGATTGAAACCGAGCGAAAATTCGCCGACGTAACGCGCCCCGGTGTCCGTGTCCAGGATTTCATTCAATCGTTTGGAGTTGTTCGCCGTCGCGCCGGTGATCCGGCCGTCCTTGAATTCCAGCCGCACATTTTCGAATTTCGTGCCTGAATAAATCGTCGGCGCGTTGAATTGAATCACGCCGTTCACGGAATTTTTCACCGGGCAGGAAAACACCTCGCCGTCGGGAATATTGCGGTCGCCCCGGCACATTTTGGCCCCGATGCCCTTGATGCTGAACGTCAGGTCGGTGCCGGGCGCCTTCAGGTGGACCTGATCGGCGCGTCTCATCCGGCGTTCGAGCGGAACCATCGCGCGCGCCATCTTCGCGTAATCCATTGTGCAAACGTCGAAATACAGATTTTCGAAGGCTTCCGTGCTCATCCCCGCCGCCTGTGCCATGCTTGGCGTCGGCCAGCGCAGGACGCACCAGCGTGTTTTGTTGATGCGCCAGTCCAGCACCGGCCGCGTGATCCGCGAGTACAGGGCCATGCGGTCGCCAGGCACATCGGCATTTTCACTCGCATTCCCGCTCCCGCGGATGGCGATATAGGACTGCACCTTCTTCATGCGGAACAGTTCAAGGTCGCGGGCGAGCGCGGCGTGTCGATCGTTCGTTCCCAGCAACAGCTCGCGGGAAACCCGCGTGCTCCGGACCTCCACCAGCGGCGTCGCACCCGCCGCGCGCGCGGCGCGGATGAGTTCGACGGTGAATTCGTCGGGGACATCAATCATGTCGAGCAACACGCGATCACCCTTTTTTAATTCGGTCGAATATTCCACCAACAGCCTGGCCAGTTTTCGGTAACGCGGATCGGTCATAATGTTATGGCGCCAATTAAACAGAATCAGGGAGTTTCCACAGCACAAAAATCCGTGGTAAATCCGCTTTACTCGCCGGCAGGCCCAATTCATTTTGCGGTTGAACCGGCCATGAATCGCGAAACGTTGGATAAATTTTTAGAGCGTGGAATTCTGGCGCTGGTGCTGGCCATCCTCGTCTTCGCTCCGCTGGCCATGGGGGCGACGGACGCGTGGGCGTTTCTGGTGGTCCAGGGATTGATGATGGGCGTGATGCTGTTGTGGGCGTCGCGAATCTGGTTCAGCCCCAATCCGCGATGGTCCTGGCCACCGATCAGCTGTGCTGTGCTGGCCTTCACCCTTTATGCCATCGGACGTTACCTGGCGGCGGACATTGAATACGCGGCGCGGTTGGAGATGATCCAGGTGTTGATGTACGCGTTTTTATTCTTTGCCATCGTCCATAATTTGCAGCGCCCGGGATCGGCGCAAATCATCGGTTTCGCGCTGATTTTTCTGGCCGCGGGCATTTCCGGTTACGCCATTTATCAATTTCTGGCGCACTCCTATTATGTGTGGAATTACCCCTCGCCGTACCCGGGACGGGGATCGGGCACCTACATTTCGCCGAATGACTTTGCGGGGTTTCTCGAACTGCTCCTGCCGCTGGCGGTTGCCTACACGCTGGCGGGACGCGTCCGGCCGTTGCTGCGTGCATTGCTCATTTATGCCATCGTGGGCATGTTGGCGGGGATGGTGGTGACGTTCTCGCGCGGAGGCTGGGTGTCGGTGGCCGTGGGTCTGCTGGCCCTGTTGACGGTTTTAATCAGCCAGCGCCGTCATCGGTGGCCGGCTTTTTGCCTGTTAATCGTCCTGCTGATTGGCGGAACAATTTTCACCACGAGATATCTGACCACGACCACGACCTATGCGGAACGTGTTAAACAGCCGGAGTCATTCGTGCAACTGGATTGGGAGGTCCGGCGCGACATGTGGGTGGCCGCCGCGCAAATGTGGCGGGATCATTTTTGGGCGGGTGTCGGGCCGGCGCATTACGACTACCGGTTTCGGCAATACCGTCCTGAAACCATGCAGATGCGCCCCGGCTGGGCGCACAACGATTATTTGAATTTGCTGGCCGACTGGGGCGCGGTCGGCGGCCTGATTGTCCTGGCGGGCATGGTGGCTTTCGGAACGGGATTAATCGGAACATGGAAGGATATTCGCCAATCGCAGGAACCTGATCCCGCCCGCCGTCTGGACAATCGCCTTGCGTTTTTTCTCGGTGCCTCCGCCGGTTTGCTCGCGCTGGCGGTGCATTCGGTGGTGGACTTCAACCTGCACATTCCGGCCAATGCGATTCTGGGAGTGACCTGGCTGGCGTTGTTAAGCAGCCACCGGCCATTGACGGCGGAACGCCGGGAGTTAACGGCAGGACTTCCCATCAGGGTACTAATCACCCTGGCGCTGATTGCCGGCGCGGGCTATTTGGGCTGTCAGGAATGGCGCCAGGGCCAAGAACAACTCTGGCTGGCGCGCGCGCGGGAACTGCCGGAATTTTCGTCTGCCCGGACTGCGGCTTTGGAAAGGGCGTTTGATGCCGAGCCGATGAATTTTCAGACCGCTTACGACGTTGGCGAAGGCTATCGCACACAAAGCTTCAAGGGTGGACAGGATTATGAAGGTCTGGCGAAGACGGCAATGGAATGGTATGCGCGCGGCATGAGACTGGATCGGTACGAAGGTTACGATTATTTGCGCTACGGCATGTGCCTGGATTGGCTGGGGCGTCACGCCGAGGCCGGGCCGTATTTCAGCCGGGCCGACGCCCTCGACCCGAACGGCTATTACACGGCGGCCAACGTGGGTTGGCACTACGTGCAGGTGGAGGATTACGCCGCTGCCCGCTCATGGTTGACGCGTTCTCTGCGTCTTTACTGGCAGGACAATGTGATTGGCCGTTCCTATTTGGAAATCGTCGAGCGCAAGCTGGTGGATAATGCTTCCGTCCAAAACCCTTTACCCGCAGGCTTTTAGGAATTAAAATTCCCGAATAACCATTTGACATTTGGCCGTCAGGCTTTATAGTTTGACAAACGAGTACAGTTCTGAAAGGGTAGCTTTATGAAATACATACCGACGTTGATTGCTATGGCAGTAGGCGGTGCTGTGTTGGCCTTGGGGGGCATCGGGGTCGCCCAGACCGTTAAACCTTGTGTGGTGACAGTCGTGCGCATTCAAGGCGTGGCGCGGTATTCCCTGGGTGACAATGCCTGGCACCCCTTGGTTGTCGGCAAGATTCTTGGATCCGGCGCCATCATTCAAAGTGCTGCCAACTCGACGGTGGACATTGTGATGGGTGGCGGTGCCGTGGCGATGCCGCAGGCCGCTCCGGCTCCGGACGCAATTACGCCGGCCTCCGATCCCAACGTTCGGGGATTGGTTTCCTACAAGCCCATGGTTGAGCAAAATGTGATCCGCATGTGGGGGAACACCGTATTGGCCGTTGACAAATTGACCCAATACGACACCGGTGTGGACACGGTCAGCGACACGGAACTGGATCTACGCGCGGGCCGCATCTTCTTCAACGTCAAGAAAATGTCAGCCTCATCACAATTCATCATCAAAATTCCCAATGGCGTGGCCGGAATTCGCGGATCGTGGGGTACGGCTGATGCTGATACGGGTGTTGTTGCCATGGGCGGCGGTTCTGCAGTGGAATCTTTGATCATTAATGGCCAACCGTCCACCAGCGTTATCAACGCCGGGTTCCAATCCAACCCGCAGGGCGGCAGTCCCATCCCCATCCTGCCGGATGTGCTGAACAATTTCAGGGTCACGCTTACGTCTCTGGTGACGCTGTATGAATCTCCCAACGGGGCGCCGGTTTCCCTGCACCACGACGAGACGCGGGTGCGCACTTCAAAAACCAGTTGTAACTGATTTATTCGCCGGTACGGCGAATGCCAGAGCCAGAGCAGCCTTGAGTTGCTCTGGCTTTTCGTTTAATCCGGCGGGGTGCAGTTCAAACCCATCCAGCGAACGCCGGCTCTTGTGGCGGTGGCGATTCTTCTGTGTGTTTGCGTTGTTCGCCTGTTGCGGCTCGACTTTTTTGAACGCCTGGAGGGCGTGACCTACGACTTGCGCGCGCGCACGGCCCTGCATTTCCCCGCGCCGGTGGCGACCAATCTCGCTTTTGTCGCCATTGAAGATTCCAGCATTGCGACCGTGCAGAGCGGTCGTCTGGGATACCGCTATGGCCTTAAATGGCCCCGCCAGGTCTATGGCCGGCTGGTGGAGGAACTCGCGGCCGAAGGTGCCAAGGCTGTCGCCTTCGACGTGCAGTTTGGCGAATTGCGGCCGGACCATCCCCTCGTGCAAATGGCCGATAAAAGCTACATCGACTCCGACGTTTTTTTTGCCTTGCAGTGCCGGCTCGCCAGCAACGTCATCCTTGCCGCCACCCCGGACCTGATACCGCCCGAACTGTTCGTCACCAACGTGCTCGCACTCGGAGACATCACCACCGAGAAGGACTCCGACGGCGTTCTCCGCCACACCAGGGCTTTTCGGATTTACCGGCACTGGCATCCCCTCTTCCGGGAACTCGAAGCGGATCCCGAATATGGAGTGGACCTGCGCAAGGCGTCGATTGAAGCGAATCAAATCATCCTGCCGCAGGCGAATGGCGGTAAAATCAAAGTGTCGATAGACGCTGAAACCAATTTTGAACTGGCCGATTTTGTCGGTGACAAACTCCCGCCCGGCGCTCCTACCAAGGCCCGGGCTTTTACCGACGAGCGTATCTGGCACATGGGAATCGTGCTCGCGGCCCAGGAACTGGGGATTGATTTGACGCATGCCGACGTGGATTTGCCCAACGGCCGCATTACGCTGTATGGCACTAATGGTCTGGTGCGGGTGATTCCCGTAGATGCCGACGGCTACTTTTATGTGGATTGGCGGTTGAGACCAAACGATCCACGCCTCACCAGCGCACCGGTTGAAAATCTGCTTTGGCAGGACAAGGAGCGGTTGCTCGGTGAGACCAACGACCTCAGCGATACCTTCCGGGACAAGCTGGTTGTGGTCGGTTCCGCGGCCCAGGGCAATGACCTCACCGACCGTGGGGCGACGCCGTTGGAAAACGATACATTGTTGGTCAGCAAACATTGGAATGTCGCCAATTCCATCATTACCGGCCGGTTTGTTAGCCGCATTTCGCTGAACTCGGAACTGGCGCTCATTGTTTTTCTGGGTGCGTTGACGGCATTTCTGACCTGGCAATTGCGGGTGGACGCAGCCTCCTCGGCGGTCTTCCTGCTGGTACTGGCTTACGTGGCCGCCGGTTTCTGGGTTTTTGTCGGGTCGCTCGTCTGGTTGCCGCTGGTGTTTCCGGTAGCCGGCATCCTGGTGGTACACCTGAGCCTGGTCACTTATCGCGTCGCCTTCGAAGAGCGTGAACAACGTCGCGTCAAGTCCGTCTTTTCCAAAATTGTTTCCCCCGACGTGGTAAACGAATTGCTTGGCGCAAAAAAGCTCTCACTGGGTGGCGCACGGTGCGAGGTGACCGTGTTTTTCGCGGACATTCGCGGGTTCACCGCGATGACCGACGAAACCCAGGAACGCGTGGCGGATTTTATGCGCAAGCATCGCTGGGATACCGCAACGGAAGAGGCCTATTTTGATGAATCCGCCCGTGAAATCCTGAACACCGTGAATCTTTACCTCTCCGTCGTTGCTGACGCGGTGAAAAAAAACGGCGGCACCCTGGACAAATACATCGGCGACTGCGTCATGGCGTTCTGGGGTGCGCCGACCCCGAATGAAAAGCATGCGCTGGCCTGTGTGCGTGCGGCCGTTGACACGCAACGCGCCGTCCATGAATTGAATCAAAAACGTCTGGCCGATGGCCCCACGCGCGAAGCCGAAAATCGGATGCGGATCTCCGCCGGCCTGCCGCCTCTTCCGGAGTTGACCGCGCTCCAGCTCGGCACGGGCATCAATACCGGACTGGTGACGGTCGGCTTGATGGGTTCGGACGCGCATATTTTGAACTACACCGTGTTTGGCCGCGAAGTGAACGTCGCCAGCCGCCTGGAAAACTTTTCCGGCAGCGGCCGCATCATCATCAGTGACACCACCTACAAGTGTCTGCGTCGTGACGATCCGGCCCTGGCAGCCACGTGCATCGAGATGTTCCCGGTCACGATCAAGGGCATTCGCACCGCCGTACGGGTTTATGAAGTGCCGTGGCAGAACCCGGAGACCAGGTGATTTTTCTTCCTCGTCAATTTCGACCTGCATGCTAGAGTGACGGTGATGCGCACGGTGATTTATCCCGGCAGTTTTGATCCGCTGACCAACGGTCATTTGGACGTGATTCAGCGCGCGGCCAAATTGTTCGACCGCGTCGTGGTGGCGGTGGCGAAAAACGAGGGCAAACACCCGCTGTTTACCCTCAAAGAACGGCTCACGCTGGTGAAACAGGCGGTGCGCCACGTGCCGGGAGCCGAAGCCGACTCATTTGACGGCCTGCTCATCGAGTATGTGGTGGACCGGAAGGCACAGGCGATTGTACGCGGACTGCGGGCGATATCGGATTTTGAATTTGAATTTCAACTGGCGCTGATGAACCGCAAATTGAATGAAAATATCGAAACCATTTTCATGATGCCCAAGGACACTTACACATTTTTGAGCTCGCGCATCGTGAAGGAGATCGCGCGGCTGGGCGGCGACGTGAGCGCGTTTGTGCCCGCGCATGTGCAGGTCGCCCTGGCTAAAAAATTTCCCGGAGCTGGAAAATCTTGAACGGGGTGTCTCATGCCGCTGACCGTCAATCTGCGCCACCTGGACGAGCACAACGCATTGTTGAGCGGTGAATTACCGGTGGGCGAACTGGACCTGGATATGGGCGACGAGATGATTCAGGTCACCCGGCCGTTGCGGTATGACCTGGAGATTCAAAAATTGGACGAGGGCCTGCTGGTTCGCGGCTCGCTGCGGCTCACACTGGAATGCCGTTGTGTGCGGTGTCTGGAGCCCTTCACGCGCCCCCTGGAATTGAAGGAGTGGACCTGCCTTTTGCCGTTTGCAGGCGAGGACCAAGTGGCCGTCGTGAACGATTGTGTGGACTTGACGCCTTTTGTGCGTGAAGATATGCTCTTGGAATTTCCGCGGCATCCGCTGTGCAAACCGGAATGTGGCGGATTGAAAACCAGGACTGGCAAGGTCCGAAAAAGCGCCGATGGAATTGCCCCATCCGCGTGGGCTGATTTGGATAAATTAGAATTGTGAATTTTTATTATGGGTGTTCCAAAACGTAAACCATCTCACAGCCGGCAGCGCATGCGCCGGGCTTACAACAGCGTGTTAAAGCTGCCGCAACTGGGTGTCTGCCCGCAGTGCGCCGCGCCGTATGTGCCGCACCGGGTTTGCCCCGCCTGCGGTTATTATAAAGGTCGTCAGGTATTGAGCGTTACGGCTGGCGCTTGATCGGCCGTTCGTTGGCGGGAATTTTCCGCGTTCTTTCATCTATGCGAATAGCGGTGGATGTCATGGGCGGCGACCACGGATGCGGCGTGGTCATTGAAGGCGCCCGGCGGGCACTGGAAGGCAACAAGAAAATCACCGCCATCTATCTGGTGGGCAACCAGGACAAAATCCACGCCGCCCTGCCGGCCCGCGGTTTTCGCGACCATCGCGTGCGGGTCGTCCATGCCAGCGAAGTCGTGGAGATGGAGGACAAACCCGCCAGCGCGCTTCGCAAAAAACGTGACAGTTCCATCGCCCGCGCGGCGGAACTGGTCCACGAGGGCAAGGCGGATGCCCTAGTTTCACTCGGCAATACCGGCGGTATTTTCGCCGCGGCCACGTTTAAGGTCGGTCGCATCCCCGGAGTGGAGCGCGGTTGTATCGCCACCGTCATTCCGCGCCAGGGAAATGAATTCGTTCTGCTGGATGCCGGCGCGAATATCGAATGCAAACCTGTTCACCTGGCGCAATTCGCCGTGATGGGCAGCATTTATTCGCGCGAGGTGTTGCGGCACAAAAATCCCCGCGTGGGCGTGCTGAGCATCGGCCGGGAGGATTCCAAAGGCAATGAGTTGACCCTCGAAGCGTCCAATCGTTGCCGGCGGCTCGATTTGAATTTCACCGGCAATGTCGAGGGACACGATTTGTTCAAAGACCACGTGGACGTGGTGGTTTGCGACGGCTTTGTCGGCAATATCGTCTTGAAAACTTCCGAGAGCCTCGCGGTGGCCATGTTCTCCATGCTGAAACGCGAGTTGATGAACTCGGCCCAGCGGCAGATTGGCGCATTTCTCGCGAAGGGTGCGTTTCATGCCATCCGCAAGCGGATGGACCCGGAGGTTTACGGTGGTGCGCCGTTGCTCGGTTTCAATGGCCTGGTGTTCAAGGCGCACGCTTCGGCGCGCGAACGCGCCGTCGCCAGCGCGTTGCAAGTCACCGCCGAAGCCGTCCAACACCGCGTCAACCAGATCATCTTCGACGAAATTGCAGAAGCGAATAAAAAACTGGCCGCCGGCGACGATTCCCATTGCGCCATTTCCACATGAGCCCAAAATTCAAAAATCCCCGCGCCCGGTTCAACTTCCAGGGACGCACCTGTTCCATTTCCGGGGTCGGCTCATACGTGCCGGCCAAAATATTGACCAATGCGGATCTGGAAAAGATGGTCGACACCTCCGACGAATGGATCACCACGCGCACCGGCATCAAGGAACGGCGGGTGGCCGCGAAAAATGAATATACGTCCGACATGGCGGTCAAAGCGGCGCAACGGGCAATGAAAATGGCCGGCGTCACCGCCGAACAAATCGATCTGATCGCCGTGGCGACCATCACCCCGGACATGCCGTTTCCGTCCACCGCCTGCCTGGTGCAGCAAAAAATCGGCGCGCGGCGCGCCGCCGCCTTCGATCTGGAGGCGGCCTGCTCGGGCTTCATTTACGGCCTGGAAATCGGGCAGCAATTCATCATGTCGCGTACCTATGACACGGTGCTCGTCATCGGCGCGGAAAAACTTTCTTCGATTGTAAATTGGAAAGACCGTAATACCTGCGTCCTGTTCGGGGACGGCGCGGGCGCGGCAGTCCTGCAAAATCGTCCCAATGCCCATGGTCTGCTGACTGCCGTGATGGGCGCCGATGGCGGAAAAGCGAATCTGCTTTTCATGCCCGGCGGCGGCAGCCGTTGTCCGGCCAGCGTGGAATCCGTGTCGGGAAGACTGCATTACCTCCAGATGGAGGGACGCGAGACCTTCAAGAATGCCGTTCAGGCGATGTGTACGGCCGCGCAGGAGGCGTTGCGCCGCTGTGAAGTGGACATTTCCAAAATCAAGTGTGTCATCCCGCATCAAGCCAACCGCCGCATCATTGACGCGGTGGGCGAACGCCTGGGCGCGACGCCCGAGCAATTGTTCATCAATGTCAACCGCTACGGCAACACCTCGGCGGCCTCGGTGGCCATTGCCCTGGATGAAGCGGTTGCTTCGGGAAAAGTCCGCCGCGGCGACCTGATTTTGCTGGTGGTTTTTGGCGCCGGCTTGACGTGGGGTGCGGCCTTGATTGAGTGGTAAAAGGCTAATTCGGCGAATCGAGACTGCTAATTTGACGTTTGGATTTCGCATGCTAATTTAAAGGGACTTTATGAGTGCTAGAAAATTCGGGAACGTTGGTTCACTCCGGCAACAAATCACAGTCGCAGCGCGGCAAACCCGCCTTGAACTTTCCACCGATGCGGTGGTCATCCACAAAAGTGGCGTTGAATTCCGCAGTCCGGTGCCGTTCAATCTGTGGACGGAAATGACCGTGGCCCTGCAATCACCGCGCGAAGAAAGCCCCATCCAGTGCAGCGGGGTGGTGATCGCCTGTTCCGGCAACAAACACGTCGGCTACCACGTTTCGCTCCTGTTTACAGGTTTGTCCAAAAACGCCCAGTCGCGGCTGAACTCCATGGCCTATTCCGAACTGGGCGCGGTCTGAGTGCCGAATTTTCAAAATCCGCGGCACTTTTTCATTAGCCTCCGTGATTGATGCGGAGGCTGATTTTTTTTACCCTGACTAATATGAAAATTTTGCTCACCACGACTTCATTCCAGGACACCCCGGGCGCGCACCACGATTTGCTCGCCCGGACCGGTTGGGAAATCGTCCGCGCCCGCGGTCCATTGAATGAGGCCGACACGCTTGCGCTGGTCGGCGACGTGGACGGCTACATCTGCGGCGATGATGCCATTACGCGCAAGGTGCTGGAGAAGGCGCGTCCGAAGCTGAAGGTCATCAGCAAATATGGCATTGGCGTGGACAAGATCGACGTCAAGTCCTGCACGGAATTTGGAATTCCCGTGCTCTACACGCCCGGGGTCAACCACACGACGGTGGCCGAACACACATTTCTGCTGCTGCTCGCCTTGGAGAAAAATTTCCTCCACGGCGTGGACGCCAGCCGCAAAGGCGAATGGAAGCGCAAGACCGGCCACGAGCTTCTGGAAAAGACTATCGGCATCATTGGTTTGGGCCGCATCGGCAAGGAAGTCGCCATTCGCGCGAAGGCGTTCGGCATGAATGTCATCGGCTTTGACGTTTATTGGGATGAAAAATTCGCGAAGGACCATGCCGTAAAACGCGCCGCCTCACTCGAGGAGGTTTTTCAGGCAGCCGATTATATTTCGCTCCATACCAACCTCACGCCGGAAACGCGCGGCATGATCAACGCCAAGTCGTTTGCCGGGATGAAGAAGGGCGTTTTGATTTTGAACTGCGCGCGCGGCGAGATTGTGAACACGGCGGACATGGTGGCCGCGTTGCAATCCGGGCAGGTGGGCGGCTACGGTACGGATGTGCTGGACAAGGAGCCGCCACCGGTCGACCATCCACTGCTGAAGCTGCCGAACGTCGTCGTCACGCCACACATCGCATCGCGCACCTATGAAAGCGTGGTGCGTCAGGCGACAACCTCCGTGAAAAATCTCATCCTGGCGATGAATGGCGAAAAGCCCATCGCCCAGGTCAATCCCGAGGTGCCGGTAAAGAAAGTGGTGTGATGCGATTTTCATTTCGTCGCCAACGTTATGCCTGAAACCTATTACATCGTTCCGAAGGAAAAGCATGATGCGCTTGTAAAGAAGGCGTATCTGGGGCGCGGTTATACCGCCGACGAAGCCGCCGCCGGCGCGCGGTTTTGTTCCAGCGCATCCTATTACGGCATTCGCACGCATAATGCCATCAAGGCGCTGCACCTCGACGAATTGTTCGGCAGCAAGGTCGGCCGCTGGAAGCCCGGCGCCAAAATCGAGAAGCTGCCGTCACGCTTCGCCGCCGCCGAAATCTGGAACGCGCATTTCAAGCTCGGCCAGGCCGTGGCCTACGAGGCGATGGATACCTGCATGCAACTCGCCGACAAATTCGGGGTGGGCATGGTCAGCGTGGACAACGCGACGCATTATCTCTGGGGCGGCGGCTACGTGATGGACGCCGCGCTCAAGGGCTACCTTGCCTACACCAACTGCACCTCGGCCACGTCCGAGGTCGTGCCGTTCGGCGGCAAAACACCGACGATGGGCACGAACCCGCATTCATGGGCGTTCCCAACACAGGACGCGATTGGTTTTCCCATCGTCATTGACTGGGCGACTTCGACGGTGGCGATGGGCCGTGTGCAGGTGATGAAACGCGAGGGCAAACAGCTTCCGCCTGGCTGTGCCGTGGATGCCGAGGGCAGGGAAACAACCGATCCGAACAAGGCCGTCGCACTGTTGCCGTTCGGCGCGCATAAGGGTTACGGCCTTGGTTTGATTGACGAACTTTACGCCGGTTTTATCGGCGGTTCGCTGCCGGAAATCCGCGGCACGTCGCGCGGCGATGAAGATGAGAAGCGCGGTTCGACATTTTATTTTCAAGTCATTCATCCCGATGCGATGAAAGGCAACGATTATGTCAAGGGCCGCACGCAGATGCAGAACGTGAAGGCGGTCATCGCCGACATTCTCGGCCATGGCAACGAGAAATGTCTGTTGCCCGGCCAGCCGGAAGCGCGTGCGGGCGAACTTTCAAAGAAACACGGCGGGCTGCTGTTCACGAAGGCAGAAATCGAGGAATTCGGCCATTTGTCCAAGGAGGTTGGTGAGCCGGCCTGGAATTTGGCTGAATTCAAGTCCGTGCAAGTGTAAATTTTTAACCAATTAACTGACAAAACTATGGCCATTCAACTTCGAGACAAATCCTCCTGCAAATACGACCAGATTTCCCTTGGCGAAATCATGCTCCGGCTCGACCCGGGCGAGGGCCGCATCCGCACCGCCCGTGAATTCAAGGTCTGGGAAGGCGGCGGTGAATACAACGTGGCGCGCGGTCTGCGCCGCTGTTTCGGTTTCAAAACCGCCGTGGCCACCGCCTTTGCCGACAACGACGTGGGCCGGCTGCTGGAGGATTTCATTTTGCAGGGCGGGGTGGACACGGACTTCATCAAGTGGGTGCCGTTCGACGGCGTGGGCCGCATGGTGCGCAACGGCCTGAATTTTACCGAGCGCGGTTTCGGCGTGCGCGGCGCCGTGGGCATTCCCGACCGCGGCCATTCCGCCGCCAGCCAGCTCAAGCCCGGTGATTTCGACTGGGACCACATCTTCGGCAAGGTCGGCGCGCGCTGGCTGCACACGGGCGGCATTTTCGCCGCGTTGAGCGACAGCACGCCGCAGCTTGTCATCGAAGCGGTCAAGAAGGCCAAGCAATACGGAACCATGGTCAGCTACGACTTGAACTATCGCCCGTCGCTCTGGAAATCCATCGGCGGCCAGAAACGCGCGCAGGAGGTCAACCGGGAGATCGCCAAATACGTGGACGTGATGATCGGCAACGAGGAGGATTTCACCGCCTGCCTCGGCTTTGAGGTCGCCGGCGCGGACGAGCACCTGCTGCACATTGACGTGGGTGCGTTCCAGAAAATGATCGAGACGGCGGTGAAGGCATTTCCAAATTTCAAGGTCACCGCCACGACCTTGCGCGCGGCCAAAACGGCGACGCGCAACGATTGGGGCGCAATTTGCTGGATGGACGGAAAATTTTACGAATCGAAGAAATATCCCGATCTCGAAATCCTTGACCGCGTTGGCGGCGGCGACAGTTTCGCCAGCGGCCTGATTTACGGTCTCATCACCACCGGCGATCCCCAGAAGGCGGTGGATTACGGCGCGGCGCACGGCGCGCTGGCCATGACGACGCCCGGTGACACCTCGATGGCGTCAAAGGGCGAGGTCGAGAAATTGATGAAAGGCGGCGGCGCCCGCGTTCAACGCTAGGATGATTTACCGTCAGCCGGCCGGGTCACATGAGGTTCAGGCCGAATTTAATTGTAAAAAGTTCAGGGACTCGCGAAGCTCGTCTGTCCGGGATAAAATATGAAAACACCTGCGGAATTATTTTCACTCAAGGGCAAGGTCGCCGTCGTTATCGGCGGTACGGGCGAATTGTGCGGTGCGATAGCCGAAGGCCTGGCGGCGGCCGGCGCGACCACTGCCATTGTCGGGCGCGACGCGAACAAGGCCAAAATCCGGCTAGATAAAATTTCAAAGGATGGCGGGAAGGCGGATTTTTTTCCGTGCGACACCACCTCCCAGTCCGGCTTGCAAAAGCTGCTGGCCGACGTGCTGGCCAGATTCAATCGCGTGGACGTTCTGGTCAATGGCGCGGGGGTGAATTCGCCGACACCGTTTTTTGATATTACAGAAGAGGAAATGGACCGCATTCTCAGGGTGAATTTAAAGGGCCTGATGCTGGCCTGCCAGGTTTTTGGCAGGCACATGGTCGACCAGGGCTCCGGCAGCATCATCAATGTCGGTTCGGCGTCCGGATTGAATCCGCTTTCACGCGTGTTTACCTACTCGGCATCGAAGGCGGCGGTTCATAATCTTTCCAAAAATCTGGCGCGCGAATGGGCGACGCAGGGTGTACGCGTGAACATCCTCGTGCCCGGCTTTTTTCCCGCCGAACAAAACCGGAAAGTCCTCAGTCCCGACCGCGTGGCCACGATTCTGGCCAAGACGCCCATGAAACGCTTTGGCGAGGCGCATGAACTGATCGGTGCGGCATTGCTGCTGGCGTCCGACGCGGGCAGCTTCATCACCGGGACGGAGCTGGTGGTGGACGGCGGTTTCGACGCGATGACGATCTGAAACGGACGTCGCGGCTTTCTCCGGAAAGCCGCAGGGTTCTTCTTCCGAAGTGGCGGCGTTCGACCGGGGCGCCGCTGCGCGATTCACAGGTCGGTAATCGGCTGGTGCCGCGGCACGAGCGCCTTCATGAGACCCCACGCGATCAGATAACTGAAGGCGCAAATGGCGAACATGATGAGGTAGGCGGTTTGCGAGGCGGGAAACGCATCCCGCAGCCGGCCTTGAAGCAATTGGATGAGCACACCTCCGATACCGCCGGCCATGGTGCCGATGCCGGTGACCGAGGCGACGGTTTTCTTTGGAAACATGTCGGAAACCGTGGTGAAAAGATTTGCCGACCAGGCCTGATGCGCCGTACAGCCGATGCAAATCATGCTGATGGCCAGGATTGCCGCCAGGCCGCCAAAACGGTCCACATTGCCGAAGTACTGTGTCAATAAAACCGCCAGGGGAAAAACGGCGATGATCAGCATCGTGGTCATCCGTGCACGATAGACGGCCATGCCGCGTTTGATCAGGGTCAGCGGAATGCTGCTGCCGTAAATGCTGCCAAGGATGGCGACTCCATAAACGATAAAGGTGGGCATCCGCACTTCGCTTTGTGTCATCTTGAATTGATCGTGCAAATAGGCCGGCAGCCAGAACAAATAAAACCACCAGATGCCGTCGGTCATGAATTTGCCCGCGATGAACGCCCAGAGCTGGCGATAGCCAAACAGCCGCAGCCACGGAACCACCGCCTGGTCGCCCGTCTGGGCGTCGGCGGCGACTTCGTCATCAATGTGGATGTAATCGTATTCAGTTTTGGAAAGCTGTGGATGTTTTGAGGGTGGGTTGTAAAGCCAGAACCAGAAAATCAGCCATAGAAACCCCAGGGCGCCGGTGAAAACGAACGCCAGTTTCCAGCCTTGTTTCTCCCCGAAGTAGATCATGCAGGTCGGGACCACGAACGCCGCCACCATCGCCCCGGCATTCGAACCGGCGTTGAAAATTGAAGTGGCCAGCGCGCGTTCGCGCTTGGGAAACCACTCGGCCACGGTCTTGATGGACGCGGGAAAGTTGCCCGCTTCGCTGACGGCAAACAGGCTGCGTATCATGATATGCATTCCCAGCAACTGCCCGACGAAGGCGTTGAGAATTCCGAAAATGGACCAGGCGATGAGCGAGAGCGCCAATCCCAGTTTCGTGCCGATTTTGTCAATGAGCCAGCCGGCGAAAACCGTCGCTGCCGCGTAAACGCCGGTAAAAGCCGAAGTCAGGTAGGAAAAATCGGAGTTGGTCCAGCCGAAGCCGCCCTGGCTTTCCGGCCGGCAAAAAAACGGCTGCAGATAGCTGATCACCTGCCGGTCCAGGTAGTTAAAGGTGGTGGAAAAAAACAGCAACCCGCAAATGATCCAGCGATAATTACGAAAACCGGAGGGGGGTTGATTGGGGGAATCCATACGTGAAGAAAAATACCCCGACCAATGAAGCCGGTTCAAGCGCTAAAATCCAACTTTACAGCCATCGGCACTTATGTAAAGCTGCCCGCATTATGTGGAAGAAAACTTTGCCGCTCCTCCCGGTGTTGTTGCTGACGGGTTGCGCCACGACGTTTACCAATCTGACGCCGCTGGAACAACCGCGCAACGCGAACAACCTTTATCCCGTCGAAGTCGCCTTCACGTCGCAACAGCAATCGTTGCGTTGGGACTCCATCCATCCTTTTGTGGTCGCCAATGGCCAGCTCTATGACATGCGCCCGACGCCGCTGGTGACCAACCGCTGGGAAGGGTTTGTGCCCGTGCCGCCCGGGGTTAATGGGGTCGCTTACCGCTATAAGTTTGATTACCTGTACAATGATATCGGCAAGGGCCCCCGGCCGGCCAACACGCTCTCGCCGGCATACAATCTGACCATTCTCGGCCAATAACGCCGTTCAATGTCTGGGCCGGAGGAGAATGGCCTTCTTCTCCGAGCCTTCAACCTCGACGCTGTGCGTTTCCACGTCGGGATCGTCCTTAAGCGCCTGGTGCACCACCCGGCGGTCAAACGCAGACATCGGCTCCAGTTCCACGGGGTCACCCCAGCGCCGGACTTTTTCCGCGGCATTTTTCGCCTTGTTGACCAGCGCTTCGCGCGCCTGGGCGCGATAGCCGCCCACGTCCACCATCACCTTGGGGGTGGTGGCGTCCTGTTGGAAGAGCAGGCGGTTGGTGATGTATTGCAGGTCGGCCAGCAATTGTCCCTGGCGGCCAATCAACCGGCCGGCATCCTCGGTTTTTACCTCCAGCAACAGGCCTTCTTCCAGTTGGTGTTCCTCGATGGTGACGGCAAAACCGAGCGTTTCCAGAATTTTTCCGAGCGTTTCTTTAGGTTGAGCGGGCATAAAACGGTAAATGAATCACGGTGCAAACGATTATTTTTTCCTTTTCGGCGGCGGCGTCAATGCTGGATTTGTGCCGGCCGGCGCCGGGGCTTGGTTCATTCGGGTGACCTTGGTCTGCAACACGCTCATCAGTGTGCTCATCGTCATGTACAACGCCATGCCCGAGGAATAATTGTAGAGAAACACCAGAAAGATCAGCGGCAGGTAACGCATCATCTTTGCCTGGGCGGGGTCCATGCCCGGGGACGGCGGTTGCAGATGCGCCTGCCAGACCATGACCCCCACCATCAACAACGGCAGCAGATTGAACGGAAAATTCAGCCCCGGAATCATGAACAGCGTGTCCGGTTTCGACAAATCGGCGACCCAGAGGAAATGTGCGCCCCGCAATTCAATCGCGCTGCGCAGCATCGTGAAAAAGCCAAAGAACACCGGCATTTGAATCATCATCGGCAGGCAGCCGCTCATGGGACTGACCTTGTGTTTCCGGTAAAGTTCCCACTGCTTCTGGGTGAACTTCTGCATGTCGTCCTTGTATTTGGCCTGGAGCGCCTTGACTTCCGGTCCCAACGCCTGCATCCGTTTCATCGAACGCGTGCTGGCCGCCGTTAACGGCCAGAACATTCCCCGGAGAATGATGGTGATCAACACCACGACCCAGCCGTATCCCAGCCGGGTCACGTCATGCAGCCAGTACATGCACACCAGCAACGCCTTGGCGAAGAAGGTCCCGATGCCCCAAAAACTCATGTAGCCTGTGCCAAAATTCATCGCCAGGTCGGCGTGGTTTTGGAATTGTGCGCCGATCCGCGCCAGGGTCCGGTATTCCTTCGGTCCGGCATAGAGGACAATCTGCCGTTCCAGCACCTGATTGGTGCCCAGGGTTTGCGCCGGATAAACCAGGGCGGTCTGGATGCCTTCCGGCAACGGCATGCCCGGCATCCAATCCACATTGGTGAAGGGCGGCAAATAAACCGGGCGCGCAATGATTTGCGCGGCCGGCGTCTTCGGCATCGCCAGCAGGGCGAAAAACTGGTTGTACGCCGCCGCCCAGACCACGTTGCCGGTGCCCTCGCGATACTCGGATTTGGGGGTCCGGGGAAAGAAAAACAAAAATGTGGTGTTGGTGCTGAAATAAGACAGGTTGGCCTGCTGTTCCCGGGCACCGTCAAACCACATCGTTCCCCCGTACATGAGAAAATTGTAGTCGTCGGGATCCATCGGGGTCGCCGTGCCGACAACCCATTCCTGCGTCGGCAGCGGCAGTGATTGGTTGGATGTGTTCTCCAGCCGCACCGTCACGTTTACCAGGTTGTCCGCGCCGATGTGAAATTCCTTCACGATACGCAGACCGTTGGGGAAAAATTTTTCCGCATGCACGCCGTCGCCGATTTTTATCAGGGTAAAATTGCCATCGCCGATCAAACTGGATTCCCCCAGGATCGCCATGATGGGCACGGCGGTGCGCGCGTTCAGCGTGGCGACGCCGGCCGATGCCGATTTCTCTTTCCAGCGCGCGGAAACGGTTTCGGGATAATCCAGCAACTCGACCGATTTCAATCCGCCGCCGCGCGACGTGAACGTGTAACGCTCATGCGCATTGGTGAGCACGATGGTCTGTTCGGGCGCGTTGGTATCGAAGTGGAAACCGGAATTGGCGGTCGAACCGGTTGCCGTAACCGTGGGGGCGGTGTTGGAAACCGTGGGGGCGGTCTGGATTTGCGAGGTCGCCAGCGTGTTGGTATCCATGGCCGGCCGGACGATCTGCGAGGCATACTTCTGCTCCATGGCAAACCAGGCAATCAGGAGGATGACGCAGAGCGAGACAACAGTGATGCCGGTGCGATCCATAATCAAATTCGGAATTCGGAATTCGGAATTCGGAGTTCCTTTTTTGGCGCCGGGTCATGCCCGCCGTCACTCCAGGGATGACAGCGGCAAATCCGTCTGGCCGCCAGCCGGCCGCCGGCCAGCGCTCCCTGTGAACGAATGGCGTCCATCGCGTAGTGCGAACAACTCGGTGTGAAACGGCAGCCGCTGGTCGGTCCGAACAGGAAAGCAAGCAAAGGCGAAACCGTCCAACGGTAAACCCGGATCGCAAAAATCAGGATGGATTGGGCGGGATTCATGCCGCTTTCAACAAGCCCGCCCGCCGCAGCGTTGCCAGAAAATCCTTTTCAACCTCGGCAAAGGCGCGGCCGGCAATCGAAGGCCGCGCCACCAGGACCAGTTCGACCGGTTGCGCCAGTTCATTCTGGTGCTGGCGGAAACTCTCGCGCAACAGCCGTCGCGCCCGGCTGCGCACCACCGCGCCGCCAATTTTTCGGCTGGTCACGACGCCCAATCGCGGGGTGGTGCCGTCCGGCAACGGATGCCAGTTGGCGATGAGACAGCCCAGGGCCAGCCGCTGTCCCTGCTGCCGCACCCGTGCGAAATCGCGCGGTTCCTGAAGCCGCGCCGCGCGGCGCAGTCGCAGAGGTCCGACATCCGGCATTCGGCGTCTGGCGTCTGGGGACGAGGCGGGCATGGGCAGGCGGATTAAACGGGCGTCAGACGCTTGCGTCCCACCCGGCGGCGGTTGCGCAGTATGGCGCGCCCGCTCTTGGTGGACTTGCGGGCAAGAAATCCATGCTGCCGTTTGCGCCGGATTTTTGACGGTTGATATTGGCGTTTCATAAATCAAATTTGATTCGCGCCGGTTGCGCGGGAAAATAGGTTCCCTTTTTGCCCGGAAATTGATTTGTCGTTTAATCAATTTGCCGGATGCAAAAAGGCCCCGTTTGACGGAGCGCCGAGA
>JAJPJM010000075.1 GCA_021324235.1 Verrucomicrobiota bacterium
TCCACCAGCGATTTGCTGCTGCCCAATGAAGCGCGGCCAAGTTGAAGAAAATCACGAATTAGCTTCTCCGCCTCCGGCAAGTGCGTCCGGCCGTCGGCTTGTTTTTTAGTCCAGCCGGCGCCGGTCACAAATAACAGTTGCGCGTCAGGCCGGATGGTCTGCGCATCCGCCGCAGGTTCACGAATCCCGACAACGGTTGTGCGTCTGCAAGCATCAGACAGATTGACCGCCACCAGTTCGACATTCGCTTTGCCCGCGCCACATTCGCAGGCGGGCTGGCTGCCCGGATCAATGAGCAAGAACCACGGACGCTGGGCACGTTGCAGCCCGGCTTCCATGCGTTGCCGGTAATACCAGCGGTTTACCCCGACACCCTGTGCCGGGGTTGATGAAACGCCCGTCACATGCGTATCCACACGTCCACCCAAGCGCTGCGCGACCCCGGGCAATGTGCGATTCCATCGTAAAGTTGCCGGGGCGACGACGAGGGTCGCCTGCGCTGCTTTGCAAATCGCTTCCGCCGCAGCCGCGTCAGTCGCGTACCGTGACTGGCCGAAGTCTTTGCCGGTAACACCAAAATATTTCATGGCGGGACCGGCGGCGATGGAATCGGCGGCGGTTTGAACATTTTCACCGATCAACCCCACGACCAGCTTTGAGCCGGTGAGCGATTTGTGGAGATCCGCCGCGACGTGCAATGCCTCGCGGGCGGACCTGGCCAGCGTCCCGCCGGCTTCCATGTGTGCCAGTAACAAGATGATTTCCATAAATCGACTTAGCCGCAAAAAGGCACAAAAGGCGCAAAATTAAACAGCTTCTGATAGGACATATTTTCTGATCTCCAGTTTGCTGGAGCCGAAGTTAATCAAAAGGCCATGCTCAATCCGGCAGCCTCGCAGATAACCGAGAAGTTGAGCAACATGCTCATCCGCAAGCGCCTTGCATGCCTTCAATTCGACAATCAATTCGTCCTCGACAAACAGATCGGCCAGATAGTCGCCGAGAACAGCACCATCCTCGTCCAACACTTGCAGCCCGTGTTGCTGCTCTACTCGTACCCCGGCCTTCTGCAAGCGATGCGCTAAACCGTTTTCATAAACTTTCTCCAGATGACCATGTCGCAGGTATCGTTGTAGAGTAAAAGCGGTCTCACGAACCTGGTCACAAAGTTTGAATATGTCGTCTTTTGTTTTCATTTTTTGTGCCTTTTGCGCCTTTTTGCGGCGATTATTTTGTTATCCATTCGACGATTTCCCTCGCGATGTCGTCCGTTGGTTTATCCTTCACGATTTTGGTTTCGCGCAGTTGTTTGGGCAGCGTCACGCTGGCAAATAGCAAGCCTTCCCCGGCTAGCCTTGTCGGCTTCGCTTTTTGCAATGCCGGCATCACCGTGCGCATGTTGACCATGCCGATCTGCGGATTGTTTTTCGGTTCCGGCAGATTACCCGTCGCCCAACCGAGCAAAGCCGGCAGACCGGCGCATTTCGAAATTTGATGTTTGCCGCCTTCGATGCGCTCCAGAATTTCCAGCGAGCCATCGGCATTGACCTTTAATTCGTCCACACCTTGAAATTGATCCACGATGCCCAGTCGTTCGCCGACGGTTTGCATCGTCACACCGGCACCACGCGAGGCGGATTCCCAGCCGCCGAAAACGAGCAGCTTTGATTTATCGAGCCCGGGAATGGCAACGATGGCATCAGCGAGGGCATTGGCGGTTTCGCTGGCATCGGTGAATCCGCTGGCCGGACCGTCCAGCGCGATCAGTTCAAACGGCACCTTCTGCGCGACGGTCATCATTACCTGTTGAAGTTTGGCCTTGGGTCCAAGACTGACGAGCCAGACTTTGGAACCGGTCTTATGCTTTGCCAGATTCGCCGCCTCGTACAATGCATGACCCGCCCAGGGATCCAGGATGGCAGGCAGCATCATTTCATTTTTCAACGCCGGGCCGGCTGCAGACGTGATGGGTTCCAATGTTTGCAACGGGTCCGGGACGATGCCGGCACAAACAACAATCTGGTATGCGGTATTCATGGGGCTTCGTTCAATTTTCAGCCGAGTGCAGGCCGCCGGCGCCGGCGTGGAAGGCGATGTTCATGCGTTCCGGGTCGTATGGCAAGGGCTGGCTGCAATTCCACAGGCAGGCGCCGCAATGGATGCATTTTTCGCGGTCAAAATCGGGCACACCGTTCGTGCCCGCCGTGATGGCCTGGCCGCTGCACATCTCGATGCAGATTTGCGACCCACATTTCTGACAGAGTTCCGGGAAAAGAAAGGTGACGTGGTCGGCGTACCCCGTCGGGGCTTGCACCTTGCCGCCCATGAGCAGCGCGTCCTGGTGTGAGACGAGCAGCCGGCCGTCAAACGGAATGGCCGGCCAGCCAGCCTTGTCCATCAGCGCGTCGTGGAGTGAGACGGATTTTGCCCGGCATTCGTCACGAAGCTTCGCGATATCCTCGCGTGACACACGGTCGCGATAGTACGCCTCGAGAGGCGGAATCCGCCTCCATGGCGGAACCGGCTCGCTGCCCAGGGTGAATTTTCCGTTCGTCAAACCCGCCAGCGCCATGCCCATCATGCCGCGCACGATCCCCTTCTGGAAGCCGTCGCGCGATTTTTCAGCCACACGCGCTTCCTGCTCCACCCAACTGGCGCGCCGGCGTTTCACGTAAGTGTCCTCAAGGTTCTGTTTCGTGAACGGCCTTTTGGCCCTGAGCAATTCAACCACGGCTTCGGCAAGTTGCGCACCGGTGCCCCAGGCCTCGTCCACGCCGGAGCCGGTAAGAACGTTCGTGCTGCCACTCCCTTCACCAATCCGGGCATAGCCGTCACCGACCAGATGCGGCTCGCCGCGTTTTCCAGATTCACCCAGCGTTTTCGCGCCCCAGGAACGGAGCCGGCCGCCCCGGAGATGGTGCCAGAGATACGGGTGCAGCATCCAATGCTGGAGATAACGATAGGCCGTGCGTACCGGGCAGTCGAACCACGACGGCACGAAAATGCCCAATGACGCGACCCGGTCGGGATGGACATAAAGGAACCCGAAAATTTCCGGCTCGGGATAACCAAATGTGTGCAGCACCGTGCCGGGTTTAAGCGAAGTGTCCGCGGGCAAATCCACGACGAATTTCATGCCTACCGCCCAATCGCGCTTGTGATGTCCTTCCGGCATGCCAAAATGTGCGTCCAGTTGTTGACCGACCGGACCCACCGGCCCGTCACCGACAACCGTCAACGCGGCATGAACGTCGAGGCCCGGGGTATAGCCCTCGGCAGGATGCCCTTTTCGGTCCACCCCTTGATCGAGCAAACGAACACCGATGACCTTGTCCCCGTCGATCAGTGCCTGGGACACGGGTGTCCCGGGCCAGACCTGGACCGGGCCGGTGCTTTGCACCTGCGCACCGACCCATTGCATGAATTGTCCCATCGAAAGCACCATTCCGCCCTGCTTATGCAGAAAAGCCGGTGTCCAGGGAAGTTTCAGAGCATCACGTTCAACGGGCAACATCCACCTAAAAGCACCGAGTAATTTATCCACCGCCCGCAACGTTGTTGACCGGCGGCTCGTGCCGTGCGGATCAAACAGGTAAAGCACCTTTTCCTCACCCACCGGCGCCGCCATCGGAATCTGTGCCTTGTCCAGGTCAGGAAACGTTGCTCGCAATGCCCGCGCCCTGGTCACGACGCCGGAAACGCCAAAGCCGACGTCCTCTGCGCGTTCATAGCAAAGCACCTGTGGCGGCATCCCCGGCATGACACCACTCTGAACGACGGGCAGGCCGTCCGCAGTGACAAGCTGTTTCGACAACGTTGCCAGGAATCCTGCCGTGGCCGGTCCGAATCCGACGCAGACGATGTCCGCGTCCATCCGCTGGCGTTCGATGGCTGGCTGTTCTGTATTCATTCGGCTCACGCAAAGACGCCAAGTTGGGTTTTCTTTGTGTCTTTACGTTAAGCTTACGCCGGATAATCCAGCGCTTCCCGCGTCATCACCTTCGTCAACGCCTCGGCCGCACGGTCTTTGGCCAGCCGGCAGCCGGTAAGACAGCCATCCAATTTGGTGCGCAAACGGACAAACGCCTCAAGCCCGTCGAATCTCGCGCACGGACCGGCTTTGAACGGATGCGGTTCCCGAATCTCGGAAACGTCGGCATAAGCCCGGGCCGAGCCGTCAATACCGGGAATAATGCCTTCCAGCGTCTGCAATTCCTCGGCGGCATAGCAGGCGTGACAACTGGTTTCGTCCCACGCCGGATGCCGGTTGTAACCGTGAACCAGCTCCGCGCAAACCCGACCGACTTCACCGGCGGCCCGCGCCGATTGCACATGGCAAAGGTCCGTAAAGAACGAAACTGTCCCGGCCAGATTGTCGGCCAGGACAGGATTTTCCCCGCCTTTGGCGGCCAGTTCGACAACGTCGAAAATAAACTGTCGCGCGGCCAGCAACCAGCAAAGCGCATCGGCCAGCGGAAAGGTCACGCCTTGACGTGATTTGTGGTAGAGCTTCGCGCCGTCGGCGTCCGTGGCGGTCTGGACGCGTTGGAGGGTCCAGAGCCAGAGCTGCATCGCGGTGGCCAGCGTGCAGGCACCCGTACCGGGCCGGCTGGAGGCCATACGGCGCATTTCGACAATCCATTGCTCAAATTGCGCACGAAACAACTCGGTGGTCATCGTGATGGAGAGCTGCAGGCGTTGCACGGCCTCCGGGCCTTCATAGGTGGCCTCCAGTTGCGCATCCATCCATTTCTGGCCGAGAAAGCCCGGACAATCCTCCGTGATACCATAACCGCCCATCAGACTGACCGCTTCGCGCATCATGTTCGCACCATGGCCGGTGTTCCAGAGCTTGCAGGCCGGGCAAAGCACGTTTGCGAGCGAGTCCAGTGTGACGAAACGCACCAGCGGGTCGGCCTGCAATTCCTCCGCCCGTTTGTGTTCGCGTTCCCCCACCGGTCGGGAATTGATCCGCAACAACTCCAAAGCCTCCTGCTGCTTCTTGGCCAGTTCCTTGAGCGCAACCCGGCCGGCCAATTGTTTGTCCGCCAGCCATTGGTTCTTTTCCTTTTCCAGCGGGTCAAGTTCGTCGAACAACCGGGCGGCGGCAAAACCCAGCGACGCACTGGCCTCGCCCGTGGCCCAAATATCCACCAACCGGTGAAGCGCATCCTCTTTCTGCTGGATGCCCAGCTCAAACCGCGGCGTGCCCGGTGTCCCGGCACCGCCGCGAAACCGGCGGCGTTGATAAAGAATCACCGGCTCAATGGCCGAAAGCAGTTTGGCCGAAGTCATCAGCCCGACCGTCACCCGGGTCCGGCGGAAAACCGCCTCGATAATTTCGCTGTGCGAATAATTTGGAATGAGGATCCCACCCTTCACGGTGTAGCCGCCGACGATGCGGCTGGCGGGCACGCGCAGGTTGAAGACCGGATCGTTGGTCGAGGAGAGCTGGTGAACGAGTTTTTTAGTCGGCGTGCCGCGGTCCCAAACGCCCGGATCGCCCTCCTCCAGAATCACCATGCAGCTGCCCTTGATGCGCGGGTCATCGGAATCCACGGCGGCCGTAACGACGTTGGCAAAACCCATGTTGGTGATGAAACGGCCGCGTTTGTCCACCTGTAACATGGGTTCGCAGCCTTGCTTCCATTCGGCCACGCGTACCTTGCCGGCCAGCATGCCGGTCTCGACACCGGCAAAGGGGATGGGTTCGGTGAGCGCAAACGCGGCGCGGACCTGTCTGCGTTTTTCCCCCGGTTTGACCGGTGCCGCGGCGTTAATGTATTTTGCGCGTTGCTCCGGGATGCCGCATTCATGGATGGGTGAAAGGCCTAGATTGCCGGCAAGGCTGCAGGTCGCGGCGCCGGCGTCCACCCAGGCCAGTTCAAAGGCGACCAGCGCCAGCGCCAGATTTTTGGGACCGGCAATAAAACCACCCTGTTCCGGGTCGAGAAAAACGGCGGTGATACCACTCTCATCGAAGTGCGGGAGCAAGGCGGCCTTGTCCGGCGTCCACTCATGCGAATTGCGCCCGCCTTGGGCGACCAGCCGGGCGACCGGCCCGCGCGCGACATTCCGTGCGGCCTGGACAAGCATCTGCAACTCGAAACGATCCGCAAAGCGCCACAGGAGCTGGCGAATATCGTCACCGGGAAGGGTTTGGAGGGACGCGACCGATTTGGTTTCGGCAAGTGCTTCCATAGAGTGCCTTTCTTCAATGTGCCGGCTGCCCTGCCTCATCCCGCAACTGGCGTTTTTTGACGCGGGCGCCGGCAATGAGAGCCGATCTGGCTTTCCGATAAGAAGTCTTGTTTGATCCCGGCCGACACTTCTAACCAATTAATGCTAATTGTGTGAACAAAATTGTACTGGTCCATCTCCCGGTTGCCAGCCGGCCCCGCAAGACTTAACCTTGAGCCGTGATTGCTTTGCTTGATTACGGCTCGGGCAACCTGCGCAGCGTCCATAAGGCGTTGCTGAAGGTCGGCGCGACCGTGCGCATTGCGCAAACGCCGGACCAAATCGGCGACGCGCAAGCGATGGTGCTGCCCGGGGTCGGCGCGTTCGACGACTGCATCAACGCCTTGCGCAAACAGGAACTCCTCGAAGCGGCGCGTGAATTCATCGACGGTGGACGCCCCTTTCTGGGCATCTGCGTCGGTTACCAGGCGTTGTTCGAGAAAAGCGAGGAGTTCAACAGCTGTGCCGCCGGCCTGGGAATTTTCAAGGGCAGCGTTATCCGCTTCTCGGAAAAGAACGGGTTGAAAATCCCGCAGATCGGCTGGAACCAGCTTCAAATCACAAAACCCGACTGTCCATTGTTCCGCGGCGTGGCGGACGGCAGCTACGTTTATTTCGTCCACAGCTTTTTTCCGCAGCCGGCGGATGCAAACATTGTCGCGACGCGGACGGAATACGGCGACCGGTTCGCGTCATCGGTCTGGCGCGACAATGTGTACGCCACTCAATTTCACCCGGAAAAGAGCCAGAAGGTGGGATTGCAACTGCTGAAAAACTTTGTGGAGCTGGTGAAAGATTAAGGCAATCCCGCGCGTCAGCCAAATGGTGGAAATGAAACGAACGAACGAACACACGGGGGCAAGCTATGAAGGTAAAGCTCGCAAGTATGCCGAAACCGTGGACACCAAACCCTGGAATGTCTATTACGAGCGGCCGGCGGTCGTATCGTTGCTGCCACCTCTTATGAATGCCA
>JAJPJM010000105.1 GCA_021324235.1 Verrucomicrobiota bacterium
ACCGCTTACAAGAAATTTTACGCCCATGACGAGAAGGGCGAGGCCAAGCCGGGCGACCGCGTGCGCATCGAAGAAACGCGGCCCCTGTCGAAAACCAAACGCTGGCGGCTGATTGAAGTCGTCGTGCGCAACGAGGTGGAAACGCCCGCGGCTGCCTGACCGGATTTATATGTTGCAAATTCGTTCCCATTTGGATGTGGCCGACAACACCGGCGCCAAGGTCGCCTGGGCCATCGGTGTATTGGGCCGCAATCAGCGTTATGCCCGCGTGGGCGACGTGATCAAGGTGCATATCAAGGACGCCGCGCCCGACGGGCAGGTGAAGAAGGGGGAGGTGCACGACGCCGTGATTGTCCGCACCCGCCAGCCGATTGTGCGCAACGACGGCTCATATCTGCGTTTCGACAGCAATGCGATAGTGATTATCGACAAGGAATTGAATCCGAAAGGCACGCGCATTTTCGGACCGGTCGCGCGCGAATTGCGCGACAAGAAATTCATGAAAATCGTTTCGCTCGCGCCGGAGGTGATTTGAGGTTATGTCAAAATTTCATGTAAAAAAGGGCGATGAAGTGGTCGTGCTGGCCGGTGCTGAAAGAGGCAAGCGCGGCAAAGTGATTGCCGTCAGTCCGCGGAAGGGCCGGGCGATTGTCGAAGGCCTGAAAATGATCAAGCGGCACACCCGCAAGAGCCAGGACCATCCCCAGGGCGCCATTGTGGAGCGGGAAGGCACGATTCACCTTTCGAATTTGATGAAGGTTGACCGGTTCGACGCACGGGCGGCCAAACAGGGAAAGACGGAACCGGCCCCGGCCTGAGACGCGATGTGTGATGAAGCGATAAAGTCACGGCCAAATCCGTGACACAAACAAATGAAAGCCAGACTTTACAATAAATACGTGAGCGAAGTGGTGCCGGCGCTGAAGGACAAGCACAAATTTGCCAACGTTCACCAGGTTCCCCGGATGCTGAAAATTGTGGTGAACATGGGCGTGAGCGCGTCGCTGGAAAAGAACGCCATTGAAGATGCCGCCAAGGACCTGTCGATGATCACCGGCCGCAAGGCGGTGATCAGCAAATCGCGCCACAGCATTGCCAATTTCAAATTGCGCGAGGGGCAGCCCATCGGGTGCCGGGTGACGCTGCGACGGGACGCCATGTATGAATTTTTCGACCGGTTGGTGGCGACGGCGTTGCCGCGGATTCGCGACTTTCGTGGATTGTCCCCGCGCAAGTTTGACGGCCGGGGCAATTACACGTTCGGCGTGTCCGACCAGACGATTTTCCCGGAGATTGAACTGGACAAGATCAAACGGCAGCAGGGCATGGACATCACAATTGTGACCAGCGCCAAAGACAACGGTGCGGCGCAGGATCTGTTGAAATTGATGGGATTCCCGCTGGCAGAGAAATAACACGATTATGGCCAAGAAAGCATGGATGGAGCGCAATAAGCGCAAAGCAGAAACGGTCAAAAAATACGCCGCGATTCGCGCGGAATTGAAGGCCAAGCGGGATTACATCGGCCTGGCCAAATTGCCGCGCGATGCGAGTCCGACGCGGTTGGTGAACCGTTGCGCAAGCAGCGGGCGCCGTCACGGTTATCTGCGCAAATTTAACGTTTCCCGTCTGACGTTTCGTGAGGCCGCGTTGAACGGTTTGATTCCGGGCGTGGTGAAAGCCAGTTGGTAGACGGATTAAGATTACGATTAAGATTTTGATATGACCGACCCCATTTCTGACATGTTGACCCGCATCCGCAACGCCGGCCGCGCATTGCGGCCGACGGTTGCCGTGCCGCATTCCCGCTTGAAGGAAAACATCGCCGCCATTTTGAAAAAGGAAGGCTATGTTGCCGATGTGGCCGTCGAGGGAAAAGTACCCAAGACCATCAACATCAAACTGAAATATCAGGGTAAAAAGAACGTGATTGAAGGGTTGCGCCGCATCAGCCGGCCGGGATTGCGCCACTACGTCGGCGCGACCAAAATCCCCCGCGTGCTGGGTGGCCTGGGGGTGGCGGTGGTTTCCACGCCGGAAGGGGTGATGACGGACGTGCAAGCCCGGAAGAAAAACCTGGGCGGCGAGTTGCTTTGTTACATCTGGTAGGAATTTTATGTCGCGAATTGGAAAACAGCCGATTGTCATACCTCCCAAGGTCAAAGTGGAGGTCAAGGGGCAGAAGATCCTGGTTGAGGGTCCGAAAGGCAAACTCGACTGGGAATTGCCACAGCGCACGAGCCTAAAAGTCCAGGACGGCAGGATTGTTGTCAGCCGCGAAGGCGAAGACGCGCAGGCCAAGGCGTTGCACGGTCTGAGCCGGGCGCTGGTCAACAACATGGTCAAGGGCGTGGCGGAAGGTTTTGTCAAAAAACTCGAAATTCAGGGCGTTGGTTTCAAGGCCGCGGTTCAAGGCAAGGTGGTGAACCTGGCGCTCGGCTATTCGCACCCGATCAATTACACCATTCCCGACCAGATCAAGGTGACGGTCGAGGAAAATACGAAATTGACCATCGAAGGACCGGACAAGCGGGTGGTGGGGCAGGTCGCGGCCGAGATTCGCGGCTTTTATCCGCCTGAACCTTACAAAGGCAAGGGCGTGCGTTACGTGGGCGAACACGTCCAGCGCAAGGAAGGCAAGACGGTCCAATAAAATTTGGTTACGGCCAAACCCGTGACCCATTGAAATGAGAACGGAAAAAAAACAAAAACTGGCGCAACTCCGCCGCTGGCGGGTGCGTCGAAAAGTTTGCGGCACCAAGGAACGTCCGCGCATGAGTGTTTGTTTCACCAACAAGAACATTCACGTCCAATTCATCGATGACGACGCGGGAGTGACGCTGGCGGCGGTTTCGACCACGAGCAAGGCCGCTCCCAACCGCGATCAGTTGGCGGCCAACGTGGCCGGCGCCCAACTGATCGGCAAACTGGCGGCGGAAACCGCCCTCGCGAAGGGGATCAAGGCGGTGGTTTTTGATCGCGGCGATGCCCGCTATCATCGCAGCGAGAACAAGGGCAAGGATGGCAAGCCCGTGCTGGTGTTTGGCAAACTGGCGACGCTGGCTGAAGCCGCGCGCGCCGCCGGACTGAAATTTTAAACTGCAACCGGAGAATTATCGTGGCTGAAATCAATAAAACCGAAACGGAAGAACAACGCGCTTCGCGTGGGCGTGGCCGACGGGCCCGGCCGGCCGCCGACGGGTCCGAGCAGACGCTCGAAGGCGGAGCCTCCGAGGAGCTGGTGGAAAAGGTGGTTTACATCAACCGCTCCGCGAAAGTGGTCAAAGGCGGGCGCCGCTTTAACTTCAGTGCGCTGGTGGTCGTGGGCGACAACCGAGGGCGTGTAGGCGTTGCCCTTGGCAAGGCGGGTGAAGTCGCGGACGCGATCCGCCGCGGCGGTGAATTGGCGCGCAATCGGATGGTTTCCGTTTCCCTCAAGGACGCGACCATTCCACACCAGATTTTTTCCGAGTTTGATGGCGCCAAAATCCTGCTGCGCCCGGCCTCGCCCGGAACGGGCATTATTGCGGGCAAGACGGTGCGGGCGGTTTTGGAATCCGCCGGCGTGAAGGATATCCTGAGCAAATCCCTTGGCTCAAAAAACGCGGCCAATGTGGTGAAGGCGACGATGAAGGCCTTGTTGAGCCTGCGGCTGCGCGAGGACATTTACCGGGGCCGCGGTTTGGAAATTAGAAAAGTGCCGACGCCGCCAACACCGGGAACCCTGCCGGCAACGGTTTGATTTTTATGCGACTACACGATTTAAAACCTCGTCCCGGTGCCAAGCACCGGCGCAAGCGGCTTGGTCAGGGCGAATCCAGCGGCCACGGCAAAACCAGCGGGCGCGGCGGCAAGGGCCAGACGGCACGTTCCGGCAGTTCCATCCGCATCGGTTTTGAGGGCGGTCAAATGCCGCTCATCCGGCGCATCCCCAAGCGCGGGTTCAACAACACCCGGTTCACGAAACAGTTCATCGCGGTGAACGTCGGCGAATTGAACCAATTTGACAATGGCGCGCGGGTGGATGAGGCCGCGCTGAAAGCCGTCGGTCTGGCCAATGGCCGCGCCGATGGAGTCAAGATTCTCGGCGAGGGTGAATTGTCCAAGAAACTCACGGTAAGCGCGCATGCGTTCAGCGCCTCGGCCAAAGCCAAGATCGAGGCCAAGGGCGGCGCGTGTGAGGTGGTCGTCCGCAAACCCGCCGAACCGGCGAAAGCGTAAGCGGACTAACTCATGTTCCGCAGCATCTTCAACACGTTCGCCAACTGCTTCAAAATCCCGGAGCTGAAGTCGCGGATTTTGTTCACGTTGATGTTGTTGGGGGTCTGCCGCTTGATGGCTTTTATTGTCATTCCAGGTCTGGACGGAACGGCGCTGGCCAATTTTTTCAAGGAGAATGAACAGAGCAACGGCGGGTTGATGGGCATGTACAACATGTTTGCTGGCGGGGCCTATCAGAATTGTGCCATCGGAGCGCTGGGCATCATGCCGTATATCAGCGCCACCATCATTATCCAATTGCTCACGGCCGTCTGGCCGAAACTCAGCAAGCTGGCGCGCGAAGAAGGCGGCCGCGCGCAAATCATCAAATATGGCCGCTATTTGACGGTGTTGATTTGCCTGGGCCAGGGAGCCTATTTCGCCAACGGCTGGCAGCATCCCCAAACCATGTTTCACGGGTTTCAGGGTCAACTGGTGCTGATTAACAGCCCCATCTGGTATCTGATTCAAACCGTGCTCATCATGACGACTGGTACCATGCTGCTCATGTGGCTGGGCGAGCAAATCACGGATCGCGGCGTGGGCAATGGCGTTTCATTGGTCATTACCATTGGTATCGTGGCGCGTCTGCCGCGGGCGTGGACGGCGCTGATGGACATGTTTCATCCAGCCGGCGGTGTCGAGTCGGATTATCATCTGATGGGCACAGGGGTGATGCTGGTTTTGTTGCTGGCCATGGTGATCGGCGGAGTCATTGCCATAACCCAGGCCCAACGGAAAATTCCCGTGCAGTACGCGCAGCGCGCCGTCGGGCGCAAACTTTATTCCGGCGGCACGTCCTTCATGCCGTTGCGCGTCAATTATTCCGGCGTCATGCCGATTATTTTTGCCCAGTCCATCCTGATGTTCCCCGGGCCGTTGTGCCAGTGGCTGGCCGACGTTGCCTTCAAAAACGTTCCATTCCTGCAGGATTTTTTCCGCGGCATCGCCATGCAGCTGGGCTACGGCTCCGTTGCGTACCTGTCGGTTTATGGGCTGATGATTTTATTTTTCTCTTATTTCTGGGTGGCCACGCAGTTCAACGAATTGCAAATCGCCGACGATTTGAAAAAGAACGGCGGTTATATTCCCGGGGTGCGTCCGGGGCAGGGGACCAGTGATTATTTGCACAAGGCGATGAGCCGCATCACGCTGGCGGGCGCGATTTTCCTGACGGTAATCGCCGTCATCCCCATTATCATGCGCAATGCCATGAACATTCCCTACGATGTGTCGCAGTTTTTCGGCGGTACGAGCATTTTGATCACCGTCGGCGTTTTGCTGGATACGATGCGACAGGTCGAATCGCATTTGATGATGCGCCATTACGACGGATTTTTGAAGAAAGGCCGCCTGCGCGGGCGGTTTTGACAATGATTATTCTGAAGAATGAGCGGGATCTGGACGCGATGCGTCCGGCCTGCGCAGTGGCGGGCACGGTGTTGGAAGAAATCACCGCGTTCATCAAACCCGGCCTGACGACGCGCGAGGTGGATGAATTTGCCGCGAAGCGCATCAAGCAGCATGGCGCGAAAAGCGCGTTTCTGGGTTACCGCAATTATCCGTGTCACACGTGCCTTTCGGTGAACGAAGAAGTGGTGCACGGTCTGGCCGGCGACCGTGAGTTGCATTTTGGGGACATTGTCAGCGTGGACGTGGGCGTTTTTTACAAAGGGTTTGTGGGTGACACGGCGCGCACGGTGGCGGTCGGCGGTTGCGGGGTGGCGGCACAGCGGCTCATGGACGTCACGGAACACGCCCTGTACGAAGGCATTGCGGCGGCGTTGCCGGGAAACCGCGTGACGGACATTTCGCGCGCGGTTCAAACCTATGTTGAAGCCAATGGCTTCAGTGTGGTTCGCGAATTTGTGGGGCACGGCGTTGGGCGCTCGATGCACGAGGAGCCGCAGGTGCCGAATTTTGTGGACCCGAAGAGCAATCAGAAGCTTCGATCCGGCATGACGCTGGCCATTGAGCCGATGGTCAATGCGGGTCAGAGCGGCGTAAAAATTTTGAAAGACGGCTGGACAGTGGTCACCCAGGATGGTTTACTATCTGCTCATTTTGAGCATACGGTCCTGGTGACCGAGGGCGAACCGGAGATTTTGACATGCCCGGAAACGAAGCCTTCCAGGTTGAAGGTCGGGTGACGGCGGCACCGGCGAACGGGACGTATCGCGTGGAGCTGTCCAATGGACACCGGCTGACGGCGTTCGTAGCGGGTCCGGCGAAGCGGAACTTTGCCGGGCTGAAGTGTGGTGACAAAGTGAAATTGCAGTTAACACCCTACGACTTGTCGGTGGGGCGGGTTTTGACGGAAACGAAAACAATTGGAACATGAAAGTTCGAGCGTCAGTCAAGAAATTGTGCGAGCACTGCAAGATTGTGCGGCGCCGCGGTGTCATTCGGGTGATTTGCTCGAACAAACGGCACAAACAACGGCAAGGTTAATTTATGGCACGCATCATTGGAGTGGAAGTACCGCCGAACAAGCGCATCGACATTGCGCTGCGCTACATCTATGGCATCGGCCCGTCCAACTCGAAGGAGATTCTGGAGCATGCCAACATTGACCCCAGCATTCGCGCCAAGGATTTGACGGAACAGCAACTCTCCCAGATTGTCCACGCCATTCAGGAAGGCAAATATGTCATCGAAGGCGATCTGCGCCGCGAAATCGGGATGAACCTTAAACGGCTGCAGGGCATCAAATGTTATCGCGGCGTCCGGCACATGCGCGGATTGCCGGTGCGCGGCCAGCGCACCCAGACCAATGCGCGTACGCGCAAGGGGCCCCGCAAGACCGTCGGCGTGCAGCGTAATCCGAACGCCAAGACCGGCATCCATTAATCCATTTTTTACGATTTGAGATTCAAGATCTGAAACTCCTTATGGCTGAAGAAACCAAAAAGAAAGCGCCCCCAAAGAAAGAGGCAAAACCCGCTGCCGAAAAAGCCGCAGCGAAGGAAGCCGGCCCGGCCGAAAAGGCCGCGAAACCGGCGGAGGACAAGGCTCCCAAAAAAGGCGCGCCCGCTCCTGACGCCCCGGCGGCGGAGGCGGCTAAGCCTGCGGAAGTAACGGCTGCCGGTTCCGCGCCAAGCGCGGCCGAACTTCTGGGTGAGGACGCCAATGCCAAGAAGATTATCAAGGCCAAGCACGCCAAAAACATTGTCACCGGCGTTGCAAATATTCTGGCTACGTTCAACAACACGCAAGTCACCATCACCGACCTGCACGGCAATCTGATCGGTTGGTCGAGCGCCGGCCGGGTTGGTTTCAAGGGTTCGCGCAAGAGCACGGCCTACGCTGCACAACAGGTGGCGCAGGACGCCGCGCGCCAGGCGATGGCGCATGGCATGAAGGAAATTGAAGTGCGCGTCAAAGGCCCGGGTTCCGGCCGCGAATCCGCCATTCGCGCATTGCAAGCCATCGGCCTGGAAATCAGCGCCATCAAGGACGT
>JAJPJM010000125.1 GCA_021324235.1 Verrucomicrobiota bacterium
TTCGAACGCCGCGAAACACCGGAAATTGAACTAAACGAAAATTCTAAATGCGGCGGCGAACAAACTGTCCGCGTCGTCGTTACCAAAGCCACGTGGGACAAGGTCGCGCATAAGATCCGTCCAAAGGACGACGTAAAACCGGAGGCGATTTACGAGGATTTGAACGTAGCCGAGATTGACCCGACGCGGGATTTTGAAATCAATTGCGAAACCCAGATGGTCACCGTGAAGGATGGCTTGAAGTTGCCCGCCATCACTGCGTTTCGTTTGCTGTCGGCGAAATTGAAACGGTTGGGGTGGAACAATCCGATTCTCTTGAAGGATTGCATCCATTTTGAACCCGTCCCGCTCGAGCCCAAAATCGCCCTGCTCCGCGCGTCGGTGGTCATTGGCGCGTTGCTGGCGGATGGGATTGGCGATGCGATTCTGGTCCGGGGCGAGTCCGGCGGCGGACAATCACTGCGGCTGGCCTACAATATTTTGCAGGCGGCGGGTTGCCGTTCGTTCAAGACCGATTACGTCGCCTGTCCGAGTTGCGGGCGGACCTTGTTCAATCTCCAGACCGTGACGGCGCGCATCAAGTCGCGAACGGAGCACCTCAAGGGTGTGAAGATTGCCATCATGGGTTGCATCGTGAACGGCCCGGGTGAAATGGCCGACGCGGATTTCGGCTACGTGGGCGGTGCGCCTGGCAAAATCAATCTCTACGTCGGCAAACAGGCCATCAAGTTTAACATCCCCGAAGCCGAAGCCGTGGAACGCCTCGTGGACCTCATTAAGGAACACAACAAATGGGTGGAACCGGAGCAAAAGGAAATGGCAAGTGCTTAAACGGGATTACGCGTTAGAAATATCCATGCCAGACGGAACACGAGGATCCTCCACCTTTTTCCAATGCAAAGACCTGAATGAATTTTTGAAAGTTTCGCCTCCCACACGAACGTAAATCAAATCGTAATCCTTATCATCTGACGGGATATAGAATACGGCTCTTTTCCCTATGAGGCTTTTGTCCGGCAGATGGAAATCAGCCGTCAACGTCAAGTTACCAGTTGCAGAAATTGACCGCCCTGCCAAATCGTAATCCTTTGGATAGTTCAGATAATTAACTAGAAACGAAAAGTTCTTGGGCGGAATGTCGTGCGGAAAGGTAATGCGCGTCGCTCCTTTGTCGTGAGGGCAGACTTCATAGTCGAATTGCTTGCCAAGGTCGTCGCCATAAGCATCGGCAAAGTCAGTGAGAATTTTGGACAACTCCTCGTTCGTCCACCCATGCACGATTACTTCTTTCCGATGCTTATCCGGCGGTTGCGACGATTCACGGGAAACATGATTGATTTTTACAGCCGTAACATTTCCTTCCATCGCGTCCTGCAATATCTTCGCAACTCGGTCAAGATCCATTCCCGCACTTCCAACCATGATTCGAACGCGTCGTCCAAATTCAGTTTCCGATTTGAATTTAATCGTGACAAAATCGGGCCCTCTACCCCCGCGTCGCTTATAAATCTTTTCAATTTGCGATACGGGAATTCGCGCTTCTCGTCTAAAACCGGAGACAATCAAAGTATCTCTATCCAATGTCACTCTTTTGAACCTTGAAGCCCACCAAAGGCCAATGATTGAAACCGGTGGAAGGACGTAAAATAAAATCGGCTTGACCCTTTCACTAAGAGTTGGATTTCCATACATGAAATCCTTTACGACTATGAACCAAAAGAAGACAAGAAAGATGTATATCATCCATGGATGCATCTTGGTCAAAAATGGTGAATCTAGTCGCCGCATAAAATGTTTCCTGCTTTATTTCTTTCCACCAATCCTTTCCACATCTGCCAAATCCTGCGGACGGGCGGTGGCCAATTTGTTTCGCACCAATAGTTCCTTGCTGATGACCCAGACCGGTAGGCCGTCGAGATTCGTTTCAATTTTAGTTTTCCACGCTTCCTCGAAGGAAACCGCCGTGACGGACGTGAGAAGGTCAATCCGGTTGGGCGCGCGGCCCAACTGAATGACGGTTTCAGGCTTGCGGAAATCGTCCGGTTTGAATTTCGGGAATCCAAAATCATTGACGGCGGTGGCAACGAGCGCGGCGTTTTCCGGCGAGGTTTCAATGAGAAAGTCAATGTCCTCGGTGAAACGAGGCAGGCCGTGGTAGGCGACGGCGTGTCCGCCCACCAATAGAAACTTAATCTTCCTGGAGTTTAATAACGCGACAAACTCTCTCAAGTCTTTGCTTAATTTCATCGGGGTAAGCGGAGGCGATCAAATCGCAGAGCATTTCCAGCCGTTGTTCCGGCGTGAATGATTGATAAGATTCCCGGTCGGCCTTGTCGGCTTCGGCAAAAGAGCGGAATTTGCGGGCGACCTTTTCCACACCGGAACTATATCATTTTATGTCGGCGACGGACAGGAAATTCGGGTAGTGTCTTAATTTGAAATTTTACGTTTTCCTTTGAGCACAATCGCTAAAAGTAAGATATCCAATACAAGCAATATTCCGACTTCATACCATTCGCCACGTCGAATTTGAAAGACAATCCGAACACTAATCATGATTAAAGCGGCCCACGCCGCCGCTTTCCAATCAATCTTAGAATTGTACCATTTCATTTTTCCCCTTCTTTGAATCCGCCACAATGGAAGCCCTGACCGCCAGGCTCCATGATGGCCACCCGAATCCGTCATCTCTGCTACTCGTCCCGCGTTCGCAGATTTTATTTCACCGTTTTGAACTTCGCCGCTTCCTCCGAACCGCCGGTGGCATTGCCGGCGCTGTAGGAATGCGCGCCGGTCCCGGCCAGTTTGCCCCCGTCCACAATCAGGTATTCGGAGCGGATCGGACGTTTCTCAAACCAGCACTCCAGAATTTCGCGGACACCCGCGGCATAACGCGCCTGCGCGGAAAGGCTTGTGCCCGACGTATGCGGCGTCATCCCGTGATGCGGCATCGTCCGCCACGGGTGGTCCTTCGGCGGCGGTTGCGGGAACCAGACGTCGCCGGCGTAACCGGCCAGTTGCCCGCTTTTCAACGCACGGGCGATGGCATCGCGATCGCAAATTTTACCGCGCGCGGTATTGACGATATAGGAACCGCGTTTCATCCGGCCGATCAGTTGGTCGTTGAACATGTGCTCGGTTTCGGGATGCAACGGACAATGGATGGAAATCACGTCGCAAACCTTTACGAGCGATTCCACGTCTGGATGATAAGTCAGGCCCAGTTCCTTTTCGACGGATTCGGGCAGGCGGTGGCGATCGGTGTAATGCAGTTTCACGTCAAACGGTTTCAGCCGTTTCAACACGGCCAGCCCGATGCGGCCCGAAGCCACGGTCCCGACGTTCATGCCTTCCAAATCGTAGGAACGTTCGACGCAGTCGGCGATGTTCCAGCCGCCTTTGACGACCCATTGGTAGGACGGGATGTAATTTCGGACGAGCGCCAGAATCATCATGACGGCATGTTCGGAAACGCTGAGACTGTTGCACCAGGTGACCTCGGCCACCGTAATCTTGCGTTCCATCGCGGCCTGCAAATCCACGTGGTCGGAACCGATGCCGGCAGTGATGGCCAGTTTCAGTTTGGGCGCCTGGGCGATGCGCGCCGCCGTCAGGTACGCCGGCCAAAACGGCTGTGAGATGACGATTTCGGCGTCCGGCAATTCCTTTTCAAAAACGGACTGCGGCCCGTCCTTGTCGGAGGTCACGACCAGCTGGTGGCCAAGGCTTTCCAGGAATTTGCGCAAGCCGAGTTCGCCGGAAACCGAGCCCAGCAGTTCACCCGGCCGGAAATCAATTTTCTTCGGCGTCGGCAGCGTCTGGCCGTCGGGATAGCGTTCCAGCCTGGGAATGTCATCACGGGCATAGGTTTTCGGATGGCCCGATACGGGGTCGTCGTATAAAACACAAAGAATTTTTGACATAATTTGCCTTTTTTTGTTCAGGAACTGGCAATACTTGTAAAATAGCCTGACATGGGTGTCCATAGTGAAAACTGAAGCGGGAATCGGCCGGGCTGCGGAAATGGGGGGCCTAATTCCGGCACGAAAACGGCTGTAAAAGCGGGAGTTATATGAGACCGGCTTGTGTGTTTTTGGCGGGTGCGACAATTTTATTTCTCGCGACAAAACCTGTTATCGCCGCGCCCAACGTTCCGGGCGTGGGTGACCGGCTGTCCCTTTCCATCACCAACAAATATGGCGACGTTCTGGCCAATCCGGCGGTTGCCCAAATCCTCGCGGATGGGCTGGTTCTACAAAGCGGAACCATGGCCATGAAAGTCAAATATGAGGACCTGTCCCCGGACCTCCGTCAGAAATATCAGCCCCTGGCCGCCGGGGTGATGCAAAAAGAGGAGAAAGAGGATGTGGCCAAAGCCGCCTACCTGGCTTACACCCGGCAATTGCAGGCCGAACAGTCGGTGCATCTGGCGGTGCAGCAGGCACAGGAAGAGGAACTGGCGAAGGCAAGACCCCAAAACCAGAATCCCACCCTGCCCTTGCTGGATATTCCCATCCCCAATCAGAATTGGAAACTCACGATTGCCAATCTGGGATTCAGTGACTGGAACAAAGACTTGGACAACAACCAGCTCAGGCTGCGCGGCCTGCCCGGACCAAGCGGTTTCAACATCGTCGTGCTGGTCGAACCGCCGGCGAACAACCTTCCCGGCAATGATCCGGCATATAATTTCTACTGGTCCAGCATGGGACACGATTCGGCGATCGACGCCCAGTCGGTGAAAGTTGAGAAAAGGGACAAGTTCACCAAAGTCGCCTATACCGCCCAGGGCCAGCCCAACGAAAATTATTTCTTCGCTTATCAGGGTCAATGGGTGGACATCCACCTGTCCAAGGGATCATCCGATCCCGGAGACCAGAATATGCTCGCCCAATTCGACAACGATCTGGCCTACGGTCAATGACGGGCGGGTTCACATCCGCGCGCCTCTCCCGGATTCCAGCCGATAACGCTTGCCCAAAGGCGTGCGCTTGCTTACAGTGAGCGACCACTTTTCAGGATATGCACTTAAATCATCTGAACGAAATTCTGGCGCAGGCCGCGCCGGCCCAATCGCAACAGCCGGTCTGGATGACGTTTGCCCCGATGGTCCTGTTGATCGTCGTTTTTTATTTCATCCTGATCCGCCCGCAGCAAAAACGCGCCAAGCAGCAGGCCGAGTTGATCAAAAACCTCAAGTCGGGCGACAAGGTGGTCACGTCCAGCGGCATCGTCGGCCTCGTCATCACGGTCAAAGACCGGACCGTTTCCCTGCGTTCGGCGGATGCAAAAATGGAAGTGACCAAGGCTTCCGTGACGGAAATTCTTGAATCCAGCAGCAGTGGCAGCTCCACCGACTCCTAGGCCGCCCATGAAAAACAACGATTTCTGGAAGTTCATTCTGGTCGCCTTCATCATCTGCTGGTCGCTCTACGAAATTTATCCCCCGACCGGCCGGGACCTGGTGCAGGAGTTTGAAGCGCGGGCGGGCAACCGGGACGCGACCTTTAACGGCATTCTGTCACGGCTGGAACCGTTGCAAAAGGCCCGGCCCGACCGCGAGTTCGCGAATCTGGAGGAGGCCATTGGCACCAACGACATCCAGAATTATTTCAAGTTCATCGATGCCAAGGCCAACCTGCATCCCAACACCTTCATTTTGAACCAGCTTCAGCGCGATGCGTCGGGCAAAATCAAACTCGGCCTCGATTTGCAGGGCGGCACCTCGTTTCTGGTCCAGATGGACACCAGCAAACTGGAAACCACGGAAACCAAAACAAATTCCGCGGGCCAGGTTACCGTCGTCACCAATGTCCCTGACGTTTCCGGCGCCCTGGCGCAGGCCGTGGAGGTTTTGCGCAAACGCGTGGACGCCTTTGGCGTGGCGGAACCGGTCATTCAAGCCGCCGGCGGTGACAGCATTTTGATTCAGTTGCCCGGCTTGTCGGAGGACGTCAAGGAACGCGCCAAAGAGCAGATCCAAAAGGCGGCGTACCTTGAATTCCGGCTGGTGAAGGAGGACAGCCAGCAAATCATCGACAATAATTTGCCGATTCCGCCCGGTTATGAATTGCTCAAACATATCGAGCCGCAACCCAACAACCAGCCGCCGAAGATTGAACAAGCCGTGGTGAAGAAACGACCGGAGAACGGCCTGGCCGGCGACATTGTAAAAAACGCGCTGGTGGTGCGCGGCAACATGGGCGAACCGGAGATTGATTTTACGCTCAACGACAATGGCGCGAAAAGGTTCGCTGAAGTTACCCGCAATAACATTGGCCGGCAACTGGCCATCGTGCTGGACGGTGAGCTTCAGTCCGCGCCGACCATTCAGGGCGCGATTGAAGCCGGCAACGGCCAGATTACCGGCAGCTTTACCCCGGAGGAAGCACAGTCGCTGGCCAGTGTCCTGCAGAATCCTTTGCGGGCACCGCTTAAGATTATTTATGCGAGCGATGTCAGCCCGACATTGGGCAGGGACTCCATCCAGAGCGGCATACGCGCGTCCATTGCCGCCGTCGTTCTGGTTTCCGCCTTCATGCTCTGTTATTATTGGATTGCCGGTCTGACCGCGAATGTCGCGCTGATCACCAACATCATCATTTTGTTCGGCGTGATGTGTTCCATTGGCACCACCTGGACCCTGCCGGGCATCGCGGGTATGGTGCTTACCATCGGCATGGCGGTGGATGCCAACGTGCTGATTTATGAACGCCTGCGTGAGGAACTCGCCAAAGGCAAATCCCTGCGCGGCGCCATCAACGCGGGCTATGCGCGCGCCTTCGGCACCATTTTTGACTCGCACGTCACGACCCTCATCTCGTCGGTCATTTTGATTTTCATGGGCACCGGTGAAATCAAGGGTTTCGGCGTCACGCTCACCATCGGCGTGGCGGCGAGCCTGTTTACCGCCCTGGTCGTGACGCGCCTCATCTTCAATTTCCTGCTTGACCGCAACTGGTTGAAATCGCTGCCGATGCTCCACATCATCCGGAGCACACAGGTCGATTTCATGAAGACGGCCAGGCCTTTGTTCGTCATCACCTGGGCCTTTGTCATCCTGTCGCTGGGTTACGGCATTTTTGGCCGCGGCAACCAGTTGTTTGGCGTGGATTTCCTGGGTGGCGACAGCACGACCTTCAGCTACGCGCATCCGGTGGACATGAAAGACATCCGCAACGCCCTGACGAGCGTCGGCGAACAAGACGCGCAAATCCAATACCAGAAAGACGTCAGCGGTGGCGGGGAAACGTTGCGCGTGACGACCTCCAGTGGTTCCGGGCAAAAGGTTGAACAGGAGCTCGCCAAACAGTTCCCCCAGGCGCAATTCGTGGTCAAGGCCCGCCAGCAAGTCGGCGCGATCGTGGGAGCGCAAATCCGACAGTCGGCCGTGATCGCCTGCCTGTTGTCCATGTTCGGCATCCTGGTCTATGTCGCGTTCCGCTACGAATTTTCCTTCGCGGTGGGCGCCATCGTCGGGGTGCTCCACGACGTGTTTCTGGCAATCGGCTGTTATTGCATCGCCAACGCCGTTTCCGGGCGGCAATTCAACGCCACCGTCGTCGCCGCCCTCCTGACCATCATCGGCTTCTCGCTCAACGATAAGGTCGTCATCTTCGACCGGATCCGTGAAAATTTGAAGCTCGGCGTGCGCGGCACGTTCCGCGAGGTCATCAACCAGGCGTTGAACCAGACGTTAAGCCGCACGATCATCACCAGCGGCACGGTATTGATTGCCACGCTCTGTTTGTTCATCTGGGGCGGCGGCGTCATCAACGACTTCGCGTTCACGTTCCTCGTCGGCATCATCACCGGCACGTATTCGAGCATCTACATCGCCAGCGCGTTTGTACTTTGGTGGCACAA
>JAJPJM010000006.1 GCA_021324235.1 Verrucomicrobiota bacterium
AAGCCCGGACTTCGCAGATTTTTTTCGGCTCTAACTTCCGACTTCCGACTTCTGACTTCGCCTGCAACCGCGGCAAGCGATTCGGCGTGAATCATGCCCGGCCGTAGAATTTTCGGCGGCGACACCGTCAAATCCAGCACGGTGGATTCGATGCCCACCTGCGACTGGCCGCCGTCAACAATCACGGCAATTTTGTCGCCCAGCTGCTGGCGCACGTGCTCCGCATTTGTGGGTGATACCCGGCTGGATAAATTTGCGCTCGGCGCCGCCAGCGGAAAACCGCACCGGCGGATGACCGCCTGCATGATTGGATGGCTCGGCCAGCGCACGCCCACCGTCGCACCCCCGGCGGTGACCACGTCCGGGATGGCCTCCGCCCGGGGCAGGACCAGGGTCAAGGGTCCGGGCCAAAATGCCTTCGCCAGCTTGTCCGCGTTCACGGACCAAGCGTTGACACAGCGCTTCGCCATTTCAATGCCGGACACGTGGACAATGACGGGATTGTTGGCCGGCCGGCCCTTGATTTGGAAGATCCTGGCGACGGCTGTCTCGTCCAGCGCATTGGCGGCAAGCCCATAGACGGTTTCCGTCGGCAACGCAATCACCTCGCCCGCCTGCAACAATTCCGCCGCGCGTTTTACAGCAGCCTGGAAAAGCGCCGGCGTATGCGTCGGCAATATTTCAGTAGTCACGCGCTATTCATAGCGCAAGGCTTCAATCGGGTCGAGCTTGGACGCCTTCCAGGCAGGGTAAAACCCGGAAATGACGCCGACAATCGCGCTGGAGAGCGAGGCGATGACGATCCACATGACCGGTGTGAGCGTAGGCCACTGTGTGAGAGAGGAAACGAAACGGGAGATGCCCATGCCGGATGCGATGCCAATGCCTCCGCCAATGAGGCTCAGCGTGACGGCTTCGATGAGAAATTGCACCAGAATATCGCCTCCGCGCGCGCCCACAGCCATGCGGATGCCAATCTCGCGGGTGCGTTCGGTTACGCTCACCAGCATGATGTTCATGATGCCGATACCGCCGACGACCAAAGACACCGCCGCGACGCCGGCCAGCAAAAAGCCCATAACCCGGGCGGTAGAGGAGGCGGCTTCGGCGATGTCTTCCTGGCTGCGCACGAGGAAATCCATGGGACCGCCGGGCTTGAGACGATGACGCTGCATCAGCAGGGAGGTGATTTCCTTCTGAACGTAAGGCATGACTGCCTCGGAATCCGCCTGAACAAGAATTGAATCCAGCCACGTTTCCCGGTTGATGCGCTTCAATTCCGTCGTATACGGAACGATGACGACATCATCCTGATCCTGCCCCATTGGAGACAGCCCCTTGGGTTGCAGCACACCGATGATTTGGCAGGGAACGGCGCTGATGGTAATCAATTTGCCAAGCGGGTCCTCGTTGGGGAACAATTGCTGCGCCACGGTATTCCCGATGACGCAGACTTTTGCCGCCTGGCGCACCGCTTGGTCATCAAACATCTCGCCTTCCGTCAGCACCCACTGGCGGATCTGGAGATACTGGGGAGATTCGCCTTGGACGCTGGTGTTCCAGTTTTGATTGCCGGCAATTATCTGGGCGCGGGTTCTGTTTTCCGGGCTGACGGCGCGCACTCCCTGGAGCTGGGTTTGAATGGCCAGGGCGTCTTCCAGGACCAGCGTGTGGTTGTTGCCCCAACCCAGCCGCGCACCGCTGGAACTGAACGAGCCGGGGAAAATGAGCAGCATGTTCTCTCCCAGACTGGCAATCTGCTGTTCCACCTGTTGCTTGGCTCCGCTGGTGATACTGACTGAGGCGATGACGGCGCCCACGCCGATGATCATGCCCAACATGGTTAGAATGGTGCGCATCTTGTTCCGGCGCAGCGCGCGCAGGGCGATTCGGAGTGTGGCCAGAATTCTCATGCGGTCAGTTTAATGGCCTGCTGCGCCGCCTGCAAATGGCGCAATTCGGCTTCGGCGCTCAACCGGTCGCGAATGGACTCATCGGTGACGATCTGGCCGTCACGCAGTACGACGGTGCGTTTGGTGTAGCGGGCGATGTCCAGTTCATGTGTGACCATGATGATGGTGATGCCCTGGTCATTTAATTTTTGGAACACGCCCATGATTTCAATGCTGGTCTGGCTGTCAAGGTTGCCCGTGGGTTCGTCGGCCAGCAACAGCGCCGGCTGATTGACCAGCGCGCGGGCGATGGCGACACGTTGTTGCTGGCCGCCGGAAAGTTGGTTGGGATGATGGTCCGAGCGGGCAGCGAGCCCGACCAGTTCGAGCGCGTGCAGGGCGCGTTCGCGCTGTGCGTCGGCCGGGATGTGTTGATGGCTGTAAAGCATCGGCATCTCCACATTTTCAAGCGCTGACGTCCGGGAAAGCAGATTGAAACCCTGAAAGACAAAGCCGATTTTTTTGTTGCGAATATCCGCCAGCGCATCGCGATCCAGCGTCGAAATATCCATGCCATCCAGGTGGTAATGACCACCGGTCGGGCGGTCGAGACACCCAATCAGGTTCATGAGCGTGGATTTGCCGGAGCCGCTGGCGCCCATGATGGCGACGAATTCGCCGGGCAAAATTTCCAGGGAGATGCCGCGAACGGCATGCACATCCACTTCGCCAGTATGATAGGTTTTGCGGATATCCTCGAGTTGGATGACGTGATTCATTTGGCGTTGATCAGCCGGTGGCTCAGTTTAAAAGCGCCGGCGGAAGGCGAACGGATTGTTCACGTCCTGGTTGGAGGTCATGCCGGGCATTTGAAGTC
>JAJPJM010000104.1 GCA_021324235.1 Verrucomicrobiota bacterium
GCACCCGACGCGGGCCGCCGGCGCCTGGGCGCGGAGGATGGGCGTCCAGGCCAGCAACAGGCTGCAAACAATGGCCAGCGTCGTTTTCACGTTTTAAATATCATCCAACGGGCCGAACCAAGCTAAACTATTTTTGGCTTATACATGTCAATTTTTGGCCTTCGCGTCGGCCGCACGGATCTTCTTGAGATAGGGGGCCGGGTCTTTGTCAAAGTCCTTCTTGCAATTGGGGCAACAGAGTTTGACTTCCTGGCCCTGATAAACAAAGACATAGGGTTTGCCCATTTCATCAAGCTTGTCGCCGGACACAGGGCAGGTGGTCAGCAAGTCCGGTTTCGGCGGCGCGCTGGTAGTGTCCACAGCGAGGGCGGTTGACGCCAACAGAGCCACTCCCAATACCAGCCCGCTAATCACCGGGCGGCTGATGTAATCGGATAATTTCATAAGTTCAGTCTTCTTCGTTTGCTGGTTTGTTTTGGCCGGCGTCGTTCATGGACGCCGGTCTTATTATACACCACCGCCGACATAAACCCGCAGAAATTACCGCAGACCGGCTCCGGGGGTATAATTATATGTCACCTTGATGGACTTCAACGGGTTTTTATCCAAGAAGGCAATAAAATCGAGTGTTAAAAAAGTTTGAGGGGTTTGCCTGGCGGCGGGGTAATACCAGCACGATCATTCGGCAATGCAATGAAGCGTTGCTAAAAAATAAGAAAGAAAAATGAAAACACGAATCCTCCTTACCGTTCTTGGCGTGGCCGCCCTGGCCGCGATCACCCTCAACGTCAATGCTGGCGATAGCCTGCTTTCGCCGCGTGCCGTCGGCAATCAGATCAAGACCACTCCGGTTGTCTCCATCGTGTCCGCCGCGCCGGTAATCAACTTTGCCTCGCCGCGTGCCCTGGGCAGCCAGACCATTGCTGTCGCCAGCGTGGCGAACGATGTCAATCCCAGCATCGCCTGCCGCAGCATGACCAGCAGCCCGAAGGCGATTCAAGCCTGTGCGGTGAATTCCACGGCCGCGATGCCGTGCTGCGCCAAACCGGTCGCAACCGTCAACTAACGGTATTTACCATGGGCCGGGTTGTCCCGGCGTAATTAACAATGTAAAATACGGGCGGCGGATACCAATCTCCGCCGCCCATTAAACCCATAAAAGATAATATGAATCCCGATGATGCCAAACTGAGCGCCTTGTTGCGCGCGTCGCGTGCCGAGCCGGCCTTGCCGCCGCGCTTTCAGGAAAATGTGTGGCGTCGCATCGAGGATGCCGAGGCGCCGGCCCCGTCAACATCCAGGTTGTCCTGGCTGGAGGCGATGGCCGCGCTGGTGTTGCGTCCGCGATTTGCGTTGGCGACCGCTACCGTGCTGGTGGTGGCGGGCGCGTTACTGGGTGTGCACGCCGGCGATCTGGCCGCCAACCGGGCGGCGCAGGCACAATATCTTACAACCGTCGCACCGGCGGCCTTGCGTTGATTTATGAACCGCTCGCTGGCCATTGTGTTGGGTGCGCTGGCTCTCGGGGTCGCGTTATTCAGCGGCTCCTATCTGGTGGGTCAGCGCCTTTGCCAGGTCTGTGTTACGCAATCTCCCGGCAGCCTGGATTGGATGCGAAAAGAGTTTCACCTGAACGCTGCCGAGATGGGGCGCATCCAGAAATTGCATGCCGCTTATCTGTCCCAATGCAACCTGATGTGCCGGATGGTGGCCGTCAAAAAGCAGGAGGTGGCCGCGGCCTTGAACAGCGCGACCAACGTCAGTCCCGTGGCGGAACAAAAACTGGCCGAACTGGCTGCCTGTCGTGCGCAATGCCAGTCGCGGATGCTTCAGTATTTTGTTGAGGTCAGCCAAATCATGCCGCCGGCGGAAGGCCGTCGTTACCTTGCCGGGATGCAAAACGCCGTCCTCGGTTTTCGGGAAGGAACCGGGCAACCTGTTTCGGAACCCGCCGGCCATGAGCGACACCCCTGACGCCCAGCCTTCGCCGGAGGCGCGTGACCGGGCCGACATGGAACGGCTGGCCGCCGGGCACGATGCGGCGCTCAACGATTTGATGGCGCGGCACGCCGTGCCGCTGTTCCATTGTCTTTGCCGGATGCTGGGCAATGAAGACGATGCCAATGACCTGGCGCAGGAAACGTTCGTTCGCGTCTTCCGCGCCCGTGCCGGTTTTCGGACGAACGAAAAATTTTCCACCTGGCTCTATACCATTGCCGCAAATCTGGCGCGGAACCATTTCCGCTGGCGTGCCCGGCACCCCAATGTCTCGCTCGAAGCCGAAACCGGGGAATCCGGGCAAACCCTCGGCGGCACTTTGCCGGCGGACGGTCCGGCGCCCAACGAACAGGCGCAGACCGTCGAACGGGCCGCCGCCGTGCGGGTGGCGGTGGGCCGGCTGCCCGAAGAGTTGCGCGCGGCTATTGTGCTCTATGAATGGGAGGAACGCAGTGTTGCGGAAGCGGCGGTGATTTTGGAAACTACGCCGAAAGCCGTGGAATCACGACTCTATCGTGCCCGGCAGGTTCTGCGCGAACGGTTGAAAAACTTGCTGTGAGCGACGGCGATTTTTGATTGGAGCGGGTGAAGGGAATCGAACCCTCATCTCAGGCTTGGGAAGCCCGCATTCTACCACTGAACCACACCCGCCTGCGCCGCGCCTTCGGCGCGCCGGATTGTTTGTTTACCAGACCCGTTGATGGCTGGCAACAGGTTTGCGCTGACATCACGTGGCGGCGCGGAGGCGGTGGATGGCTTCGCGCAGCCGGCGCTCGATGGCCGCCTGCCGCTCGGGAGAGGTGATTTTGCCGCCGTTCAGCTCGCAAACATAAAAGGTGTCGATGGCCGCGCCGCGCTCGGTCACGATGCGTGCATTCACAATGTCCACCGCCAGCCGGGAAAGGGTCTGGGAAATCATGTAGAGCAGGCCAAGGTGATCCTCGGTTTCAACTTCGATGAGCGTGCGTGTTTCGGACGCCTCGTTGTCGATGTGAATCTGGGTCTGGATATGCTCGCCGGTGTACGGTAGATAGACCGGCTGTTGGGTGATTTGGCGCTTGATGAGCGCGGGGAGATCGATGTCCTCATCGGTCAGGACCTTTTCCAGCAACTCGGCAAACTGGTCGTGCTGCTGACGGGTGGCGAGATGGCCCGTGCGCCCGTCGTTCACGTAAAACGTGTCGAGCACGATGCTGTCGGCGCGGGTAAAAATCTGTGCTCCCAGAATATTCAGTCCGGCGGCGCTGAGGGTGCCGGCGATTTTGCTGAACAGCCCGGCGCGGTCCCACGTGCAGATTTTTACGGCGTTATAGCCACGGTCGGCTTCATCCCGCCACGCAATGATCGGCGAGAGCACGCGGTCATCCTCGAGCACCAGCCGGCGCATGAAACGGTTCACCAGCTCCAGGTCATCGATGATTTCCCGGGCGGTGCGGACCTGAAAATAACGCGGTGGCAATGTGGCAAAATGCGTGTTGATCTCCTCGGCGCTCAACGACTTGCCGGCCGTTTGCCGGACCTCCAGCAACAGGGCTTCCCGCTGTTCCGCCTCGGCGCGAATGAATTCCGTGCCGCCCGTGAGCAAAACCATCGCCCGGCTGTGCAACTGCCACAGCAGCGCATCCTTGAAACCGTTCCAGAGTTTTTCGCTCGTGCCGAGCGAGTCGGCGAACGTCAGCAAGGTGAGCAGGTCGAGCGCTTCGGGGGTTTCAATTTCCCGCGCGAAGTTGCGGATGACCGAAGTGTCATCCAGGTCGCGCCGCTGCGAGACGCTGGCCATGAGCAGGTGATTTTCGATGATGACCTCCAGGGTGTGGGCCACCGCGCCGTCGAGTCGCAGCCGTTTGGCCACGCGCATGGCCATTTCGGCGCTAACCTGGGGGTGGCTGCCCCGTTTATGGTGTCCCGCCTTGCCGACGTCATGGAGCAACAGCGCCAGATAAAGAATGCCGGGCCGTTCGAGGTTCTGGAAGAGCGGCGCGTAATTCTTATACGGCAGGTTTTTGGCTTCCCAGACCCGATCGAGTTGCTCGAGACAGACCAGGGTGTGCTCGTCGGCGGCGTACTGATGGTAAAATTCGTGCTGGACGAGGCAGGTCAGCCTGCCGAACTCGGGGATGTATTTGCCAAGGAAGTTTACCTCGTGCATGGTGCGCAGAACGGGCGCGACGCTGCCCCGCTGCCCGAGAATGGTCAAAAACGTCTCCCGCACGTGTTCGTCGTTCAGGAAAGTGCGGTCCACCAGCGAAATTTCATGGCGGATGAGCTGCTCCAGGTCGGGATGCAGCCGCAACCGCCGCTGTTGGGCGTAAAGAAAAACCCGCATCAGGCGCTGGGGCTGGTCCCGGAAAACGCGCCTGGAAGCGGCGTGAATCTCGTCGTCCACAAACAAAAAGCCATCCACCGGTTCCGGCGGCCGGCGTTTGGGCAACCACGCGCGCAACGACAGTTTTCCCCGCGTTGGGGACAACAACGCCATGCGTTGTTCCAGGGTGCGCGCGATGAGAAAAACGTTGCGCATGTGGGTGTAGAGGTCGCGCATGAATTTTTCGATTCGTTTGCTCGGCGAACGGTCGCCATAGCCAAGGCCCAGCGCCACGGCCGGTTGCAGGTTCTTGCCCAGCGCGTCCACGGCGCGGTTGGTTTGATAGTGCAATTCGGTCCGTGCCCGCAGTAAAAAGTCGTAGGCGGCTTCGAGCTGTTTGCGCTCGGATTTGCCGACGAATTCGCGTTTCTCCAGTTCGCCCAGGGTCCGCGTGCGATATTTGAAAAACGCCATCCACAGCAGGTTCTGAAAATCGCGCAGCCCGCCGCAGCCGTTCTTGATGTTCGGCTCCTGCATGCAGGCGGAATTGCCGAATTTGGCGTGACGCGCTTCCTGGTCTTCGACACGCTCGGCAATGTATTTTTCTTCAAAGCCGTCCACGCATTTGTCCACGATCACCCGCTGAAACTTTTTGAACAGGGCCTCGTTGCCGGCAATCAAGCGGGATTCGATGAGTGAGGTTTTGGACTGCATATCGGTGTTGGCCACCTTCACGCAATCCTCCATGCTGCGGACCGCGTAGCCGATCTTTAACCCGATGTCCCAGAGGGGGTAGAGCACGCCGTCAATCAGCTTGGACAGGTAGGGAAGCGGTTTGCCCGCGGCGACCTGTCCATCATGCAGAAACATGAAGTCGATGTCGCTGTACGGATTCAATTCCGCGCGGCCATAACCGCCGATGGCCACCAGCGCCAGCGGCGGAAATTCCTTTTGTGCCTGGGGCGAGAGGCTGCCGCGTGCGGACTCCCAGAGATGCCGCAACATCGCATCGAGCATCGCCGCGCGCGCCCGGCAGATTTCGCGTCCGCCCGCGCCGCCGTGATGCCACAGTTTGAGCCGGTGCGTTTCCACTTTGAGAAAACCTTTGCAACGCGAAAGTCGTTCTGCGGCATCCGCATTGGCCGAAAGGGGCAGGCGCACCTCCGCGTCTTCCTCAATTTTTCTGATTAAATCCTGCACGGGCGCACAAGTTGCGAACAAAACGGTCCGAAAGCAAGTTCAGCCGCCGGGCCGGCACAGTTCTTGATCTTAATCGTTATCATAATCCAAATCCTCCGGCGGGAACGATTAACAGCAAGATTGAGATCGGGACACCGCCCATCAAGCGAAACCTTGTCGCGCACCGTGTGTCTGTTCTAAAGTCCGTTGATGCCGGTTCATCCCGATCCCGATGCTCTTCTGATGCTGCGCGTCAAGCGCGGCGACCGGGCGGCGTTCGCGGAACTGGTGGAAAAGTACAAGCAGCCGGTGATGAACCTCGTTTATCGCACGCTGCACGATGAAACCGAGGCCGAGGATCTGGCGCAAATTGTCTTTTTGCAGGTGTATAAATCCGCCAAACGCTACGAATCGCGCGCCAAGTTTTCCACCTGGTTGTTTACCATTGCCCGCAACCTGTGCTTGAACGAAATCCGCCGGCGTTCGCGCCACCCCGCCGATTCGCTTGAGGAGACCCACGCTGAACATGAGGACCAGCCACGCCAGCAGTTCGAAGACAAGAGCAACGTCCCGCCGCCGGACAAATTATTGCACGGTGAACTGGCGCAAAAAATCGAGGAAGCACTGGCGCGTCTGCCGGAAAACCAGCGCACGGCCATTTTGCTCTGCCGGCAGGAGGAGTTGAGTTACGAGGAAATCGCCGAAATCCTGGGCTGTTCGCTTTCCGCCACCAAATCGCTTATCCATCGCGGGCGCGAGACGCTCAAGGAGAAATTGAAGCCGTATTTGAAAACCGGCGAGTGGAACGTGTGAATATTTTGTTTTTATCCGTGTTCATCCATGTCCATCTGTGGTTAAAATTTCCCGGTGAAAGCCGTCATTCTCGCCGCCGGCAAGGGCACCCGCATGCGGGAACTCACCCATGAGTTGCCCAAGCCCATGCTCCGCGTGCAGGGCAAACCCATCCTCGAACACATTGTGACGGGGATTCTGGCGGCGGGCGTGCGCGACATCTTCATCGTCACCGGCTGGCGCGCGGACGTGGTCGAAAAGCATTTTGGCGATGGCGCGAAATGGGGGGCACGCATGGCGTTTGGGCGGCAGCTTGTGCAGGACGGCACGGGCAAGGCGCCGGAACTGGCCAGGGCATTTGTTGGGGATTCGCCGTTTCTGCTGACGTACGGCGATATTCTGGTCCCGCCGGAAACATATTTACAGGTGGTTCAACGCTTCCGCGAAGGCGATTTTGCCGGGGTCATCACCGTCACGCGGGGCGAAGATGTGACGAAGGGCGGCTTGAATTTCTTCGACGAACAGTTTTGCCTGAAGCGGCTGGTGGAAAAACCATCACCCGAACAGGTGGAACAACTGCGCCGCGACGGCTGGCTCAAACCCGGCGCCCCAGCGTGGTATAATGCCGGCATCTACCTCTTTCGGCCGGCGTTGTTCGATTTTACCGGGCGCCTGCACAAATCACCGCGCGGTGAATATGAACTGACCGACGCCATCAGCGCGATCGTGGCCGACGGGCAAAGACTGGCCGGCCTGGAAATCCCGGGTCGCTGGGTGGACGTGCGCGACCCGGAAACGCTGGCGAGATTGGAAGGGGAAAACATCGAACACTGAACGCCGAACATCAAACATCGAGAGAAATCGTTGGGTGTTCGGAGTTCGATGTTGGATGTTCGATGTTCCTTCGAAAATCCTTTAGGAAACAAACTTCGGTTCAAACACCGGACCGAGGCCGTGTTTGCGGAGCAGTTCGGCGAATTTGGCGATGGCGCGCTTTTCGTCCGTGGCCAGGTGGTAATGAATGTGCCAGTCGAAATAATCCTTGCGGAAATCGTAGTCGTACTCCGTGCGGTTGCGGATGATCCAGTCCAGGGTATCCACGCCGAAATCCCGCGCATCCCGCAGTTGCTGGCGCAACGTCGAGTTTTCAATCCCGCGCCGTAGTGCCCAGACAGCAAACACAAACGGCAGGTTCGTCAACTCAAGCCACGCCAGGCCAAGGTCAAGGATTTCGTGTTCGTGCGGCGCGCGCTGGAAATCGATCGCCGGGTCGCCAATGAGCAGTACGGCGTCATGCTCCGCCGCATCCCGGGGATGGTCCAGCGGTTTAAATTCAGGTTTCAACCCGCGTTCCGCCAGCAGGACCTTCAAGAGGTTCAATCCCGACAGTGACGCAGCATGGCAATGAATCTCCTTCAATTTGGCCAGGGGACGGCGATGTGCCAGGAGCACGCTGTAAACCTCGCCGAGCGACGCCACCGCGATGCCATCCAGAATGTCATAGCGGTCGGTGAGCAGAACTTCGGCCGTGCTGACGAGCGCGGCGTCGAGCTCGTCGCGGCGGAGCAGTTCGGCGAGCCGGGCGGGTGTGGTAAAAATGACCTTGTCTTCCATGCCACGCGTGAGCGGCACGGCGTTCAGATATTGCACCGAGCCGATGCGGAATGGGGGAATTTCAGCAGCGGGCATTTCAGTGGTTGGCGGTCGCGTCGGTTTGCGGGCTTACCGGCTTTTGGAATAGGTGATAATATCGGCATCCTCGTCAGAGGTCGGCATGTTCAGCGTGAACCTCTGGTTTTGGCCCAGAATGACGGTGATTTCCTTCCGGCTGAAATTATCCAGGTAATAATCCAGAACGTAGCTTCCCGGTTGAACCCCGCGTTGGATGTCAATTTTCTTGTAGCCTTCGTGCCAGGTCGGATCAGCGGTCCCGAGGATGAACCCGACAAAATCCCGGCCCGGTCTGGAATGGTCCCGCACGATGCCGATGCGATGCGGAACCGTCCCGGTCCCGTCCCAGATGCCTTCGATCGGGTCGAGGTTTTGCCGGTGCGTGTCGAGATAATGGGCGAACCCTGACTCCGAGACGGCAAAGGTTTCCCAGACATCCGTATAGCGCAGCAAGCTGGCCATCATGCGATAACTGGCACTTGAATAACCCGGATCTTCGACCGACTTCACTTGCACGGCGTCCGCGCCTTTTTCCCAGGCCGTTTTTATTATCCTGGCCGTTTCTTCCTCAGCCGATCCGCCGCGCATCGTGAAATGGCCGCCGCCGACGAATACGGTTCCAATCACTTCACAGGGCCGGGGAATGGTCATATCCTCGGTATAAACGGGAATGGGATAACCCGCCGGCCTGGCCGGTCCGGCCGGCAGGTTGGGTTGATACGTTAACGTGGTCGAGCAGCCGGTCAAGAGCAGCATCGAACACAGCGCCAGCGCCAAATAATGGGTGGGCGCAGTGTGGAAACGAGGTGTTGAGCCGGCACAGGATGTTGGCGTGTATGGGGTCATGCCGTTGCAAGATTATCTTCCAGCACCTTCGAGGGTGCGGAATTTTCCGTGGGTTCGGCTTCGTGGCCGTCCGCCAGGACTTTGATTGGTTCGTAAAAGGTGTTGCGCTGGACCGTCGTGCGGCCGGCTTCGCGGATGGCTTTGACCATCTCCATTTCCGTCTGCAGTTGTGGCGACGTCGCACCGGCCATGTGGAAGATGTGTTCCTCGATGATGGTGCCGTGCAAATCGTCCGCGCCGTAGCTCAGTGCCACCTGCGCCAGCTTCAGGCCCAGGCCGACCCAATACGCGGTGATGTGGTCGAAGTTATCAAGATAGATGCGGCTGACGGCTATGGTGCGCAGTGAATCGAAGCCGGTCGGCGGTTTTTCGACGGGGATGTCGTTATCTTCGGGCTGATACGCCAGCGGCACAAAGCCGGTGAAACCGTGCGTTTCGTCCTGCAAGGCGCGCAACTGCCGGAGATGATCCACGCGGTCGGCGAGGCTTTCGACATGGCCATAAAGCATGGTACAGGTGCTGCGCCCGCCCATGCGGTGCCAGGTGCGGTGCACGTCCAGATATTCCCCGGCGGATTCCTTGCCTTTGGCGATGGCGGAACGGACTTCCTTGCGAAAGATTTCTGCGCCGCCACCGGTCAGCGAATCGAGCCCGGCGGCTTTCAATTCAGTCAAGGTCTCCCGGACGGATTTTTTGGCGAGCCAGGCCAGGTGCAGGATTTCGATCGCGGTGAAGCATTTCAATTGCAGCCGGGCATCGAGATCTTTCAATGCGCGCAGCATACCGGTGTAGTAACTGAACGGCAGGGACGGATGCAGTCCGCCGACGATGTGCATTTCGGTGATGCCCAACTTCAATGCCTCGCGCGCTTTCTGGACAATCTCCTCAATGGAAAACTGGAAACCGTCCGCGTCGCGTTTCTTGCGGGCAAACGAGCAGAACTGGCACGACAGGATACAGTAGTTCGAATAGTTGACATAGCGATTGATGATATAGCTGGCGCGATTGCCGTTCTTTTTCTGGCGCGCCAGATCTGCAATCGCCCCCACGGCGTTCAAGTCCTTGGACTCAAATAACCGGAGCGCGTCGTTCTCGGAAATGCGTTCGCCGGCGGCGACCTTGTCATAAAGGTCGCGCAACCCGCTGCGTTGAACGAAAAAGTCCACCCGCAATCATTAACAGCAAATGTGCGTTTGGGAAAGTGACTTTGTTGCGCAAGGGTTCAACGGCAATCCGGCTATTGCTTGGAGTCGGCGCTGGTATTACGCCCAAAATCCTTCATAGTCAGGCAAAAGGCTTTTGCAGATTGTGGAATGAATTTATGGAAGAGCAGATTTTAAGACTACTGGGCCGGCGGGATTATGCGCCGGCCAATGTGCCGGAATTGCTCCGGCATCTCCGGCTGGCGCCCCAGCGCCAGCAGGAATTGCAGGAAGTGCTGCGCCGGCTGGAACAATCCGGACGGATCACCCGCACGAAGGGGAATCGTTACATCCAATCGCGCGAGGCGGACCTCGTTCCGGGCCGGATTCGCATCAACCGCCAGGGGAAGGGCTTTTTGCAGCCGGATGATTCTGAATTGAAGGAAATCATGATTCCGCAGGAGGCCACCGGCACGGCGCTCCACGAGGATCGCGTGCTGGTGCGACGCGATGTCCGGGCGAAAGGTTTGCGTTCCGACCGGCTCGCCCAGGAGACGGGCGTGGTCATTCGCATCCTGGAACGGAAGCGGACACAAGTCGTCGGCACCTTGCAGCCGGGCCGCAAGTTCCTTTACGTGATTCCCGATGACCCGCGCATGCCGCACGACATTTATGTCCCGCCACCGCGCGACGTCGGCCGGCCCGCGCGCGTCGGTGACAAGGTTGTGGTGGAGTTGCATGAATGGGAATCGCGGCACACCAATCCGGAAGGTGAAATCATCGAAGTGCTCGGTTCACCGGATGAGGAAGGGGTGGATATGTTGTCGGTGCTGCGCCAGTACCACCTACCGTTGCATTTTCCGAAGGAGGTATTGCACGAGGCGCGGGCCATCGGAACGGCGGTTTCGCCGCACGAATTGGCCGGGCGCGAAGATTGCCGTCGGCAACCGGTTGTCACCATTGATCCGGACGACGCGAAGGATTTCGACGACGCGATTTGCTTGCAGCGGGTGGCGCCGGGGCAATGGAAGTTGTGGGTGCACATTGCGGACGTGTCGCATTATGTGAAACCGGGCACGGCGCTGGACGACGAGGCGCGCCGGCGGGGAAATTCCACCTATCTGGTGGACCGGGTGATCCCGATGCTGCCCGAGGCGTTGAGCAACGAGTTGTGTTCGTTGAAGCCAAACGTGGACCGGCTGACGAAGTGCGTGGAATTTTTGATCAACGACGACGGCCGGGTGTTGGACTCAAAATTTTATTCCGCGGTCATCCATTCGAAA
>JAJPJM010000127.1 GCA_021324235.1 Verrucomicrobiota bacterium
AACGCCAACCACCGTCCCCGTGTACACCTTGTCCGGTTTCGTCGCCGGCGCGTTCGCCGCCGCGTCATCCGCCATCACCCGGCTTCCCGCCGTCGCCGTCAAGACCGCCGCGCAAACCGCCATCCAGTTTTTTAATCTGGTCGTTTTCATGTTGTTCCTTTCGCTTTTTGTTTGCTGTTGCTGTGTTTGTCAGAACCAATAAACGCACACCGCGGTGGTCGGCGGTTTCAGCACAAACCGCACGGCAAAATCAACGGCGGGTGGTGAAAGGGGGGCAAACCGGTCGTTTTTATTGGTCGTGGTCGAAGAAACGACCGGTTTGCCGTTTGAATGCGCCGGGCACATTTGGGGTTGCGCCCGCAGACATTCATTTATTGCTTGTAGCCGCGTCCTCACGTCATTGATGGAATTGTAGTTCAATTGACCCTCCAGACTTTTTGGGGGGCGTCGGCTGTCGGCGGGAGGTAGTAAAACGCGGCGGGCTGCCCCATGAAACGCGCCAGGCGTTCTTCCGCCGGTTCCTGCAAAAGATTGTGGATGGTATGGAAAAGCCGGGTGAAATTGAGCGGCTTTTCCAGCAGGGCGCCGACGCCCGAGGCCACGGCGTGGAAAAACTGATTGGGATGGTCGGTAATCAGGACGACCGGCAACAATGGGTTTTGTGCCGAAAGTTGCCCGAAAGTTTCCCAGTCCTCCTCGGCCTGCGCCTTTAAATCCAGCAGCACAAGGTCAAACTTGGCGAGATTGACCAGTTCGAGCGCCTTGGCGCCGTCGGCCGCGCTTAATACGAGAAAATCCTCCTCGGACAGCAGCCGGGACAGGACCCGGCGCATCGCGGGATCGTCGTCCACCAGCAGGATTTTGCGTTTGGCCGGCTTCGCGGTCCTCGATTTCGTCATCGGCTCGGGTGCTTCAAAAGTTGCATTCATAACGCGTTTTCCTTGTCACATGGTTGATATTTTCTGCGTCGCGGAACACCGCCGCTTGTTGCTAATCCGTTTCGTAAGGCAAACTTTAGCGCAAGGCGTGCCAACGCATTAAAACACGGGCGAAGGGGGTTTTTGGTGGATTTTTGGCAATGCCAAAAAACGTCACTGCTGGCGGGTGGTCAATCCCGTTCCACCGCTGGTACGTGCCGGACCACTTTGAAAGAAAAGTCCGAAGGCTAAGTTAACCGCAACTGGTCGCAGCGAATCCCGCAATGCGGGAGAAGACGGAAGAACAATAAAGGGCGTATCAAAATAAGGGACTTATAGACAATGTTACCCTGATTTTTTGAACGGTGATGAATATTTTACAGACTCATGCATTTATTCCTTCGGCTCGCCGAGGTCGCTTCGTGATGGCTGGTTTTCAGCTTTAGCAGGCGATTCTGCAACATCTGGAGGGATGCGCTGTCTAATTTCGTTGGCAAGTTTTGCCAATATAAAATGCCAGCATTAGTGCGGGTGGATTTTCATTAACGTATTTTTCTTGTTCTTCATCCAGTGGACTTTTTGATTCTCGGATTGAATCCTCGACAATTTTAGTAACGGTCTCGGTATTTATAATCCTTACCCCTTTTGCCTTTTCACGAATCCTTTCCACAATGCGGTTTGTAAGCGGCCACAATCCAGCTTGGGCAATCAAAACTTCGTCATTAGGCCAAAATTTAACGCTGCTGATTTTGTTCACGGACGCAAAAGTGCCCTCATAGGCTTCTGTTATATGGCTGTCGGCTGCCAAAACAATTGCTTCCGGGCAGATTATTCCAATCAAGATTGACATAGGCATTTTCCTTTGAGGTTTATGCCATTTTGAAATCTCAATGCGGGATGGAACAAGTTTAATATCGCCGAATGTTCCCAAACGCGGAGCGTTTGGCTTCATGCGACCCTCCCAAAATCAGGGTAACATTGTCTATAAGTCCCCAAAATAAAAACTCCAATTCTTTGAGTTCTCTGCGTTCCCGGTGGTTTAAAATTGGAACCTGGACTTTAGCCCTTGGCCTTTGCTGTTTCCGTCCTCTGTCTTCTGATCCCCCCATCTGCCATCTCCCAAACCATCTCCCCGTTTTCCCATTGCAAATCCTTCGTTCCGTCCTAGAGTGCAATACGTTGCAATTGAATCTGTATGGTTTATGGGAAACGTCCGTAAAATGCCAACACCCTTGACATCCGGTATCGCGCTGTCCCCGCGCAAATCCGTCCACCACACCAACTGCTGACGCCATGTCGCTGATTAAAGGACGCCGCTACGCCTGGAGCGAGATTATGGATGAAACCGGAGCCGACGGTTCGCCGCCGTTTTATTTGCCGCATCGGGATGGCGCCATCGTGGCGGGTTGTTTCACGATGGAACTCAACCCGGAGGCGCCCCTGGTGGTTCACGTCGGCAAAGGCCCGCAGATTACCGAGCTGGCCGACAGCTTCTGCCAACAGACAGGTTCCATCCCGGTCTGTGTCAAGTCCGGCATGGGCGAATGGCTGTGCTGTGGCGACTTCAAACTCGTGCGGTCGAGCGCCGACCCGGCGGAAATCGCCAGTCATACGGCTGAAGCCCGCCGGCCGGACATTTACAAACTCCTTTTTCTCGCCGAAGTGGTCCGACCCAAGACCCGCGCCGCCGCGTAAGGCAACGCCTCTTACGCAGCCCTCTGCCTTTGGTCCTCCGACTTCCGGCCTCTGGCTCTGTCTGCGCATCTTTTGCGCGGTGACCCAAAACGCCCAAAACCGCTCTTTCGACCGGTTACAACATTCGCTGCAAGTCCCTGATTTACGGCAGAATACAATTCTTCGAAAGATGTAACTGAATGGTTACTTCATCGTCTGGATGGATGTGGGCAATAACGCCCCGGAAAGAAAAACATATGAAAACGAAAATGATACTCCTGGCCGCGCTGATTGGCGCGGCTGCCTTGTCAGCCAACGCCGGAGTCCGTTTCGGCGTCTCCATCGGGTTGCCCCTGCCGGTCGTCGTTTCACAGCCGGTGGTTTACGCACCCGCACCCGTGATGCAATCCGTTCCGCCCTGTCCGGGCGTGAATTACGTCTGGGCGCCCGGTTATTGGTCGTATCTCCCGACCGGCCGGATTTGGGTCGCCGGCGCCTGGCATTACCGCGCGGCGGACTTCGACCGTGGACATGATCGCGACGGTTACCATCATGACGGTTACGATCGTGGCGGGCATGACCGCGACCACGACGGATATCGCCGGTAATCATTCCTGAATGCACAGGCTGCCGTCCGCCGACGGCAGCCTTTTTTCAATCCTCGCGGAAGCAAATGAAGGAAACAAAGTTCAAAGAAGTTCGGCGCGGGGCGTTCTCCGCGTCCGCAGTGGTTCAATTTCAAAACACCTTTGGCTGGTCTTTCGAGTGTTTGGCGTCTTTCGCGGTCAACTCCTCCGCCTTTTGCCGGCTGGCAAAGGACAGGACTCAAAATCAAATATCCACCGGCTCCGCTTCAGGCTTCGAAGCCACGCCTTGGGCCACGGCATTAAGAATCTGTTCGACCGAGTAAGGTTTTTCCAAAATGATCAGGTGGGTCCGGTCAATGCCCGCGAGTTGCTCCCTGTCACGTTCGGTGCCACTGGTGATGATGACTGGAATTTCCGGCTTCAATTTCTGAATGGCCCGAATGGCGGCAATCCCATCCAGCACCGGCATGTCGGTGTCGGACACCAGCACCTTGATCTCGTCCTTGTATTCTTCAAAAACCGTCATTCCGTCCAGCCCGCTTTTCGCGGTGACCACGCGATAGCCGTAATTTTGCAGGGTGGTCTGCGTCAATTGACGCACGGTCGCCTCATCGTCCATGAGTAGAATCAGTTCCCCGTGACCGGCGGGCAGCGCTTTTTCCGGCTCGCAGGATCTGTCCTTTTCCAAGGACTTCGAGGTGGGCAGATAAATTTTGAATTCCGTGCCCTTCCCGGCTTCGGTGTGGATCTGGATGTAGCCGTTGTGGTTTTTGACAATCCCGGCCACGGTGGACAAGCCCAGGCCCGTGCCTTTGTCCGGCGCCTTGGTGGTGAAAAGCGGTTCAAAGATTCGCGGCAGCACCTCGGGCGGAATGCCGGTGCCCGTGTCGGCCACCGCCAGGACCACGTAATCTCCCGCCGGCACATCGGCAAACACGGATTTGGCGGCCCGGCTTAACGTCTGGTTGTCCGCGTTCAAGGTCAATTCCCCGCCTTGCGGCATCGCGTCCCGCGCGTTGACGCAGAGGTTCAACAGCACCTGGTACAATTCCGTGGTATCACCGGAAACATTCCACAGCGCTTTTCCCAGATTGACGTTGATTAAAATGGATTTGGAAAACGTGTCCTGGATGACTTTGGCGATTTCCTTGACGAGATTGGACAGGGGCACCTGCTGGCTCTGGCCCTTGGCGCCGCGGGCGAAGGTCAGGATGTGCTTGACCATGGCCGCGCCGCGGTTGGCACTGGCGGAAATCGTGTCCAACATCCGGTCCCGGTCGGCGGCGCTGTTGTTTCCCCGAAGCAACTGGGTGCCGACAATAATCGGCGTCAGCGCATTGTTCAAATCATGCGCAATCCCGCCCGCCAGTTTACCAATGCTCTCCATCCGCTGCGAACGCAGCAACTGGACTTCATAACTTTTTTTCTCGGTAATATCCGTGTTGATGATCAGGATGCTCCGGGGCGTTCCTTTTCCGTCATGGACCAGGGTCCACCGGCTTTCGACCGTGGCCGGCCGGCCGGCCTTCCGGATTTGCTCCAGTTCACCGGTCCAGGCGCCCGTCTGAAAAATGGCCTCGTATCCTTTGGGCGGCCCGGACCCGCCCTTGAACAGCAGTTCATCGGCATTTTTGCCGGCGACCTCTTCCGTGGTCCACCCGTACAAACGCTCCGCCCCCTTGTTCCAAAAGACGACCCGATGCTGGATGTCGAGCACCAGAATCGCGTCCTGCGCATGGTTCAGCAGTTCCGCCTGGTCGCGGATTTTCTCCTCGGCCCGTTGCAGCTCGACGATTTGCGTCCGCAACGCCGTGTTGGCGTTGTTGAGCATGGCGGTGCGTTCCTGCACGCGCCCCTCCAGATGGCGATGCGCCTTTTGCAATTGTTCCTCCGCCACCCGCCGCAGGGAATCCGCCTCGTTCAGCCAGATCGCATTCCACCAGATCAATCCGGTGAAAATGGCGCTGGAACCAACCACGACGATGGTGACACCAAATTCCCCCGGATAAATTCCCGACTTGTCCACCCAGATGGTGAGCGCACCCAGCAGGATGGGCACGCCAAAGGCAAAGGGCAGAAGCCGTCGCGCCACCGCGCCGCCCGGGGTGTTGCTGGTGAACAACGCCACCACGCCCGCATCGGTTTGCGCCAGTAACAATCCCAGCGCGAGCAAAAAAAACAGCATCGCCGTGTGCAAGGCCATGGGGATGTAAGTACCGATGCTGTAAAGGTAACTCGCGCGGTAAATGTAGCCGACCAGGGGAACAAGCGAAACAAAGGCCAGGGCCAGGCTCAGGTTCTGGGTCCGGTACGAGAAACGGCGGACGGGAGAATGGAGAAACCACAAGGCGAGGCCGCTCAGGATGAAATTGAGGGCCGTGTTGGGTGCAATCTGGTTCGTGAAACCCGTCCCATCGTTCCGCAATTGGGACCGGAACAGCATCTGGTCGAAACCCAGATGCCAGCCCGCCATGTAACCGGTGAGTTTAAGCACTCCGATAACCACCAGGACCGCCCCCATGGCCCGGCCCAATTCCCACTTGTGCGCCGGTTTGGTTTCCGCCAGCCAGTAACACACGAGCGAAGTCCCGGCCAGAATGAAGCCCAGGGCGGTGACGGGATTCATGGCCACCAACCCCGGAAGAATCCGCATGAGCATTTCGTTCCCCAAAGACCAGCCCAGCAACACGATGCCGCCCCCCAAAGCCACGAGCCACCCGTCCCATCGCGAAAAACCTTTCAACCAACGGGTCAACCGGACGTCATTTTCTATCGCTACCATCGGCGTTTGAATTAAGTTTGAAAATAGCAATTATCACACCAATAACTGCCCATAATCCGGCGGTTTCAATCGCAACCCGCCGACCGGCTCGCGATTGATCGAAGCCCACAATCCACAATTGCTGATGTAAACAGCCTTCCTGTCCCGTCATGGCCTTGGCGACACAAAGTTGGACCGCAGGAATTCGAGCCACTCGGGCAGCTGTGAGGCGATGGTTTTGTAGCCGGTCACCGCAAAGCAACTGATTGCCATTTGCTGATAAAAGTGCGGCGATGGCGCGGCATGACGTTGATGACGGCGTGCCGCTTGTTCGTAGAACAAGCCGAGGCCAATCGTAATCCGGTTGGCGACGGCTGCCGGAGGGTCATATTTACAGTGTGCGCCTTCGCCGGATAACAGGCGGCACAATACTCCCAATTGATTGAGTTGGGATAAAAATGCCTGGTAAATTCTCAAGGTGTCGGTTTCTTCGGCTCCAAAGGTGGTCAGCTTGCACAGAATCCAACTGAATGAATTTTGGGGGACCAAGCCTGCGTTATCGTCAGCCAACCGGCTTAATTGCTGCCGAATCAGGTTCCGCGATCCGGGGTCGTTCAGCAATCGTTGTGCATGGGCTTGCTGTTTTGGCGGAACCAATGATGAAATGAGTTCATCCATAGCTCATTATGATGGAATTCAGCAACTTCATTGCCAACCAAATCCTTCAGTCGCCATTTCCATGGAAATGTTCAATCACCCCACCCGTGCCGCTCATAAATTCCCGGCCATAAACAGGTCGGTTCCTGGTTTGCCGTATTTGTGAAATTGGTTGAGTGATGAGAGTTGGGGGTTGAGGAACAAGGAAGATTCATGTTACATGCCCAAATCATGAACCCCGACCGCGCCTTCGCCGGTGAACTCTAAGCCCTCCCATCCCAGTCAGGCCAAAGGTGGCGCACGAACCATCGTGGTGGCCCTGCTGGTTCTGACCGGCCTTTCGGCATTGCCGGTCATGGCCCTTTTTCGACTGCATTGGGATTTCCGTTGGATTGGAATTTATGGCCTGGTCATAAACGCATTCACCTACTGGTCATATGCTCGCGACAAAGAACGCGCCGAGGCAGGTGAATGGCGGATTTCCGAACGGGCATTGCATCTGACTGAACTGCTGGGGGGCTGGCCGGCAGCACTGCTGGCGCAGCGGCGGTTGCGCCACAAATGTTCCAAAGGCAGTTACCAGTTCGTGTTCTGGCTGATTGTCATGGCGTATCAGTTCGCGGCTTACGACTCGCTCCAGAACTGGCAATTCTCCCGCGTTGCCCTGAACCAGGTCGAAGCCATCTCAGCGCATCACCAATGAATCGGCATGGAAGTGTTTTCCCATTACGGTGTCGGCATCAAAGCGTTTGCGATTGAGCGGAAGCCGGACGGCCGGGTGAAGTTTACTCTTTGGGCAACCGTGTTCTGCATGCCGGTGTTTCCGCTTTCTTCGTGGTCGGCCATATATGCAGGCCCGGTGCGACCCGACGGCATCAAGGAGGACGGCCACCGCTTCGACGATGCCGTCCGTATCCAGCGTGACTTTATTTCTTACGTTCGGACCCTATCCCTTTCCGTCATGATGTTAGCGCTGGCAATCGCACCCGCAGCCTATTTCATTTTTCGCACCACGGGCCGGGGTGCAACCCCGATTGAAATGATTTTCGTGTTTGCCGCTTGTATCTGGCCGGTCGTGGTCGTCAGCCTCGCCGAACGTCACCGTCATCATCTTCTGACGGGGTGTTGGACTTGAAACGGACGAAGCGCCCGGAATGGAATTAAAATTCCCGAAAACAGAATGTTGATTACGGATCAGCCTCTTTTAAGCCGGAGCAGGAACAGGAACAGGCAGATGCACATGCCCAAAGCGGCCAGCGTGAGGCCCGACGGTTCGGGCGTGTCCTCGGGAAAAATCGCGATATACACCGGAAGGCTCAGGCCCGGGCCGGACAGCGTGTTTATCAAGGTCCCGCTCGAATTGAATTCGCACACGGTGTTGCCGATTTGATTCGCCACGTACAGGTCGCCACTGCTGTCAAAGGACAGGCCCACCGGCTCGTCCAGGCCCGTTGAGGCAAAGGAGGCATTGAGCAGGGTCCCGAAGGGGCTGAACTCCGAAACGGTGTTGTTGCCGTTGTTCGCCACGTACAGGTCGCCGCTGCTGTCAAAGGCCAGGCCGCGGGGATTGTTCAGGCCGGAGACGAAACTCGAAGTAATCAGGCTGCCGAAGGGGCTGAATTCCGAAACCGTGTTGAGGATGCTTCCGTTGGCCACATAGAGGTCGCCACGGCTGTCAAAGGCCAGACCCCGCGGGCTGTTCAAGCCTGAGGCGAAGGTTGCGGTAATGAGGGTTCCGCCGGGGCTATATTCCGAAACCGCGTTGTTTCCATTCGCCACATATAGATCGCCGCTGTTGTCAAAGGCCAGGCCGCGCGGGCCGCTCACGCCGGAGCCCGAGATGGTATTGATCAGTGTCCCGTTCGTATCAAATTCTGAAATCGTGCTGGCGAGCTGGTTCGCCACGTACAAGTCGCCGCTGCTGTCAAAGGCCAGGCCCGCAGGCTGGCTCAAGCCTGCGGCGAAAGTCGCATTGATCAGGGTTCCACCAGGGCTGAATTCCGCGACCGTATTGCCGGTGTTGTTCGATATGAAGATGTTCTGGGCGCCGGCGGTGACAATGGACAAACCCACCGCCGCCAGTGCGGCGGCTAGGCTAAGTTTAATTGTTTTCATATTTCCCTGAAAATGTCCCCTCCGCCATACCTCAGGTCAGGAAGTTCAATGGGCTTCAACAGCAGGACTTATACCGTAAAAACAGAACTCAGAGGGCGGAAGGCGAAAGTTCCACCTTTGAACGCTTATCCATTGTCGTAAATATGGCACTGTACCATTTCGGCGGCCCCGCTTACGACGGCCTGAACCCCTATAACGGTTTGCTCCAAGGCAGTGACTCCTATCTCTACGGAACCACTTTCCTGGGCGGGACCAACGGCGCCGGTTCCCTGTTCAAAATTGGTCCGGCGGGCGGCCTGATTTACCTGTATGCGTTTGACGCCTTTATCGGTGACGGGGTTCATCCGGAGGACTCACTGGTTGAGGGTTACGACGTCAACTATTACGGCACGACCTATCAGGGTGGAACCAACGGGTTCGGCATGGTCTATAAACTGGCCTATCCCTTGCCCGGGAATCCCAACGAACCCAACATCACCGACAGCGGGAACTCCGGCGCGACCAATAATTTCGTTTTCAGCTTCGCCGGGGTTGCCGGCGAAACCTACCAGCTGCAATTCGCCGATGTGCTGCCCGCAGCCATCTGGTCAAACGCCCCCGGCGTAGTCATCTCCAATGCCACCGGCGGCCCGCTCCTCTTCAGCAATCTGGTCAGCACCACTGTGCCCCAGCGATTCTACCGCCTACAAATCACGCCCTAGCCCCTGAAAAAGCTGAAAGCCATTCACGTTTACGATTTAAGAATGAAACAATTTCGCGGGTTTCAGGACAACATTTTGTTTCCTCGGTTTGCTGCTGTGAAAAAATATTTAACAGAAGTGGACGATGCGGCAGGGTTTTATCTCTGCGCTTCTCGTGTCTTTGCGGTTAAAAAATCGGCTGATTATTTCCCGTATTGCTGCCGGATGTCGGGGGGCAGATCTTCAAAATGGACCTTGGCCATGGCCCAACTGCCGTTCGCCGCCGTGTAGCTGATCATGATTCCGTCGTCCTTCACACTCTCCACCTCCACGTCCTTGTAGATGACTCCGGACGCCGTCACCAGTTGATTGACCGGTCTCGCCTGCCCCGGTGAACTGTATGGCAATATCATCGCAGCCGGGACTGCCGGGGCCGGCCCGGGGGTTGCCGGCACCGCCGCCGGCTGAGTGTCGGTTGGCATTGCCACCGGTTCCGCAGAAACAGCCGGAGCGACGGCAACCGCGGCCGGGGCAGCGGAAACTTCGGGAGCGGGAGTTGCAACCGCCGGCGCCGCGGAAGGTGGAGCCGCCGCGGCGGGAGCAATCCCCGGAGATACTGCCACCGGAGCCTGAGCCATTGGTGTTTCGGTCACGGGCTGGGCTTGCGGTTGGTCCATCTCGCGCATTTTTTGCTGCACCGCCGCGAGGGCAGCGGCCTGGACCGAAGCATTGACCGCGGCAGCAGCTTCACTCACCGGCGCAGCTGGCGATGTCACCGCATGGGTGACGACCGGGCTGGTTGGGCCGGTGGAGGATTCGGCCGGCTTTGCCGCCGCAGCCATGGAATTTGTGTCCGGTGACGGTCGGGCTGCCGACTGGTCCAGCTCGTTCATTTTTTGTTGTAAAGCTGTGAGGGCAGCCGTCTGGGCTGAAGTGTCGGCCGCAGGAATTGTTTGGGGGAAATCGGCGTCGGCCGGGGTTTTCGAAGCAGGTGCGGCGGCAACGGGAGCGACTGTGGCCGGACCTTCAGTCGCCGGAATCGTTTCCGCCGGAACGGTCGAGGGAGCTGTCGCGGCGACCGATGTTGTGTCGGTTGGGTTGGAGGCGGATTCAGCGGGCTTCGCCATCGCAGCCACGGATTTTGCATCTGTCGGCGGCGAGGTTGGCGTGTGGTCCAGCTCCTCCATTTTTTGTTCCAAAGCCGCGCGCGCGGCGGCCTGTTCCGGCGTGTCCGCACGGATGGAAATACCACCCGCAACCAGGGCGACGCCCAAAACAACAATGATTCTGGTTTTCATGAAATGATCTGTCTTTGCCCGCGTCTGTACGCATATTTAAGGCCAACCTGTGGCCGGCTTCAAGCAGTCAGTTCCAATCATAATGAGCCAATTTCATTGGTCCGGACGCCGCGCCGCGCGCCGGGACGGCTCGGCGAACCGTTCCCGGCCATGGTTCTGAACCGCACGGAGCTTGCCAGCGCGTCCAGACCAATTAGGATGGCGTTGTGAAATTGAACCAGTGGTTTTTGATGTTGAGCGTCGCGATGGCTCAACCCGCCAATGCTTCGGTCAATGTTATCCGGAGTGGAACGACGGAAGCGCCGGAAAACCAGGCCATCGCATCCAATCCGGATGATGCGGATGCCTATGTCCTGCGCAGCGCGGTGAAAGTGGACAAAGGCGACTGGGACGGCGCCATTGCCGACGACACCAAAGCCATCGCGCTGAATCCGGATGATGCGGACGCCTACGTCAATCGGGGCATTGCGAGGCGGGCCAAAAGCGACTGGGAGGGCGCCATCGCCGACAGCACCAAAGCGATTGAACTCAAACCGCGTGATGCCGTTGCCTATGTCCTGCGCAGTGCGGCGAAGGTGGACAAAGGCGACTGGGACGGTGCGATCGCGGACGGCACCCGGGCCATCAAACTCAAACCGGATGATTTGAATGCCTATCTCAACCGGGCCATTGCGAAGAAAGCCAAAAATGATCTGGACGGCGCCATCGCGGACTGTACCAAAGCCATCGCACTTAAACCGGATGCGGTGAATGCCTACGTCCTGCGCAGCGCGGCGAAGGTGGCCAGGGGCGACTCGACCGGTGCGATTGCCGACAGCACCAAAGCCATCGTACTCAAACCGGACAACGCCGAGGCCTACATCAATCGGGGCGTTGCCAAATCGGCCAAAGACGACCTGGATGGCGCCATCGCGGACTTTACCAGGGCCATCGAACTTAATCCGAACGATGTGAATGCCTATGTCAACCGGGGCATTGCGAAGCGAAACAAAGGCGATCTGGACGGTGCCATTGCCGACAGCACCAAGGTCATCGAACTCAAACGGCAGGCCGTGGCGCCCAACCCCGCTCCCGAAACGGCGAAGGAAAGCAAAGGCGATCTGGACACCGCGATTGCCAACAGCGCCAAAACCATCGAACTCAAACCGCCGCCGGTGGAACCCACCGCCCATCAGGACACCGCAAAGGAAGGCAAAGCTAATCCGGACGTCGCCATCGACAACACCACCGCTGTCAGCACCAAAGCCATTGATCCCCAACCCGATGATGCCGGGGCCTACGTCAAGCGCGGCGTGGCGGAATTGGCCAAAGGCGATCTGGACGGCGCCATTGCCGACAGCACCCGGGCGATTAAACTCAAACCCGATGATGCCGAGGCCTATGTGAATCGGGGTGTGGCGAAGCTGGCCAAAGGCAACTCGACCGCCGCCATCGCGGACTTCACCAAAGCCATCGAACTCAATCCGAACGATGCGATTGGCCACTATTTTCTGGGTTTCTGCTATGCCAATGGCGCCGGCGTGAAGAAAGACCCGGTGGAAGCGGTAAGGATGTATCGCAAAGCCGCCGAACAGAATCTCGCCCAGGCCCAATGGAACCTCGGTCTGTGTTACTACCAGGGCGAAGGCGTGGCCAGGAATGCGGTCGAGGCGTATGCGTGGTTCAGCATGGCGGCCCGGACCGATGCGGATGCCGCCAAAAGCCGCGACCGGCTGGAACGGGAGTTGACGCCGCAGCAATTCAAGGCCGCGCAAAAGCGCGTCAAAGAGTTACAATCGCAAATCGAGGCCCGATCCGAACTTTAACCGACATCGTGGGGAAGGTTCGCGCGACGCCGACCCAAATCCCAGAAATTTTGTTTCCCTCGTTTTCTTCCGTAAAAACTTAAATGGAAGGGAACGAAGATCTTTCATTCCTTTGTTTCCTTCTGTGAAAAGGAATTCAACGTCGAAAGTTGAATATCACCCATCTTATCTGTGATAGCTGTGACCGGACGACATACCGCCACCCCAGGAAGGAGTTCCGCCGTTCCAGTTTTGTGATCCGCTTCCCCAGTTTTGCGACCCACCATTCCAGGAACGTGTTCCGCCGCTGTTTTGAGAACCGCCGTTCCAGGATTGCGAAGGTGCCGGGTGCCACGCGGGTGCGGGTTGCCAGGTGGGCGCCGGATGCCAGGCGGGAGTGGGTGCGAAATTCCGGGAATCGGAATCATTACGGCGGTAACTGGATGCCGGCCGGGAACTTCGCACTTGAGAAGGTCCGGCCCCATTCCACGATCGGTTGGGTGCATTTCCGTACGAAGGATTCATCGAAACATTCGGCGTTGAATGTTGAAACGTGTTCGGGCGGCCCGGTTGAAATCCAGTTGGGTTGCCCACGCCACGCCCGGCGTTGAATCCGTGCGTCGCGGCATCGTTGCCCCGGTGATTGGCCGATGACATCTGACGGTCCGACCGGAACTGATTTTGCATGGTGGAAAGGTCCTGACCGGGTCGAAAAATCACCTGATCATGGCCGCTGCGGGTGAGCCGGTCGGGCCGGTCAAAATCGCCGTCGCGCCCGGCCCCGTGCGGCAACTCGCGCACCGACACCTGTCCGATCCGCGTGTGGGTGGCCGCCTCGATGCGAGACGGATCAATGCCGCGATTAAAGAAGCGATGCTGCGCGTCCAGGGCAAAATCATTGTTCACGCGCGAATCACGGAAAAAGCGGTCGGCGTCATGACCATGCCGGAAGTGCGCAAACGAATGGCGGCCGCAGAAATCGTCAAAATCACAAAACGTGAAGCAGCGCGCGCCCAGGCCGAAACCGAAATTAAAGCCAACGGCCAGGCCATTGAAAGTCCAACCGGTACCGGCTACAAAGCAGGCACCGGGCGGCAGCGGCGCCCAGCCGCAATATCCCGGATAATCCCGCCAGCAAACCCACGCCGGTCCCCACGTGCTGTCGGGGCACCACACCCAGCCGTGGCCCGGAGACTGACACCATCGACCATAATGAAACGGTGCCCAACCCCACGAGTAATAGGAATTCCAATACCAGCCCTGGTCCGTCCACAGCCAGCTCCCGTTATTGCAGTACGGTTGCCAGGCAGGATCCACGAGCACGACCGTGGGTTGCCAGCACCAGCCGTAGCCCGGCACGTTCAACCAAGTCCCGTACGGCGCCAGTGAATTATAAAAGCTGGCTGCCGGGCCGCTTACCGGCGGCGTTCCGGTGGTGGAAATGTTCCCTGTGTCCGCCGTGTCGCCGGGTGATTCCGCTACCGGGTTGCCGGAAGCCGTTCCACCATGAGTCACCAAGGCGTCGAGCACGGTGGATGAAATTCCCACATCGTGGAGGTAAATGATTTGTTCCGCATCGAGGATGTAGGGATTGGCCGACTTTTGGATATACGCGATGATCACGTCATCGCTCATGCCCGCTTGCGACATGCGGAGGGCTTCGGTCGGTACCGGCGGCAGGCCGACCTGGGCCGGTGCCATGACCGCGGTCGGAACGGCGGCAGCGGTACTCGCTGCCTGCACCTGGTCGGCATAACCCACCAGCGCCACGGACAACCCGAAAGCTGCCAGCGCGGCTACAGGCGTTTCATTCCAACTTCGCGCTTTCATGCCGGTTTGGTTTCGGTCTGGTCACCGAATCCTGTCAGGAACATAACACAAGCAAATGAGCGTCGCTTGAACGGGACATGACAGTTTCGTCATTTCGCCGGTACGCTCCTGGCCGTTCATTCAATCCCGGAAACCAACAGTATGAGGTTTTTCCCCGGCGGTTTGTTTCCTCCGGAAGCGGATTTTTGAGTTCGTTACGGTGAATTTGGACACAAAGTCGGAATCGACGGCAAAAACGGTGAAAACATTCCCAAAAGGCGGTGATGTGAACGGGGGTTTTCTTACGATAATGGAAGCCGGATGGCACGGCACTCCACCCGTGAGTAATACGGTCTAACGAACCGAAGCCGTTTTAGTATTATGCAATGTGTTTCCAGAACAGAGATGCTGGTCCGCCGGCTGGCGTATTTTGCCGGACTGGCCGGGCCGTTTACCGCCCTGCCCCAGGTAATCTCCATCTGGACCTCGCATCAGGCGGCCGGAGTCTCGTTCTGGTCATCAATGGGATTCACCACCGTCGCCAGCATCTGGCTTGCCTATGGCGTCGTTCTCCGCCAAGGCCCCCTGGTGCTCTCCTCCATCCTGTGGATCATCCTCGACCTGGCGATCGTGTCCGGCGTGCTGCGCTACGGAACCGTCGGAGGATGAGCAAAAAGCTGGAAACTGAGGGCTGAAAAAGACTTTAGCCTTCAGCTTTGAACCTTTAGCCTTGCCTTCATGCCCTTCACCGTAACGCAGCCATTGGGAAGACCTCCGACATTCTCCGAACTTCAGGCGCTGGCCGGACAGCATGATGTCCACATCAACGGGAATGAACGGGCCGGCGATTTCTGTCATCCCAGCCCGGAACAGCCCAAGGTAAAAGGGAGTTATGCCTTTGAGCCGAACGGCGAAATTCACGGCGATTTTACCGGCCATATTGTCGGAAAGCTGGCGGGGACGTTTGTGTTTACGACCGGAAAAGCCGAGATCACCGTGATGGAAAGGCCGTTCCTGCTGCCCGAGTCGGTATTGAAATCAACTTTGTCCGGGGCGTTGAAAGAGTTCTGCGCCAGATTTGTCTGAAACCGGTGGAAGTCAGCAGCCGGTGGTCGGCAGGCCGCGGCCGGTTTTGCGCCTTTTCCGGCTTCACCATGTTCCGACGCGGCAAGGAAAGCAGGAGGTTTAACCACAGCGAACCCTAAATTTGGAAACTTTGTTTTCCTTGTTTCCTTCTGTGAACAAATAAAATCCCGGGTTGACCCTGGCTGAAAGCAGTTGAGAATCGAGGGCGAATCGGCCAACATCAGGTCATGAACGTACTCCGTGTCCACGCGCACGCCGAACGATGAACCAATCATCCCGCACACCGGGCATCAGCCGGATTGACCAGAAGGCCAAGCACAATCATGGTTTTTTTGTGCGGCTGCAGCGCCGGGGCAAAACCCATTCCGCCTTCTTCACCGACCAAAGACACGGCGGCCGGAAACAGGCGCTGGCCGCAGCCCAAAAATATTACCGGAAGTTGCTGGCGAAACTGGGGCCGCCGTTGCGCACACGGCGGCGCCGGTGGGCGGAGCTCCCCAGGCGCAAGGGCTCGTCTGGCATCGTGGGACTGCAGAAGGTGGTGATGCGGCGCCATGGCGAGGTCCGGAAGTTTTGGGTGGCGACCTGGAGCCCGAAGCCGTACGTCGTCCGGCGAAAACAATTTTCGGTTTGGGAATTCGGGTCGAAGAAAGCCCGGCGCCTGGCCCTTCACGCCCGGCGCCTGGGATTACGGAACCTCTAAAAGATCATCCTCCGCCTCCTCCGACCGCGCCTTTTAATATATTGTTTATGAGCAATATAATGCGCTTTACTATTTAAATAAGTGTTTTAGCGCATTTTAATGCGCTTTTTATTTGACTCAAACCGTGGTCTCAGGCAGGTTGGGTCCATGAATTTTGAAGCCATGAGCGAGCAGGCGGTGCTGGCGGAACTGGGCCGGCGGGTGCAAATCCAGCGGCTTAACGCGAACCTGTCGCAAGCAGAGGTGGCGGTCAAGGCCGGCGTTTCGCGGCGGGCCTTGCAGAATCTGGAGAGCGGGCGCGCCTGCACGTTGTCGCTGTTGATCCGGGTACTGCGCGTGTTGGGGCTGCTTGGCCAACTGGACGCCTTTCTGCCGGAACCGGGGCCAAGCCCGATTCAACTGGCCAAGCTGAAAGGGCGCGAACGGCAACGCGCTTCGGGCCGCCACCAACGCCGGACCACGGAGCCTTGAGCCATGGCCTCACGCGTCCGCAAAGTCAACGTGGCCACCGTCCGCCTGTGGGACCGGGACGCCGGCGCCGTGGCGTGGGATGAGGAGCGCGGCGTGGGGAATTTCGAGTATGACCCGGCGTTTGTGCGGCAGGGTCGGGAGATTGCCCCGCTGATGATGCCGTTGCGGGCGGGAATTTTTTCGTTTCCCGCGCTCAACCGCGAGACGTTTCACGGCCTGCCGGGGCTGCTGGCGGATTCGTTGCCGGATCGTTACGGGAACCGGCTGATCGATTTGTGGCTGGCGCGCCAGGGCCGCGCACCGGGGGATTTCACGCCGGTGGAACGCCTGTGTTACATGAGCAGCCGCGGCATGGGCGCGCTGGAATTCAAGCCCGCGCTCGGACCGGCCCCGGGCCGGTCCGTGCCCCTCGAGGTGGCGGAACTGACGCAGCTGGCATCGGAAATCCTTCGTCACCGCACGGGCTGGGCGGTGAACCTCAAGGGCACAAAGGCGGAGGCGCTGACGGCCATCATTCGCGTGGGCACCTCCGCCGGCGGCAACCGGGCCAAGGCGGTGATCGCGTGGAATCCGCAAACGCAGGAGGTGCGTTCGGGCCAGGTGGCGGCGCCCGCGGGGTTTGAGCCGTGGATCCTGAAATTTGACGGTGTGAACGATGTCACACTGGGTGATCCCAAGGGCTTTGGACGGATTGAATTCGCCTATTACCGGATGGCCGTGGCGGCGGGCATCGAAATGAGCGACTGCCGCCTGCTGGAGGAATCGGGCCGTGCGCATTTCATGACGCGGCGTTTCGACCGGGACAGCCAAGACCGGAAAATCCACATGCAATCACTGTGCGCCCTGGGCCACTACGATTTCAACGCGGCGGGCGAGCATGGCTATGAGCAGGCGTTCTCGGTGATCCAGCGCCTGAACCTGGGGCACGCCGCCATGCGGGAAATGTTCCGGCGCATGGTGTTCAACGTCGTGGCCCGGAACCAGGATGATCACACGCGGAACATCGCCTTGCTCATGGACCAGGACGGACCGTGGCGGCTGTCGCCCGCGTTCGACGTGATCTGGTCATTCAATCCCGGTGGCGCCTGGACCAATCGCCATCAGATGAGCATCAACGGCAAGCGTGACGATTTCACGCGCGCCGACCTGCTGGCGGTGGCCCGGCAATTCGGCATCAAGGACGGAGACGCCACGATTGAACAGGTGGCGGCCGCGGTTGCCGATTGGCCGCGCTATGCGAAGGAGGCGGGCGTGAACAACGACCAGCAAAAAAGCATCGCGCAGACGCACCGCCTCGCACTGGTCGCCTCGCGCCGCACCTGAACCAGCCGGTTCCCATTCAAGATAAACCGGATTTTTAAGCTCCGGTTAATCGATGAAAAATGGCGACTAATTTGCAAAAGTTATCGGGGTGAACCAGCTTATGTTTGCTCAGTAAAACATAGCGGTTATAGGTCGGCGGACGTGGTTTTTGGCAATATGTTTCCCACGCCCGCCACTTTTTTTGGCAACGATGAATTGGCCGGAGGATTACTGACAAAGGCAAATTTTGTAATTGTTGCCCGGCCCGGGAGGATTAGACTGCAACCATTATTATGAAAAAACTTGCCATTTTTCTCGGTGTTTTGGCGGTGCTCGGCCTCCTGCTTTTGATTCTGATTGCGGTAGCGGGCGGAAGTTACAATCACCTCGTCAAACTGTCACAGGCGGTGGACAGCCAATGGGCGCAGGTGCAAAACGTCTATCAACGCCGGGCCGACCTCATTCCCAATCTCGTCGCGACGGTTTCCGGCGCGGCCAATTTCGAGAAATCCACGCTCACGGAAATCACCGCGGCCCGGGCGTCGGTGGGACAGGTCAAGCTGGACCCCAACTCGGCGCCGACCGATCCGGCCAGACTGGCCGCCTTTGACCAGGCCCAGGGCCAGCTTTCGTCCGCCTTGTCCCGTTTGCTGGTGGTGGTGGAGCGGTATCCGGATTTGAAGGCGACGGAGAACTTCCAGGAATTGCAGGCGCAACTGGAGGGCACGGAGAACCGGATCAGCGTCGAACGCCGGGATTTCAACACGGCGGTCCAGGCGTATGACACCGCCATAAAATCATTTCCCGAGGTTTTTTACGCCTCGGCTTTGGGCTTCCCATACAAGCCTTACTTCAGCGCCACCCCGGGAGCCGAGACGCCACCCAAGGTCCAGTTTGATTTCAATCAACCGGCGGCAGCAACCAACCATTGAACTGTGCGACGCCTCTGCGTCATCCTGCTGCTGCTTTTCGGCGTTCGCCTGTTCGCGGATGAGGTTATCCCGCCTCCGCCGACCGCCTACTTCAACGACTACGCCGGGGTCGTCTCTGCCGGCACGGCAGCGCAATTAAACCAGACGCTCGAAAACTTCGAACGCCAAAGTTCCGACCAGATCGTCGTGGCCATCTTCCCGAAGATGCAGTCGGACTCGTCCATTGACGATTACACCGTGCGCGTGGCGCGGTCGTGGCAGGTGGGGCAAAAGGGCAAAAACAACGGGGCGGTGCTTTTCGTTTTTGTCCAGGACCACAAGATGTTCATCGAAGTCGGCTACGGACTGGAAGGCGTCCTGCCTGACGCGCTCTGCAAACGCATCATTGACGAGGAAATCACACCGCGGTTCCGCGCCGGCGATTTCGACGGCGGCCTGACGGCGGGGGTGCAGGCGATCCTCGCGGCGACCCGGGGCGAATACCAGGGAACCGGGACGACCGTGGCGGAACAGGGACCGGCGATGAGCGTCCATCATGGTGCAAGTGACGTGATTTCAACCATAATCTTTATTTTACTGATAATTCTGTTTGTGTACTTCCGTTTTTTCTTTCTCCCGATGGGCGGCTTTTTTTATTCCGGGGGCGGCTGGTCCGGCGGGGGTGGTGGTGGCGGCTTTGGCGGTGGCGGTGGATTTTCGGGCGGCGGGGGCAGTTTTGGTGGCGGCGGCGCCGGAGGGAGCTGGTAACTTATGCACCCGCGCACCTTTGCCAAGCACCTGCAGCACGACAGCATCGTCGCAGCGATTCATGACGCCGAACACAAGACCTCCGGTCAAATCCAGGTTGTTATCAGCCACAAACACATTGATGATCCGGTCGCCGCTGCTCAGGCGGAATTCCTGCGGTTGGGCATGAACCAATCTACGGAACGGAACGGTGTGCTGATTTTTGTGGCGCCGCGTTCGCACAAGTTTGCCGTCATCGGCGACGAGGGCGTTCACGCGAAGTGCGGGGACGAGTTCTGGCGGAAGCTGGCCGACGCCATGACCGGTTATTTTCGCAAATCCGAATTCACGCCGGGCATCATTCACGGTGTGCAAAAGGCCGGCGACCTGCTGGCGGAACATTTCCCGCGCCAGCATTGACGGTGCGGTCCGGGATTTAAGCAGCGAAACGAAATGCTGACGGCAGAACATGGCATTCGGCGGGAGACGGCGCACCGGCTCGCGCGCCGCGCCCTGTTTGGCTTTATTGTGACGTTCGTCCTGGCGCGGATTTTCGTGTTCCTCATCATGGCCAGGGAGATGCCCAATCTGTATTTCTTCGTGCGCGGCACGCACGTGCATCATTTGAACTACGGCATTTTCCTGATGTCAGCGGTGTGCGGTTACAGCGTGTTCCGGCGGCCGACGGGCCGGGCGGCGGAAATCACGGCCCTGCTGTATGGCGTGGCCATGGGTCTGACGTTCGATGAGTTTGGGATGTGGCTGCATCTGGGCGGCAGTTACTGGCAACGGGCAAGTGTGGACGCGGTGATTGTCGTGGCGGCGCTGTTCGGGCTGGTGGCGTTCGCTCGTTCGGTGAAAAAATTCGAGGCACGACATTTCCGGGCGTTCATCGCGCTGGCGATCTTGCTGGCAGGTTTCGCAACGGCGCTTTACACGGCAGGCAATCATTTAGGAAACGTCGTCGGGCCCGAACTGCACAATCTGGAAGCCGCCTCTTCACCGTAACGGCGAAGCCGTTTTGCACCGTTGACAAAATACATGCCGGCCAACACTGTTCGGGCATGAAACGGACCCTGTTCCTGGTTTCCCTGGTGGGATGGCTCACCGGCGGCTGCGCCTGGTATACGATTCAGCCCATCTCCGCCGATTCGCTCAACGGCTGGGGCAAAACCAACGCCCTCCCGGAAGGATATATTTTCTACCAGCCGGAACTGTATTTCTCGGCGACCCTCGTGACGGAGTCCACCGGTTCGACCACCAAGCAAACCGTCACCGTCACCCCCGTCTGGCTGCCGAACTACCAGAAACCGTACCGGGTGACGACGCACAATTTTCTGGCCAAGGCGGATTTCACCTTCAACTTTGAAAACGGCTGGAAGCTGACGCAAATCGCCGACAAGGGTGACAATTCGACGGTGGCAAACACCCTGGCCGGGCAGCTGGCCACGATATTGAAAACCGCGGGCGCCGGATTTGCCGCAAACAACCAATCCTCCAGGCCGCAAATCATCCTGTTCCGTCCGACGGTCGATCCTGCGACCGGTTATTTCAACGGCTTCGAGGAAGTGTCCACAAACATCGGCGATTAGCCGGGAATACATTTGATGAAACCAGGCATGAAAAACTTCGGCTGCGTTCTGTTCGCCGCGGTGCTGGTGACCGGCTGTCGCACATCGCCGGCGCCGGCCAATCCCAACGCCAACGCCAGGACCAGGGCCGTCCTCCAGTACTTTCAAAGTCTGGAAACGCGACCGGACAAACGGTTGTTGTCCGGCCAGTTTTCCAATTTCGGCGACCGGGCGAATCTCAACCTGCTGACTGAAATTCACGACCGGACCGGGCACTGGCCGGCCATTCTGGGCGTGGATTACGCCGGCCGGGGCGGCGTTTCCACGGAAAACCCGAATCGGGCGGCCATCGAGTACTGGAACGAGGGCGGTCTGGTGACCGTCAGCACGCACCTTTACAATCCCGCCCGGGCAACCAACAACGCGTTTGGCGGGTTGCGCGACAAGGACGTTGACCTCAACACCCTGCTGGATCCCGGCACCGATACGCACGCCCGCTGGATGCAGGAACTCGACCAGGTGGCCGCCGGTTTGCAGGAACTTCAAAGCCACGGCGTGGTGGTGATGTGGCGTCCGTTCCACGAGATGAACGGCAACTGGTTCTGGTGGGATGGCAAGGACCCGAAGACGTTTAAAAAACTCTGGCGCCAGATGTTCGACTACTTCACCAGGACCAAGGGCCTGAACAATTTGCTTTGGGTCTATGCCCCGAATCACGGCACCAACACGGCGGTGTATTATCCCGGCAACCATTATGTGGACCTGGTCGGTCTCGATGCCTACACGGATTTCGTGGACACCCAGCACATCCTCGGATACGCCGAAGTCGCGCGGCTGCCCAAACCTTTTGGTTTCACGGAATTCGGGCCGCACGGGCCGGCGAATCCGCAGGGCGATTACGATTATCTCCAGTTCCTGCAGGGCGTGCAGGCGAATTTCCCGCGAACGGTGTTCTTCATGAGCTGGAATGCCAAATGGAGCCTGGCCCGGAACACAAACGTGACCGGGATGCTGGACAGTCCCTGGATGGTCAATCGCAATGATTTGCCGAAGGGACTTGCCGGCAACCCGTAATTCAGCCAAAACAATTGCGGCATGGCGTTCAAAGATTTTCCCAAACCATCGCAGGGCGTCCAATTGCTCCAGCGTTCGCTGGCACGCGGGCGGCTCGGCCACGCCTATCTCTTCACCGGCCACCGGCTGGAAGAACTGGAACGGCTCGCCCGCACCCTGGCCAAAACGTTGAACTGCCAGAAACCGGTCAAGACCGGCGGCGTGGCGACTGACAGCTGCGATGAATGCCCGAGTTGCCGGAAAATCGACAACGAAACGCACGTGGACATCCACTGGGCGCGGCCGGAATCCAAGTCGCGGGTGGTCACGGTGGAGCAAACGCGCGAATTGATGCGCGAGATCCAGCTCAAACCCACCGAGGCGGAATACAAGGTCGCCATCATTGCAGCGGCGGACCGGTTGAACACGCAGGCGGCCAACGCCTTCCTGAAAACACTGGAAGAACCGCCCGCCAAATCCATTTTGATCCTGCTGTCCACCGAACCCCAGCGGATTCTGGAAACCATCCTTTCGCGCTGCCTGCGTTTGAACTTCTCCGCCGAAGGCGCCCGACCGGCCGATGAAGCGCAGGCCGAATGGCTGGCCCGTTTTGGCACGCTGGCGGCGGACGGACAAAAAAGCCTGCTGGGCCGTTACCGCCTGCTCGACGTGTTGCTCCAAAAACTCGCCGAAATCCGCGCGGGCGTGGACGAGGCGCTCACGGCGCGTTCGCCCTTGCAACGCTATGACGACGTGGAAAAGGACCTGCGCGAACGATGGGAGGATGAGTTGACCGCCGCCATTGAGGCCGAGTACCGGCGGCAACGCGCGGATTTGCTGTTGCTCGTGCAATGGTGGCTGCGGGACGTCTGGTTGCACAGCCTGGCGGCCGGCGGGAATTTGCTGAACTTCCCGCAAATGGCCGGGGCGGAAGCCGTCGCCAAAAAAATCACGCCGCACCAGGCACTGGACAACTTGCAGACGCTCGAACAAACGCAGCGGCTGCTGCGCAGCAATGTCCAGGAAGCGCTGGCACTGGAAGTAGGGCTTTTGAAACTTCATTTGTGATAATGCCGGCGCTGCGTCAGGCCGCGAATTTTGATGACAGATTTTTGCGTTGTCTTTGCGGGTTCAGTTCCTAACTTGCATGAAAATGAAAGCCATCCTCTCCGCTTCCCGTCTTTTGCTCGCCGCCGGGCTTGCCTTTGCCGCCGTTAATCTGTCCGCCGCCGACACCGCGTCACCGCCCGTCCTCCGTAGTCCCGGTCTTATCGGGGCGGAGGGTGGACGCGAACGGTTGTTGCTGGATTTCGGCTGGAAATTTCATCTGGGCAACGACTGGGGGTTTGGCCAGAACCTGGCCAAGGCCGGCACCGGCAGCGGCCCGGCCAGCATGTCCATCAGCGACGCAAGCTGGCGCACGGTGAACCTGCCGCATGATTGGGTGGTGGAATTGCCGTTTGATTCCAGCGCCGACTCCGGACACGGCTTCAAGCCGGTCGGCCCGGGCTTTCCGCAAAACAGCGTTGCCTGGTACCGCCGCACGTTTGACCTGCCGAAAACCGACGCCGGCCGGCGGCTCTGGCTGGAATTCGATGGCGTGTATCGCGACTGCGACGTGTTTGTGAACGGCTGGTTCGTCGGCCATCACAACAGCGGCTATGACAGCTTCCGTTATGACATCACCGACGTGGCGAACTATGGGAGTGAAAACATCGTCGCCGTCAAAGTGGACGCGTCGCAGTTTGAAGGCTGGTTTTACGAAGGCGCCGGCATTTACCGGCACGTCTGGCTGGTCAAGACCGCACCGGTCGCCATCGCCCCGGACGGAATTTTTGTTTACAGCCGGTTTAAAAACAATGTGCCGGAAGGACAGGTCACGATTCAATTGCGAACCAAAGTGATAAACCAGCAAAAGGTCGCCAGCCCGGCCGAAGTCAACTGGAGCATTATCGCGCCGGACGACAAAACCATCGAAGCCGGCGGAGCGCATGAAACGTCCGAAATTGCCGCCGGATCGGAAACCGGGTTCAACCGGGAAATCGGCTTGGACTCTCCGGTGCTGTGGTCTCCCGAATCCCCCAAACTTTACAAACTTATTACGACGGTTGAAGTGGACGGAAAAGTTGTGGATCAAAAGGAAACCGAGTTCGGCATCCGCACCGTCGCATTCGACCCGGACAAGGGATTTTTGCTGAACGGCAAGCCTTACGAATTGCACGGCACGTGCAATCACCAGGACAT
>JAJPJM010000161.1 GCA_021324235.1 Verrucomicrobiota bacterium
CCACCAAACTGTTCGGGCTGGTCATTCCCTCCATCACCAACCCCATTTACGCGCGCATCGTTTTCGCCCTCGAGGAGCGCGCCCACGAACTCGGCTACGACATCCTGCTCGCGCATACGCACAACATCCCGGCGCGCGAGGAAACCTGCATCCGGCGCATGATGTCGCGGCGCGTGGACGGATTCTTTATTTCGCCCGTTTACCGCTTTGAAGCCGAGGCGCGGATTTATGTGGAGCTGGCCGCGCGCAAAGTCCCGACAATCCTGCTCGGTCCGCCGGCGCCTTTTTGCAAGTTGTTTCCCAGCGTGGAAATCGAGGAACACACCGCCAGTGCCGCCGCCACACAACACCTGTTGAAACTCGGCCACCAACGCATCGCCTATCTCACCGGCCCGCAATCCGCACCATGGGCGCATGATCGCTTTGAAGGCTATCGGCGCGCGTTGCGGGACGCCAATCTGGACGTGGATGACCGGCTGGTGTTTCAGGCCGGCAGTGCGATCGAAGATGGTACCAAGGCCGCGCTGCAAATGCTCAACGAATCCTGCAACGCCACCGCCGTGCAAGCCGTCAACGACCTCGTCGCCATCGGCTGCGCCGAAACGCTGCTGTCCCAGGGCCTGCGGATCCCCGAGGACATTTCCCTCGTCGGCTTCGGCAATGTGCTGACGGCGGAATATTTCCGCGTGCCATTGACCACCATCCGCCAGCCGAAATTCCGGCTCGCCATGGCGGCCATGGACATGATGACCAGCCTGCTGCGCGGCCAGCCGGTGGAAACCAAGCGTTTGACCGCCGAACTCATCGAACGCAAAAGCACCGCGCCACCCAAGGCCGCCATTCCGGCCGCCGTGCCAAAGAGTCAGGAATAAACGCGGTTAAACCAGTGGCAGCGCCTCGAATTGGCGTCCGAGAATCGGGGCGCTCCTGGTCTTAAGCCAGCTCTCAAGCACGCCGGCATAGACACTGCGAAAGTCCACTGTGTACTTGATGTCGCCCTCGAACAAATCCTGCGGTGCCAGGCTCGGATAACGCCCGAGCAATCCCGCCTTGACCTTGTCGCCGATGACAAACATCGGGGCCGCCGCTCCGTGGTCCGTGCCACCACTGGCATTTTCGGTGACGCGCCGTCCGAATTCACTGAAGGTCATCACCAGCACGCGTTGCAAATTGCCCTGCGCCTTCAAATCACCCACAAAGGCGTTGACAGCGTCGCCCAGTTCCTTGAGCAGCCGCTGCTGCGTGCCGGCTTGATTGACATGCGTATCGTAACCACCCTGAGAAACGTAATAAACCCGTGTGGGCAGGCCGCCGGCGATCAATTGGGCGACCAGCTTGAGGTCCCCGGCAAGTTTGGTTGAAGGATACGACACCTGGTTTTTTACACGCGCAACGATGGCGCGGATCTGGTCGGAACTCATCTGCGCATCGAGCGCGGTACGCTCGATGAAATGCAGCACGGAACCGCCGGGTTGCGGCATGCCGGCGGCGAGCGCGCCGATGCTGCCGCCGGAGTTCACGTCGGGGGCGGCATCCGCGGCATCCGGCATCTCATTCATCTTTTCGTACGATTCCTCCAGCAAATCCACCTGGCCGGGCCGGAAGCGTCCCGGCGACATGAAGCGATAATTTTGCGGATTGGCCAGACTGATGCCGGTGGGGGTTTGGGCATAAAAAGATTGCGGCATCTGGCCGCCAATGTCCACGCCCACGGTCGGATCGCAGCCCGTGCAGGCATTGTCGAAATAACGCCCGAGCCATCCGTATTTCTCCACCTTGTCCGCGTCGCTCGCGGTCTGCCAGATTTCCGAGGAGCGGAAATGTGAGCGGTTCGGATTGGGATAACCGACACCTTGGACCACCGTCAGGTGCCCGGCGTCATAAAGGTTTTTGAAACCGGTCAGCGCGTTGTGAAATCCAATTTCGCCGTTCAGGCTCAAGACCTGTTGCGCCGTGAGGCCGAGTTTCGGGCGCGCGTTGCGATAATAATCGTTGGTGTAGGGCACGACGGTATTGATGCCGTCGTTGCCACCGGCCATTTGCAACACAACCAGGATGCTGGCGTCCTTGCCGGTGATAATTTGCTTGGCGGAGTCGGCGGCTTCGCTGTGTAACGCGGCAAAGGTGTCGGCGAGAAACGCCGGGACGGTCCACGTCAGCGCGCTGCCCAGCACGGTGGAGCGCAAAAACTGGCGGCGGGTTTGCAGTGTGATTTCGTTTTTCATGGCACCTCACGTCACTTGATATTCCGGCGTACACATCACGAGGCGGATGGCCGCACGAATGTCGGCTTCGTTCAATCTGTCCCGTGCATTGAGAAAATCGCCCAAAGCCTTTGCCTGATCGCCCTTGAGCGCCGATTGCAACAGCCGGTGCTGCAACGCCGCCACCAGCCGGTCCTTGTCCATGCGTTCATCCGGCGAAAGGATTGTATCCACATCCACGCCCCCGACATGGACCCGTTTTCCCCAGGCCTCCGACGGGTTGCCGGTCATTGGGGTCATTTGCTGCATGGCCTCGAGACGGGCCCTGGGCACATCCGCACCTTGCACCAGAATGGCCGCCGTGTTGTAGCGGTCCAGCAAGGTGGTGGTGGTGATCCAAGCGATGCCGCCATCCCAGCCTTTGACGTTCGGCGGCGCGAATAAATCCTGCCCCAGTTGGCGCAGGATGCCTTCGCAAATCATTGTCGGCGGCAAATCACATTCCAACACGCGCGCCGTGCCCACGAGCCACTGCACCGGGCTTTTGACCTGATTCCGAACAATGACGGGGTCATAAAATTCCTCGCTGCGGAACATGATGCGCAGGAACGGCTTGAAATTATTTCCGTTTTCGCGAAAGGCGTCGGCCAGCGCGCCGTTCAATTCGTCGGACGGCGCCTGGCCCGCGAAATAATTCCACAGTTTGGCGGTAATGAACGGCGCGGCCGCCGGCTGCGCAACGATTTGCGCTATGACGTCGTCGCCGTCGAGATTGCCGGTGCGACCGAGAAAGGTCTTGATGCTGTTGTCATGAAATAACGGGCGGTAAACATATTCCTGGTTCAGTGGATCCAGCGACCAGCCCGTCAAGGCTCGCGCACCCTCGGTCACGTCCTGCTCGGTGTAATTTCCGATGCCCAGTGAAAACAGTTCCATGACTTCGCGGGCGAAATTCTCATTCGCGTGCGGCCGGCGGCTTTGCGCCTGATCGAGCCAGATGAGCATGGCCGGATCTTTGCCGGCAAAGGTGAGCAGCTCCTGCCAGTTGCCCGTCGCCAGCCGCCGAAACAGTTCGTTTTGCCGCCACATGTAATAGGCATTGCGCACCTTGTCGAAGCTGGTGGCAAAATGCCCGTGCCAGAACAGCACCATTTTTTCCTGAAATGGCCGCGGTCCCTTCGCCATCCTATTCAACCACCAGCCGCGCAATTCCATCAGACGTTGAAATTGGACGCGCATTTCCGCCTGGTACAGTTTACGGCGCTCGTCCGGGGTCGCGTTTCTGGCCGCCTCCCGCAATTGCTTCACCCCTTCCGGGTCGGGTTTCGCCCAGTCGGGCGCGGGCGTCGGATCGGCATAACGCTCATAATCAAGCAGCGTGGAAAGCGCGTCATCGGGATTGAGACCGGCCAGCGTTTCAATGACCGACGGCGGGCCGCCGAAACCAGCCCGGTTCAACAAATGCGCCGCGGTGTCATAATCCCAGCGGGCCGCTGGAAGTGCCTTTAGCATACGTTCTTAAAGACGTAAGTCAGACTAAGAATGTTTCAAGGCAGTTCAATTCCTCTTCCCAAGGGCAAGGCTGCAAGCACCGTGTGACGCGTCCCGGCCGGTGACAGTTCACTCCGGATGATTTCAATGGTCCATGCCGTCCATTTACCAAAGAGACAATCTTTCATCGCTTCCATCTTAATTCTCAAGTCGTTTATTTTCAATATATTAGAGCGTTTGAATCGCCCCAGGGTCACGTGCCCGGCAAAATGCTCACCCCCCGGCTCCATCGTAAAGGGTCTAACCGCACGCTCAATTCTCTCCTGCAATTCCCCCAAACGCTTTTCGTGATTGTCGATTCCCACCCAAACGACGCGCGGAAAACGGGCACCGGGGAAAAAGCCGATGCCGCGCGCGTGCAAGTGCAGCCCCCGTGTGCCGGAACAAACCGCGCGCAAGGATTCCTGCAAGGCCGTTATGCGGTCGGACGACACGTCCCCAAGAAAACGGAGGGTCAGGTGAAACTGTTCTGGTTTCGTCCAGCGGACCACAGGGTGCGGCGCCAGCGGCTCCAATGCCTGCTGAACGCGAATCATTTCTTCTCGAATCACGTCCGGGACCGGAATCGCCACAAAAAGCCGGAATCGTTCGGTTGAACCTTCGCCTGTCATTGTTCTTATTCAACACTTGAAACTTAAAACTTGAAACTGGAAACTGGCCGCATGTCGTTGCCCGCCGATTATCACATGCACACGCCGCTGTGCCGCCACGCCCGCGGCGAGCCGGAGGAATACGTCCGGCGCGCGCTGGAACTCGGATTCGAAGAAATCGGCTTCTCGGACCATGCGCCGATGCCGCAGGATGATTTCGACAACTGGCGGATGAACGCTGACAAACTCGACGAGTACGTTGCCAAAGTCTGCAAGGTGCAGAAGGATTTTCCGCAACTGACCATCCGTCTCGCGCTTGAAGTGGATTATCTGCCTGGCTACGAAGACTGGATTCGCGATCTCGCCGCGCGGCATCCATGGGATTATTTCATCGGTTCGGTGCATTATGTTTCCGATTCGTGGGCCATTGATGACCCGCAAAAACTGTCCGAATGGAAGCATCGCGACGCCGATGAAGTCTGGTCCATCTATTTCGAGCGGTTGACCAAGGCGGCCGAAACCGGCTTTTTTGAAATCATCGGCCATGCCGATTTGCCGAAGAAATTCGGGCACCGCCCGTCACGCGATGGCACGCCGCTTTATCTAAGGTTTTTGAACGCCGCAAAAAAACACCATTGTGCCGTTGAACTCAATACCGCCGGTTTGCGAAAAGATTGCCGGGAAATCTATCCCGGCCGCGAAATTCTCCGGCTGGCGTTTCAAACCGGCGTGCCGATCACGTTCGGCTCGGATGCCCATGCGCCGGAGGAGGTGGGAATGAACTTTGCCGAAGCCATCCAACTGGCGCGCGACGTCGGCTACAAGGAATCCTGCCGGTTTGCGCAACGAAAACGGAAATTCGTTTTGTTCTAACCCGGGGCCTTGGGGCAAAGCCGGTCACTTTTTTGCGCGGCTGTAAATCCGCTGCATGTCATGCACGTTGACATAAATCCGCAGTCGGTCCAGGTGCAGGGCGCTGCTGAGCCGGGCCAGCCTTGTCCGGATCCATTCGTGGCGCAACATGACCCCGACATTGTAAAGGAATCGATCCAGCGTAAGCGTGCGCCCCACCAAATCCACGCGAATGACCTCGAACCCATTTTTCTCCAGAACCCTTCGCAGGGTGGGCACGGTAAAAAAATGAATATGACCGTTACAGTTGGAAAGGCTGCGTTCGCGCCGCCCAAACAGTTTAAACATGAGTGAATCGAAACGCGGTGTCTCGACAACCAACACCCCGCCGGGCACAAGCATTCGGTGAATATCCTGCAAATCTTTGGAAGGATCGGGCATGTGCTCGATCACGTGCAACATGACCACGACATCAAAATATCCGCTTGGCAAGGCCGGATTGGGCAGCAATTCATCCGTGATCCTGAGTCCATATTTGCGCCGCGCATAATCGGCCGGGCCGGGATCGGGTTCCAGGCCCATCACATCCCAGCCATCGGCCCGGATGCGGTCGAGGAAAATCCCGCAGAAACTGCCAATCTCGAGCAGCTTGCCCCGTTGGGGGAACAATCCATTCAACACCCGTAGCGACCGTTCATTGTCGGGCAGTTGCACTTGCTGCTTCCGGAAATATTGCCCGCCGATCTGTTCATCGAATAACCGGGAATGAGTGTCGGCCTTGACCCGTTCACAATCCACCAACTCCTGTGGGTTGGAGTACATGTGCCCGCACTGGTTGCACCGCACGATCCGGTGTAATTGCGCGTAACCCTTGGGGAAAACAATGGCGAAGTCGTCCGCCCCGCACAGATTGCATCTGACAAACCGTATCGAGCGGGATTGGCTTTCCCTTGCCGCATTCATAAGCGGCACATCGCTTGTCACTCCCATAAAATACCTTTCTACATCGGCCAAACAAAAGAGTCAATCATAATACTTAATCTGATTTACATATTAATTAGTATATTTAACCATTCAAATCAAGTTGTCTCTGTCGATGTTCCAATCCCAAGTCGATGGAACGTCGATAGGGCGGTTACGGGGAATCCGGCAGGTGCCAACGCCGACGACCGGTTGCCGGTGAATCTCTCGACACTCCCGGGGTATTTTGAAACACTCCCCGTCCGTGAAACAATCAATCGTCACCTTGGACATGGAAGGCGTGTTGACGCCGGAAATCTGGATTGCCGTTGCCGAGCAGACCAAAATCCCGGAACTGCGCCGCACCACCCGCGATGAGCCGGATTACGACAAGCTCATGCGCGGCCGACTCGCCCTGCTGGATCAGCATGGCCTGAAACTGTCGGACATCCAGAACGTCATCGGCGCACTACGCCCGCTGAACGGCGCCAGGGAGTTTCTCGATGAGTTGCGTTCGCTCGTGCAGGTCATCATTTTGTCGGACACGTTTGAGCAGTTCGCCACTCCCCTGCTCCGCCAGCTCGGCTGGCCCACGTTGCTCTGTCACCGGCTCGTCGTCGAAAACGACCGCATCGTGAATTACCGGTTGCGCGTGCCCGACCAGAAGAAGAAGGCCGTCGCTGCGTTCAAGTCACTGAATTATCACGTCATCTCCGCCGGCGATTCCTTCAATGACACCGCCATGTTGTCGGAAGCGAACGTCGGTTTTCTGATCCACGCGCCCGAAAATGTGAAACAGCAGTTCCCGCAATTCCAGGCCGTCGAGTCGCACGCCGATTTGCTCAAATTAATCAAAGGCGCAATGGGGTAGCTTGTGGTAGGGACAGCGCGCCGCGCTGTCCGCGGACGCCGCAGCGCGGCGTCCCTACCCGTCAATCCTCGGCTTTAAAGGCCCGCGAAATTAAATCACGCACCGCCTTCTTCGGATCTTTGCCTTCGTAGAGCAGCGCATGGACCTCATCAATGATTGGCGTCGGCACCTTCTTATCGCGCGCCAGCCGGTGCGCCGACCGCGCCGTGGGATAACCTTCGGCCAGCTTCGGGTGCGATGCCTGAATCGCCGCCATCGTTTCACCGCGACCCAGGCGGTCACCCAAATCGCGGTTACGGCTTTGCTTGGAAAAACACGTCAGCATGAGGTCGCCCAGACCGCTCAGGCCGGAGAAGGTTTCCGCCTGCGCACCGCACGCCACGCCGAGCCGGCGCATTTCCGACAAGGCACGGGTGACCAGGCCGGCCTTGGTGTTGTCGCCGTAACCGAGGCCGTCGCTCACGCCGGCCGCAATGGCGATGATATTTTTTAGTGCGCCGCCGTATTCCACGCCCAGGATGTCCGTGCTGCGGTAGATGCGGAATTCGGGACGGTGAAAAAGCCCCTGCACTGTGCGCGCCGTGCCGTCGCTTTCGCAGGCGCAAACCACCGTGGTCGGGATGCCGAGTGCCACTTCCCGGGCAAAACTCGGTCCGGAAAGCGCCGCCACGCGATTGGCCGGCGTATGCTCGCGCAAAATCCGGCTCATGGTTTCGCCGGTTTCGAACTCAATGCCCTTGGTCACACTCACCATGATGGCCGGGGACCCTTTCAATTTCGCCGCCACCTGCCGGAATGACTGCGACGGAATTGCCATCACCAGACATTCGGCGCCCCCCACCGCTTTGGAAAAATCCGCTTCAACTTTCCAGTCCGTCGGCAGTTTCACGCCGGGCAAATAACGTTCGCTCCGCCCGTGCCGGAGTTCTTCCAGCGTTTCGGCGTTGATGTCCCAAAGCGCCACGGCGTTGCCGTTTTCGCGGAGTACCTTGGCCAGCGCGGTTCCCCACGCGCCGGCGCCAAGGACGGTGATTCTCATGTCGTTTCCTTTTTTTTGAATTGCAACCGGTTTTCAGTTCCGGCGGCGAGGCGCTGGAGGTTGCCCTTGTGTTTATAAATCGCCATCGCGCCCAGTGCCGTCGTAACGATGCCGAGCAGTAAATTATGAGGCGGAAGCATCCAAACCGCGGCGGGCAACGCCACCGCCGCCGATATGGAACCAACGGAAACATACCTCGTCACCAGCAACGTCAAAATGAAGACCGCCAGGGCAATCAGCAGCGCCCATGGCGCCAGCGCCAGATAAACGCCGGCACTGGTGGCAATGCCCTTGCCGCCTTTGAACCTGAGCCAGCAGGTGTAATTATGGCCCAGCACGGCAAACAGGCCGGCGACGACATGAACCCGGATCTGGAGATCGATCGGCCACTGTTGGAAATAAACAAAGAACCCGGAAAAATGAGGGTCCAGCCAGTTGAAAACCAGTGGGGGAAGAAAGGCGCAGGCGGCATAACCTTTCAGCGCATCCATCAGCAGCACAAAAATCCCCGCCGGTTTGCCGAGCACACGCATGGCATTGGTCGCGCCGATGTTGCCGCTGCCGGCGGTGCGGATATCAATGCCCCTGGCCCGCGCCACCAGATAGCCGGTCGGAATCGAGCCGAGCAAATACGCCGCCACCGCGACGAGGACGTAACCCAAAATTGGCACGGCGTAATTTAACGGGTGAAAGTTGAAAGTTGAAAGTTGAAAGTTGTGACCGCACACTTCGCGCATGGCATCAAAAGTCAGAGTGGCGGTCCTGGGCGTCGGCTCGCTCGGACAACATCACGCCCGCCTGTACGCCGAGCTGGCCCGGGCCGGGCACGTCGAATTCGCCGGCGTTTACGACACCAACGCCGACACCGCGCGCAAAATCGCCGCCAAATATAATGCCCGTGTTTTCAATTCCACGACCGAAGCCGCCGCGGCCAGCGACGCCATCAACATCGTTACGCCGACCACGACCCATTTCGAGCTGGCGAAACAACTGCTCGGCCAAGGCAAACACGTCCTGGTCGAAAAACCGATGACCGATGACACCGCGCAGGCCGCCGAATTGATTCAGATTGCCCAGCAGAAAAATTGCGTCCTGCAGGTCGGCCACGTCGAGCGGTTCAATCCCGTTTTTAAATATCTCGAAACTGCCGCACCCGAGCCGCGCTTCATCGAATGTCACCGGCTGTCACCCTACCCGGCCCGTTCAACCGACATCGGGGTGGTGCTCGACCTGATGATTCACGACCTCGACGTCGTGCTCGCCTTCGTAAAATCGCCGGTCACGAGCGCGGACGCCGTGGGCATTCCGGTATTGAGCCGGAGCGAGGACATTGCGAACGCGCGGCTGCGTTTTGCCAACGGTTGCGTGGCCAATCTCACCGCCAGCCGGGTCAGCCCGGAACGGATGCGGAAGATCCGCGTGTTCAGCGGCGGCAAGACCACCCCCAGCTATATCTCGCTCGATTACCGCGCGCAGGAGGGATTCATCTACCGCATCGCCCGCGAAGACGAGCGGGAAACCCCGCTGCTCAAAAAGGTTTTGGCCGCGAAACTCGGCGTGGGCAAGGACTCAAACATCGTCAGCCAATTCGCCGGGAAAAAGATCGTGCGCGAGCCGGTGCCGATTGCGAAGGACGAGCCGCTCAAGCTGGAACTGCAGCATTTTGTGAATTGCGTGCGCGAGCAACAGACGCCGATGGTCAGTGGCGAATCCGCCAAGCGCGCGCTGGACCTGGCCTTTGAAATCACACGGCAAATATCGGATACAAGAAGCTAAATTGGCAAAAAATTACACCCCAATACTTTTATGAGGAGAATCAGAGATGAATTTGACAAAAGAGTTGCCATTCTGAATGGGGCTAGCGCCGATGAGCTCTACCATCGCCTAACAGGTCTTATTACATGGATGCAACAAGATCACACGGTGAATGCACTTCTTGAGAAGCTCAAGGGCCAAGTTGATTTAAAAACTATTCTATCCAAGAGACCGGCTCACCCGCACCTCCCTCCACCTGCTAGCACGTTGGAAGAAATTGCTGCCATCGGTCTTTTAGTAATGGAGCAATGCAAAAGCGGGAAATCAATCCATACAATTGCTTGGGAGAATGGTCTTGGCGGAACGTCTAGCAATCTTAACGAGATCGCTTATAGCGTTTTATCCAAGTATATTGAACCACTTTTGAGCTATATCCGCAATTCGTTACCCGAAGAATACGATTCCTTCGTTGACAACAACACAGTGTCAGAACCGCCGATTATCAAAGAGAGCTTAGATAAATTTCGCGCAGACCACCCACAACCAAATAAATCTGGTTTTCTGATGATGAAGTTTGGACAAACACCAGCCCACACGGCAATCACAGAAGCTGTGCGAACAACTTTGGCCAAATATGATCTAGAGGCCCTTCGTGCTGATGAGCAAGAATATCACGAAGATTTATTTCCTAACGTCCAAACTTATTTGCATGGTTGCGGATTCGGTATTGCGGTGATGGAAAGAATCGAGGCCGAAGACTTTAATCCGAATGTGTCATTGGAAATCGGTTACATGCTTGCACAGAGAAAACCAGTTTTACTGTTAAAAGATTCGACGCTAAAACAACTTCAGGCCGATCTCGTCGGGAAACTTTACCGAGAATTTGATTTTCAGAAACCACACGAAACAATTCCACCGCCGCTGAAAAGTTGGCTTGAAGATAAGGGATTAATTTAACTGATAATGCGCAGTAAAACCATCATGCTGATTGCCGGTGAGGCGAGCGGGGATCTGCTCGCGGCGGAGTTGGTTTCCGCGTTGCTCGCCGCGTCGAAGCGGAGCGAAGATGGGCGCGTCCCGCAATTC
>JAJPJM010000144.1 GCA_021324235.1 Verrucomicrobiota bacterium
CGCGAACGCGCCGGCCAGGAACAGGTCGCCGCGCTCACCACGGAACTGGAAAATTTGCGCTCGCAACGCGACGCGGCCCATGCCGCGCTTACGGAAAGCAAGGTGTCGCTGGCGGCGGAAGAACAACTGCTGGCCTCGTTCCGCCAGCAACAGCAGTCCCTGGAGCAGCGCATCCGGGAGCTGGGTCAGGTCATTGAACAGCGTCGCTCCGAATGCTCGGCGTTCGTCACGCGCAAGGAACAGGCGGAATCGGAAATCCAGGATTCACGCAGCCAGATTGAGCGTCTGACGCATGAGCGTGAGCAGGTCAACACGCAACTGGCGGAACTGGTCGGCCGGAAGGATTCCCAGGAAAGCGACATCACCGCACGCGAGGAAAACCTGCGCGGGCAGCGCAGCCGATTGACGGAACTGCAGAATCAACGCGGCGCCGTGGACGTGGAACTGGCCCAGAAAAACATGGCCGTGCAGAATTTGCGCGAGCGGATCCAGCAGAAATACCACGTCAACCTCGACGATGTGCGCAGCGAATGCATCACCATCACCTATGCCGATGAAGGGCCCGCGAAGGTCCAGACGCTCACGCCGGAGGAAATGGCGGCCAGCGGCGCGGCGACGGATTGGGACGCGGTCGCGCAACAGATCGAGGCGCTGCAAAAACGGCTCGACGAAATCGGCCCGGTGAACCTGGTGGCGATCGAGGAATACGGGAAACCGAGCAGCGTTATCAATTCCTGACCAAGCAGCACGACGACCTGGTTTCGGCCAAGGCGCAGTTGCTGGAAATCATCAATCGCATCAACGTGCAGACGCGGCAGATGTTCGTCGAGACGTTCGAGAAGGTGCGCGACAATTTCCGCGCGATGTTCGTCGAGGTGTTCGGCGGCGGCAAGGCGGACCTGATCCTGGTGGACGAGAACGACGTGCTGGAGAGCGGCATTGACATCGTGGCGCGGCCACCGGGCAAACAGTTGCAAAGCATCACGCTGCTGTCCGGCGGCGAGCAGACCATGGTGGCGGTGGCATTGCTGTTTTCAATCTATCAGGTCAAGCCCAGCCCGTTCTGCGTGCTGGACGAGCTGGACGCGGCGCTGGATGAAGCGAACATCAACCGGTTCGTCAAGTTGTTGCAGCGGTTCATTTCCCACTCGCAATTCATCATCATCACGCACAACAAGCGCACCATCGGCATGGCCGACGTACTGTACGGCGTGACGATGCAGGAACACGGCGTGAGCAAGATCGTCAGCGTGAAATTCCACAAGACCGAAGGGCCGGAAGCCGCGGCTCCCGCATCCGAAGGCACCGCGGACGTGGTGATGGCAAAATAGTTGGCAGGGCTGGCAGCCTGCTCGCGATTCATCGAAGTCCTTGGCCGACCGCGAAATCGATTATTTCCCCTTTAAGACGAACGGCGCGCACTGAGTGCGCGCCCAACCTGCCCCATTGAACACCGTACCCGTTACGGTTTCTTCTTCGTAGGATTTCCAGCACATCTGGGTTGAAGCAATTTCGCCACGAGGCCGGTCCAGCCGGTTTGGTGCGAAGCGCCGGCGCCGCGGCCGGTATCGCCGTGAAAATATTCGTGAAACAGCATGTAGTCGCGGAAGTGGGGATCGGCCGCCAGTTTGGGATGATATTTCAACACCGGCCGCTGGCCGTCGGCGCCCTTGAGAAAAAGGCGGGTGAGCCGCCGCGCCAGTTCGTCCGCCACTTCGTTGATGGTGATGAACCGGCCGGAGCCGGTCGGGCACTCGACTTTGAAATCGTCGCCGTAGTAGTGATGGAATTTTTGCAACGATTCGATGAGCAGATAATTGAGCGGCATCCAGATGGGACCGCGCCAGTTGGAGTTGCCGCCGAAAAGGCCATCCTGCGATTCCGCGGGCCAGTAGCTGACCTCCGACGTTTGACCGCCGGAATCGAGCCGGTACGGTTCACGTTCGTGCGCCTTGGACAGGGCCCGCAGGCCGTGGTCGCTCAGAAATTCGGTTTCATCCAGCGCCCGCCGGAGCAGACATTTCATGCGATGCCCACGCAACAGCGAGAGCAGGCGGCGCTCGCCGGCGCCGCACTCCTGCCAGCGGGAAACCCATTTGGCCAGTTCGGGACGGTGCTCCAAAAACCAGTCCATCCGGCATGCGAATTCAGGCAATTCCTTGAACAACTCCGGTTCCAGCACTTCGACGGCAAAGAGCGGAATCAGGCCGACCATGGACCTTAATTTGACGGGCAAGGTGCGACCGTCCGGCAGGCAAAGGTGGTCGTAGTAAAACTCGTCCTGCTCGTCCCACAAACCCAGCGCGTCCTCTTCCATGCCGTTGATGGCGGCGGCGATGCTGAGGAAATGCTCGAAAAATTTACTGGCAATGTCCTCATAGACGCGATTGTGCCGGGCCAGTTCCAGCGCGATGCGCATCAGGTTCAGACAATACATTGCCATCCAGCTCGTGCCGTCGGCTTGATCCAGGAAACCACCGGTGGGCAACGGTTTGCTGCGGTCGAACGCGCCGATGTTGTCGAGCCCCAGAAAGCCGCCCTGAAAAATGTTCCGGCCCTGCGCGTCCTTGCGGTTGACCCACCACGTGAAATTCAACAGCAGCTTGTGATAGACGCGTTCAAGAAAGACGAGGTCGCCGGGATCGTCGGGAATTGTTTTGCGGCGTTGCTTGCGGTCTATCTGGAACACCCGCCACGCGGCCCAACCGTGAACGGGCGGATTGGCATCGCCGAACGCCCACTCGTAAGCAGGCAACTGGCCGTTCGGGTGCATGTACCATTCGCGGGTGAGCAGGACGAGCTGGCGCTTGGCAAATTCGGCGTCCACGAGCGCCAGGGCGATGGTATGAAACGCCAGGTCCCACGAGGCATACCACGGGTATTCCCACTTGTCCGGCATGGAAATGATTTCCGCGTTGTTGAGATGCTTCCAATCCGAGTTGCGGCCGTGTTTGCGTTCGGGCGGTGGCGGCGGTTGGGCCGGGTCGCCGCGCAACCAGTCCACCACGTTATAATGGTAGAACTGCTTGCCCCAGATCATGCCGGCAAATGCCTGGCGCTGGACCAGGCGCGCGTCGGCATCGACAATATCCTTCTGCAAGTCGGCGTAAAATTGATCCGCTTCACGAACCCGGTCGGCAAAGATGGAATCGAAATCGGCAAAGTCTCCGGCAGGGCGCGCACCTCCAGCCAGCCGCAACCGGATTTGTTGCGAACCGCCGGCCGGAACAGTAAGTCGGTAAAGCACACCGGCTTTCGTGCCTTCGGAATCCGGACTGACGGCGGCACGGTTGCCGTGAACAACGAATTCATGAAAGGCGTCTTTGAAATGACCAATGGCTTCGTTCTGGCCATACAGCCGGCGAACGTTGGTGTCATTGTCGCAGAACAGAATTTCCGGCTCGCCGTCGCAATCCAGGATATAATCGCCCAGTTCGGCATGCCTGGCCAAAATACCGGCGCGCTTCGTGCGGGTGAGGCTCGGCCTGGCGGAATTTTTCCAGGACCACGTGTTGCGAAACCACAGTTGCGGCAGCAGGTGAAGGGCGGCGGCTTCCGGCCCGCGATTGTGGACGGTGACCCGCATCAGGAGGTCGTCCGATCCCGCCTTGGCGTATTCGACAAAGACATCGAAATAGCGGTCGTCATCAAAAATGCCCGTGTCGAGCAGCTCGAATTCCATCTGGTCCCGGCCCCGCCGGCGATTTTCTTCCACGAGCCGCGCGTAGGGAAATTCCCGTTGCGGATATTTGTAGAGCATTTTGAGGTAGGCATGTGTCGGCGTCGCGTCGAGGTAATAGTAAAGCTCCTTCACGTCTTCGCTGTGATTGCCTTCGTCGCCCGTGAGACCAAAGAGCCTCTCCTTCAAAATCGGGTCCCGACCGTTCCACAGCGCCAGCGCCAGACACAACCGCTGTAGCTCATCGCTGATGCCGGCGAGACCGTCCTCACCCCAGCGATAGGCCCGGCTGCGGGCGTGGTCGTGTGGGAAATAATCCCAGGCCGTGCCGCCGGGACTGTAGTCCTCGCGCACGGTGCCCCATTGGCGTTCCGAAAGATACGGCCCCCAACGTTGCCACGGTGTCGCCCCGGTGTGAGCCGCCGCCAGACGTTCCTGCTCTGAATTCATGCTCGTTTCAACCGCCGGTTTCGAACCCGGGATACAGCGTCATGCCGCCATCCACAAAAATGCTCGCGCCGTGGATGTAATCCGAATAATCCGACGCCAGCCAGATGGCGGTGTGCCCGATGTCGCTCGGTTCGCCAATACGTTTGTAGGGGACCAGTTTCATCAGCTTGCGATAAGCCTCGGGCGTACTCCAGGCCTGCGTGTTGATGGGTGTGCGAATGGCACCGGGACAGATGGAGTTCACGCGAATGCGCCAGGGCGCGACCTCCTGGGCGATGCTCTTCATCAGCATCATGATGCCGCCCTTGCTGGCCGCGTAGTTCACGTGGCCGGCCCAGGGAATGACCTCGTGCACCGAACTCATGCAGATGATTTTGCCGGCGGCGCAGGAAATTTCCGGGCGGATGCCGCGGCGTTTGAATTCCCGGATGGCCTCGCGCGCACACAGGAATTGCCCGGTCAGATTCACGTCAATCACCAGTTGCCAGTCGGCCAGCGTCATGTCCTCGATGGGCGAATCCTTTTGCAACCCGGCGTTGTTGACCAGGATGTCAATGGTGCCGAATTCCTGGATCATTTTCTGAAACATGGCCTGCACCTGGTCTTCGCGGTGCACGTCGGCTTGATGCGCATACGCTTTTATGCCGAACCCGGCAGCTTTCTGCACGACCGCCTCCGCAGCTTCGGGATGCGTCACGTAATTGATGACGACGTCAGCGCCCGCCTCGGCCAGCGCCAGTGCGACGGCCTCGCCGATGCCGGAATTGGCGCCGGTAATGAGCGCCTTCTGGCCTTTCAAAACCTTGTTGACGGGACATGACGGCATGACCGCCTGCGGCAGGTTCTCCTCCTGCAAATGCTGGCGCATCAGTTGTTCGTGCAGCGGCATGGCCGGGGACGGCCCGGTCGGCACCTTGGTATCAGACGTTGGGTTCATGGCTTCAATTCGTTCGCGTTGAAATATCCCGCTTCCGCAAAATTGCGGTTGTCCTTGTTTGCATCCCGTGGCAGGACGGGATTATGACACGAAATTGACGGACGACGTTCAATTGTCAACCGTTTGCCGGCGGAGAAAATTTCAAGCGAGCCACCGGGCAACCAACTTGATAATGCACGTTCCCACTTTCGGTGGGGCGAGGCTACTGACGAGCCGGACCGGCGCAGTCAGGCTTAACGATGATGGCTCGCGAGTACGCTCGCCCCACCGAATAATTCCAAAATGTGCCACCACTACGGCCGATGGAAATTTCAAATTGACCGCGTTCGAACATCAGGGTGACAATTTCTTCTTCGCGTCGTCCGGCACGGTCACCTTGGTTGCACCGACGTCCTTGATTTCCACAGTGGTATCGCGGTCAACGTCAAAGTCGTTGCCGTTGAAGCTCATGGTACCCTTCACTTTGAATTCGTATTTGGTCAGGGCACCATCGGTGAGCCAGAACTTCACGGAACCGGAAGGATTGGTGATTGTGGGGCCGCCGGCGCGTCCCCGGCCGAACGTCATCATCGCCTTGGCGCCGTCTTCAGTGAGGTCGCTGGAATAAACGTCGCCGTCTTTTTTAAGTTCCTTGGCGCCTGCGACCAACTGGCCGGCCTGTGCGTCCGGCGTCTTGAAGTTCCTGACCATGCCGACCATGAATCGTCCCGGACCTTCGCTGTCATTTTCCAGATTGGTGAGCGACTGCCAGTTGCCGTCGGGATCGGTAACCGCCGCGTCTTCACCCTTTTTCACGAATTCGGTGGTGTTGTCACCGAACGAAAGCTTGACGTCAGTGAAACCACCCTTTTCGGTCTGACCGTCCGTCGGGCCGGGCTTGAATTGGGCGTCTTCCGGAACCACCACGGTGGTGTGCCAGGTGTAATTGGCGCTGTCACCGAGTTTTTTGGCCGCGTTGGTAACATCATCCTTGGGGCTGGAGTCCGCCGCGAACAGGGAACCCGCCAGCAAAGCCAGCAGGCCGGATAATAGACATTTTTTCATAGGAGGTTCTGGTTGATGGTTTCGCCCATGTTCAACGGCTCGAGCGGCTTGTCAAGCAGAAGAAAAACTTTTTGCTTTCAACGGAAAAGCTGATTCACCACGAATAATGCACGGTGTAGGTGACGACCTTTTCCTCGTCCGGCTTGACCGGCACCCGAAACTCGATGGTCTGTGCATCCTGCTTTGTGAAATCGTCCGACTTCTGCGTGATTTCCCAGTTGTTCCAACGATAGAGATGTTCCACCACACGGATTACCACCGGCTCCGTTTTGCGGTTGCGCAATTTGATCTCAAACGACTCGTCCATCCACTTGTCGCCGGTGTCCACGTGGAAATTCGTCTGCTTGCGTTCGCCCACCAGGTCGAAGGCATTGCCGGTCGTCAGCCGGATCGTCTCGTTCCGCGGCGTGTGATCAATCTGGTTTTCGCCCACAAACTGCAACTGGCCGTCGGTGTCGCGGCGATAAAACCGCAGCTTGCCCGCCGGCAATGCGATGCCGAGGTGATTGGTCTCCGCGTTCACAAACTCGCGCATCACCTGCACCTTTTCATTGCCCTCCGCGCCGTAACCCTGCTCGTAGTTGAGCCCGCCATAGAAACGATAGCTCGGGGCGCCGTCATAGACGTAAATCGTCGGCGCCACCACCTTCTCGGCGTGAACAAATTCAACCTGCTTGGTCTCGCGGTCGCGTAACGTTGTCGGCCGCGCAATGCTGTAGAGATGAAACTCGTCAAAGGCTTTTTCCGTGACGGCGGGGGCATTTTCAGCCAGCGCCATCCTGTAAGCTCCCCCAATACCGGCAGTAAATGTTGGCGGCTGAACCCGGTTTACGTCCCCGGCCATCAATTTGATACTGGCGTCGCGAAAGGTCTTGCCGCTCTGGTTGTTCATCGTGATCCAGCCGACCACATCCACGATGTCGCCCTTCTCGGGCGAGACCAGGTTGTAACTCGCGCTCCAACTGAAGCCACCGGTGATATAACCGACTTCGGCGCCGAATTTGCCCGGCTTGTCCGATTGCAGCAGCCAGTTCAACGTCGGCTTGAGCACGGTGTCGTCGCCCAGATCGGGAAACAACGGTTCTCCCGGCAGGCTGAATTGCAGCTTGCCGTTCACTTCGATGATGGGTTGCTCCGCGTTGCCACCCGGCACGTACCCGCTGCGGATGATTTTGCCGGGAACGATTTCGCGGACCTGCGTGTTGTCCTTCAGGCGCAGGGTTTCAAAATCGATCGTCTTCCCTTCAAACATCGACAACAGCAATTCCTGCGTGACCGGGTCGTTGCGATAATTCTGTTCCAGAATCTGGAGCGAATGTTTGCCGGTCGGATCGCGCAGAATCACCGAATCCGGCTCCACCTGCGCGGTGGCGTCGGCGTAACGCACATCGTTGACGCCGGACTGGAGGTCGAGCGGCACGGTATCACGGACGACGGCGAAGTTCTGGTTATAAATGGTGAGGGCGGGCTGGGCGGACGCGACCGCACAAAACAACGCGCCGGCAACGAGTGGAATGAAAGCAAAATTCTTCATATTGGCTTTTGGATTATAAATAATTCAGGACATCTCTCATTCAGACGGGATTAAACGGGAAATACTCCGCCGGTGAGGTAATGACAAGGAGTTTTGAGGGTAAGCCCAGTTGCGTTCAACGGTGAAACGAAGCATGTATATTCGGTTAAAAGGGACAATATCGTCATGGCTTAAATCTTCCGGTTACGCCCGTTCACCGTTTCGCCAAAAAGATCGCGCGGCGATTTAACTGGTTTAATCGGAAGTTAAAAGGCACCATCCATCATGATAAAAATTAAGTTGCCGGGCCGCATCCGCCAACAACCTCTGGAGGCCGGTCAACTCTGGAGCATGGCGCATGCAAACCTTCAAGTGGCCATGGTCGGCAAGCTGCTGGTGCATTACAAATTGGGCAAGCCAAACGCCGCCCGCGTCCCCAATTCGTGCAATGGCATAAAAACCATTGAGAAATATCTGAAAGCAAACAACGCCGTCCTGGTTTAAGCGAAGGAAGATAGCCCGTCTTTGTTCCACTTCGACGCGGCAGCCTCGAATGTTTTGTTGCCCGTGAAATTGGGCTGGCTCGCCGAGGCGAAGACTGGCCTGCCGAGCCGTAGCCCGCATTCACGTTGTCGGATAAGCCCGTCTTCGCGCTGGTGCGCTACGACGCGGCAGCCTTCACCCTTGCCTTGCAGCGGGTTGAATTTGGCTGGCTTACCGAGGCGAAGCTCGTCGCGGAGCGACGAGCGAAGACTGGTGCCGGTGGTGGGACTCGAACCCACACGACTTTTTACGGTCCCAGGATTTTAAGTCCTGTGCGTCTGCCATTTCGCCACACCGGCTTCCACGGGAAAACGCTAATCGCGAAATGCCCCAAAAGGAAGCGCGAACTTGCACCCGGATTTTTTTAACTGCCGAGAACACCAAGGACGCAAAGTTCTGACCGCAAAGCAGAACCGGACGGCAAAAACATGGTCGCGTTTCCACCGCTGGATCTGATAAACCAAAATCGCAGCCACGTTGGGCCAGAGGAAAAGGGATTGCCGCAAAGAGGCTCAAAAGTCACAAAATTAAAAATCGGTTTCGCGCTTTCTGCGCATTTTTGCGGCTATGGTTTCATTGACCTCGCTCTAGCCGGTCGAGGGATTCGGCGATCGAGACTGGAGCAGCGCCCGGCCTTTTGGACTTAGGGATACGATGCGGTCGCCGGCTGGATCGTAGTGGATAAGGCCATTGATACAGGCGTCCTCCCAGATTGAAAGGCGGGGACAGGTGGTGCGCCAGGCTTCAAGAACTTCGGCGTAAGTCCGGGGTTTGTCAGCAATCCACTCCAGCAATTGCCGGGTGAGGGCACTGGTCGGGTCAATCATCACGCTTATCGGTTGCTTGTTTCAAGTGATGTCGTGGCTAATCCGGAATCCTTTTCCCAGCCGCCGCCGAGCGCCTTGTAAAGCTGCACGAGATTGAGCGAGACCGCCTGATCGCTTTGCACCAACGCGTCCTGCGCCGCGTACAATGAGCGTTCGGAATCCAGCACGTGCAGGAAATCCGCCAGGCCACTTTTGTAAAGCTGGGTGGACAGGTCCAACGCCTGCTGGTTCGCCTGCACGGATTGCGTCAGCGATTCGCGCCGGACTTGTTCCCGGGCATAAGCGGTGAGTGCGTTCTCGGTATCCTCCAGCGCAGTCAGCACGGTCTGCTGGTACTCATCCAAAGCCTGTTCCTGGCGCGCGTTCTGGACCCGGACATTGGCCCGGATGCGGCCGGCCTCAAACAGTTCCCATTGCACGGTCGGCCCGGCGGACCAATACCGGCTCGCATAATCAAACCAGTTGTTCGCGGATATGCTTTGCAGGCCGGCAATGCCCGTCAGCGAAAATTTCGGGAACAAATCCGCTTTGGCCACGCCGATGCGCGCCGTGGCGGCGGCCAGTTCGCGTTCCGCACGCTGCACGTCGGGCCGGCGTTGCAGCAAATCCGACGGCAATCCCACCGGCACGGCCGGCGGCGTCAGCGGAATGGGTTGTTCCACGGACAGGGCGTCCAGCAACGCGCCCGGCGGCCGGCCGAGCAGCACGGCCAGGTGCCGGACGGATTCATCGAAACCGGTTTCCAGCGAAGGCACCTGCGCCTCGGTGGCGGTCAGCAGGGCCGTGGCCTGTTGCACGTCGAGGTCGCTGCTGAGTCCGTTTTGATAGCGGTTGCTGGTCAGGTCGAGAATTTCCTGCTGCACCCGGATATTGTCGCGCGTGATGGCGAGGCGCTGCTGGTAACTGCGCGCCCCGATGTAATTCCGCGCAACCTCCGCCAATAACGAGACCAGCACGTCGCGCTGACCGTATTCCGCGGCGCCCATTTCCGCATTGGCGGCCTCCACGGCGCGGCGGGCGCCGCCGAAAATATCGATCTCCCAGGCGGCATCGAAACCGGTGTTGTAAAGATTGTAATCCAGCGCCGTGCCGGGTGGCAGCGGCGGGAAGGCGTTTTGTCCAAAACGGTTCCGGGAGTAGGCGGCCGAACTGCCAATCGAAGGCCATAAACCACCGGCGGCCACGTCCCGTTCAGCCCGGGCTTCGCGCACCCGGGCCTCGGCGATGCGAAGCGTGAAATTGGACTGGACCGCCATGGTCATGAACGAATCCAGGTTGGTGTCGTTAAAATTCCGCCACCACGCGGCGAGATCGGCCGGGCCGTTCGTTTCGCCGCCGGCCAAGGGCGAGGTCCATGACGTCGGCGTGTTTGCCTGAGGCGGATGGTAATTGGGCCCCACAGCGCAACCCGCTAGGAGCGCCAGACACAGTACCGCCATGACCGTGAGCCATCTCATTTTTTTTTGGCTGCCTCCCCGTTGCGATTGGCGGCGTCCAGCAGGTGCAGGATGGCTTCGACGGTGTCATCGACGCCGACGCCGGTGTTGAGCATGGCCTGGAATAGCTGGCGATTGGGCCATTCGTGGCCGAAGTAATGTTTCACGAACTTCCGGCGGTCCTCGTCCATGGTATCCACCAGTTTGGCGGCCTCCGCCTCGTTGCCCACGCGCTTGAGCACCCGTCGGAATTTGAGTTCGCGCGAAGCGTACAGAAAAACCGAAAAGGTGTCGGTGCGGTCGCGAAGAAAATACGGCGCGCCGCGGCCTACAATGATGCAGGGTTTCTTTTCGGCGGCCTGTTCGATGACTTTTTGGACGATGGAAACCAGGCGGTCAGTGTCCAGGATGGCCAGGTCCGGCGACGGCAGGTTCCGGTCAAAACTTCCGCGCCAGATAAGGTTGATCAACCGTTGCAGCAAGGGGTCCTTGCGTTCCTCGCGCCGCCGGCAGTCTTCCACCGGGATCTTTGCGAGCCGGGCGATTTCCTGGGTCAACGCGTCATCGAACAGTTTCCAGTCCAGGCGGGCGGCAAGTTTCTCGCTGATGTGGCTGCAACCAGCGCCAAATTCACGGTCGATGAGAAGGATTTGTTTCATAACGTCAGGGTCCCCTATTCCGCCAGCGATACCGCGTGGACCTGCCGAGGCCTTTCAAAAAACAATACGCACAGAACGCACACTGCGCAAAGGCAGGCCACCACGTAAAACAAGTTCATGAATGACCAGTAATTGGCCTGTTGCAACAGGGTATGATACAGGAAATCGCGCGCCCGGGCCAGGGCATCGACGGGATTGAAGTGTTGCCCGAAAACCTGTTGCAGCACGCCGGATTTGTGCTGGTACTGGGGGTTCAAGGGAGACAATTGCCCGACCATCATGGCCTGGTGCGCCTGCGCGTAGCGTTCCAGCATGGTGGAAACGAAGGAAAGGCCGAAGCTGCCGCCGATATTACGGACCAGATTCTGGATGCCGGTGGCGTTGCCGATCTGTTCGTTGCGCAGGGTGCCGATCGCCAGGGTTGTCAACGGCACGAAAATGAAGCTCGTGCCGAGACCCGCAATGACATTGGCGGTGATGATGTTGCCCATGGCCATTTGCAGGCTTAACCGGCACAGCATAAAACTGGAAAGCCCCAACATGGCGAAGCCGAATCCGACCAGGAGCTTGGGATTGACCCGGCTGACCAGCGCGCCCACACAAAACAACGCGACCAACGACCCGATGCCGCGCGGGGTGACGGAAAGGCCCGCGTCAAAGGCCGTGTAACCCAGCAGCGACTGGAGAAACAAAGGTTGCAGCGTAATCAGCGCATAAAGAATCATGCCGAACAGTCCAAACAAGGCGCTGCTCACGGCGAAGTTGCGGTTTTTGAAAACGCGCAAATCCACGATGGGATGATCGGTCCGCAGTTCGCGCACAATAAAGCCGATCAGGGACAAGACGGAGATGACGGCGAACCAGCGCAGCCAGACGGCGTCAAACCAGTCCGCGTCCTGGCCTTTGTCGAGCAGGATTTGCAAGGTCCCCAGAAACAGTCCCATCAGGGCAAAGCCAATGCCATCAATCCGGCCCGGCCGGCCGGCGCGAATATAGGGCGGGTCCTCGACCACCAGAAGCATCAGGAAAACCGCGAGGATGCCCACGGGAAAATTGATGTAAAAAGTCCAGCGCCAGGAAAACTGGTCGGTGAGCCAGCCGCCCAACGTGGGACCGATGATGGGGGCGACCACGATGCCGAGGCCGAACAAGGCCGTGGCCGTGCCGCGCTGGGTGGGCGGAAAACTTTCCAGCAGGATGGCCTGGGAAAGCGGTTGCATGGCGCCGCCGCCCAGGCCCTGCAGGACCCGGGCGGCCACCAATATCGGCATGCTGGTCGCGATACCGCAACAGACCGAAGCTAAAGTGAAGACAATGGTGCAGCCGACCAGAAAACGTTTGCGCCCGAAGAAACTGGCGAACCAGGCGCTGGCCGGCAGGATGACGGCGTTGGCCACCAGATAGCTGGTCAACACCCAGGTGGATTCGTCCTGGGTGGCGCCGAGATTTCCCGCAATGTATGGCAACGCCACCACCACGATGGAGGTGTCCAGGATGACCATGAACGTCGCCAGCATCACCGGCAGCGCAATCAACCACGGATTGGCGCGCGGCCGCCAGGCGACCGCCGAAATGGACGACGGGTCGCTCATCTGACTTTGACCTCGGGCACGACGGACATGCCCGGCGCCAGGTCCAGGTTGGTGGGCAGCGATTCATCGAAGACAATCTTGACCGGCACACGCTGGACCACCTTGACGTAATTGCCCACCGCATTTTCCGGCGGCAAGAGGCTGAACCGCGCGCCGGTGCCCGCCTGCAGGCTGTCCACGCGGCCCTTGAATTTCCGGTTCGGATAAGCGTCCATGCGCAGTTCCACCGGTTGTCCCGCGCGCATGTAGGTCAATTGCGTTTCCTTGAAATTGGCGGTCACCCAGACGTCCTTCGGCACCAGCGCCAGCAAGGCCTGGCCGGGTAGCACATAATTTCCCGGTTGCACCGAGCGGGCCGTGACGCGCGCATCCATGGGAGCGATAATTTTGGTGTAGGAAAAATTCAGTTCCGCCTGCTGGAGTCTGGCCTCGGCCTGCTGCACGGCAGCCGCGGCGGTCTCCACCGCCACCTCGCTCAAGGCCACTTCCGCCTGGGCCGCCTGGGCCTGGCTGCGCGCGGCCTCCACCTCGGCGTTGGCGGACCGCGCCTGGGCCCGGGCCGAATCAAATGCGCTTTGGGACACCGCCCGGCTTTCCACGGATTGATAACGCTTGAGATCGTCGTTCGCCCGTTGGGCTTCCGCTTCGGCGGCCGTCACCGCCGCCTGCGCGCGCGCGACCCCGGCTTCGCCGACCTTCACCTGCGCCCGGGACTGGTCCGACTGGCTGTGGGCCACGGCCAGATCCGCGCGGGCCTGGGCCAGGCTGGCCGCGTAATCGCGCGGATCGATTTCCACCAGCACATCGCCGGCCTTGACCTCCTGATTGTCCACCACCTGAAGCTTTTCGACCTGTCCCGGCACGCGGGAACTCACCAGGGTGACATAACCGTCAATGAAGGCATCATCGGTGGATTCGTAGGGCGCGACGAAACGGCAATAATAGAAAATCACCGTGGCGAGGACCACCAGCCCCGCCAGACCAATGAGAAGAATTTTCTGCTGGCGTCCCCGTTTACGCGGCGGGGGCGGCATGACTTCCTTTTCCGAACCACCTGTCGCTTCCACTTTGGCGTTTTCCTGCTCCATAACTTTTCGAGACGTTCCTTTTCAACAACCACCCCATGGCAACCGGGAAACCACACCTTATCCGGTAACGAGCACGACCGGGTATCCCGCCGGGCCACCCCGTTTGCGTTGCCTGGTTTCGACAACGCATTTCAATCAGAACCCTTTACCATCCCATCGTCGTTCCCGCAAGTTCTTCGAATGCGCAGCAGTAGCACGCCTTGCTCCGGTCGGGGACGGGGAAGCCGCAATTTTGTCACGGTTCCGATGGATTTTGGTCACGCCAGGGAAAAACCAACAGCGGTTTTTGTTCCGTACTGAAATCGTCAACCCGCACAACCGCAGACACGCTGGTAAAGCGCTTCATAGCGAGGCACGATGGCCTCCGCGGAAAAGTGCCCGCGGGCACGGCGCTGCGCCGCCTCACCCATCGCCATCCGGCGACCGGGTTCCCGAATCAAACCTTCAACGGCCTGTGCCAGGGCGTCCGGATCGGCGGACGCCACCAGCAACCCGCTCACGCCGTCTGCCACCACTTCCGGAATTCCGCCTGCCCGCCGGGCCACGCTCGGACAGCCAAAACTCATGGCCTCCAGGATGCTCAAACAAAAGCTCTCCGTCTCGGAGGTAAACAGTCCCAAATCCGCCGCCTGCAGGTAGTCTTCGATTTCATTTACGTTCTCACGCACGATGACGCGGTCTTTGAGTCCCAGCCGCTGCACGTCTTTGAGGTATGGCTCAAAGCTTCCCCCCGCCATAACCACGAGTTTGAAAGTTTCGCGCGGGCGGACGCGGGCCACGGTTTCGAGCAGGAGCTCAATGCGTTTTACCGGCCGGAGATTGGAGGAATGGAGAATCATTGCCTCATTGTCCGCGACGCCCAGCTCGCGGCGCACTTCCGCGCGCGAACGGCGCGGCGGACGGGGCGCAAAGAAATTGTAAATCACCTCCAGCGGTCCATTGAAGCCGAGCACACGCTGGGTTTCCTGTTTCAGAAATTCAGACACGACGGTAACCGCGTCCGAACAGGTGAGCGCGTGATGGATGGCCGGGCCGTAACCCGGATCGCTGCCCAGCAACGTGGTGTCGGTGCCATGCAAGGTGGTGACGACGCGCGGTTGTTGGGCCGGTGGCAGCATCGAACGCGCGAGAATCGCCGCCGTCGCGTGCGGCACCGCGTAATGAACGTGCAATACGTCCAGATGATGGTCACGGCTGACCGCGGCCATTCTCACCGAGAGCGGCAGGGTGTAGTCGGGATACTTGAACAGTTGATATTCATTGATGACGACCGGATGAAAATGAAGTCGCGGTGCATGCTCCGGCAGGCGAAACGGACGTTCGTAGCTGAAGAAATGGACTTCGTGTCCGCGCCGCGCCAGTTCCTCGCCCAGGGCGGTGGCGAGGATGCCGCTGCCGCCAACGCTGGGATAACAGGCGATGCCGATTTTCATGCAATGAAATGTGACAAGCGACAGGTGACAGGTGGCAGGATCGGGAAATGTATTCGTCGCGCTGCTGTTTTCATGTCACTTGTCACTCGTCACTCGTCACGTGCCTAAAACCGCCTGGCGCTGCGGCCGACTTGTGCGAGCGAGTCCAACACGAGCGGGTCGTTGGGGAACAGCGCGATGGCATGACCGACGCCGGCGCGCAGTCCGCGCAGCCGCGCCTGGGCAAGCTGCAATTCCACGTAGTTGCGTGCGGCGGCCTGCGTCGCATGCGCCTCCATCGCCGCCGTCCAGGCGGCGAGGGTTTCCGGCGCCGAAACATCCATCAGCACCGGCGTGAGATTGGTCGGTTCGGCTTCCGGCGTGACCGCGTAGTAAAACAGTTGTTCAATCGCGTGAGCCGGGGCGCGGCGCAGTTCCTTGACGCCGCCGAAACGGGCGAGCCGGCAGGCGTCGCGGACCAGTTGCCCCAGCCGGGAATGGTCGGGATGCTGGTTTTCGACCAGGCTCGGCGCGAGCACAACGCCCGGTCGCACACGGCGGATGACACCCGCCAGTTTGATGGCATGAGCCGCACGAACTTCAAAATGTGCGTCGCCGTCGAGTTCAATGAATTCAACCGTCGCGCCCAGCGCCGCGGCGGATTTTTTTGCCTCCGCCACGCGCTGCGCCGGCGTGCCGTGTGACGCCGATTCTCCGCGCGAGCAAACGACAAAGCCGGCCGCGCGACCAGCACGGGTTTCTTTCGCGATGACGCCGCCGCAGCCAAATTCGATGTCGTCGGGATGCGCGCCGAAGGCCAGCAACGACGGGAGTTCAGGTCGGAATTTCGGTGCAGGCTTCATCGGCACGCTCAATGGCATCGCGGTTGACAAACGTGATCTCCGGTGTTTCTTCCCGGCGAAGATAGGCCATCTCCCCGGCCCCGGCAATGTAATGCGTGCAATGCACGACCGATTGCATCCAGCGCAACCGGGTATCGCGCGTCGGGCTGATTTGCTCCCTAGCAAAGGCGGTCGGAGGCAACGTGACAAAGGAATCGCCGCCTTCGTGGAGTTGAAACGCATCTTTCGAGAAACGGGCGCGGACGGTTTCACCTTCAAACGGAACATCCACAAAGAATTCCGGCACGTCGCAGGCTGCGCGGCGAATGGCGGGATCGCTGGAACGCACCACCCGGATACCTTCGAGCAGACCCATGCCGCGATACATTTCCAGGCAAAAATCGGCGGTGTTGAGGGCGGAAATTTTTTTGAAAACGGTGATCAGGGGATGCCCGACGTAATTTGGCAACTGCAGCGCGGTTTTGTCCTGCCAGCCGGCGGCAATCTGTTTGAGGTATTGCGGCGAAAATTTCCGTTGAATCCGGTTTTTGAAGGTGAAATTGAGCCGGGCCGGTTCATGGGTTTTGCGATGGCGCAGGATGGTCTGCGTCTCGCGCGGGTCATGGTCACTGTCGTGGCAGAAGTAAATAATTTCGCCACCGGTTTCGGACTGGAGCCGGCGGGCCGTCCGGATTTTGGCAAACAGGAAGCGCCGCGGGAAAAAACCGCACGGTTGCTGGCCGAAACAGATGACCGGAGCGGAACTCATGACGCAGGCGATGCCGGCGCGGGTTTGTCGGTGGCGCCGAGGGCGGCCTGAATCATCAGGCTCAACAACACGCAGGCGGCGCAGCCGATGAAATTATACCAGAGGTAGGAAAAATCGAGTTTCGGAACCCGGTAATGCAGGAAGTACAGGGCGAGGACCAGTACCTGGGACGACAACGCGCCCCAGAACATGGCGGTGCCGCCGATGCGTTTGATGAAAAAGGCCACGAGGAACAGGGCGAGCACGATGGGGTAGAAAACCGAGCCAACGATGTTGACCGCCTGGATCAAATTCTCCACCAGGTTCGCAAACAACGCGAAGGCAAGCGCCACCAGGCCCCAGAACAACGTGAACCATTTGGTGGCCGCGACGTAATGCGCGTCGCTGGCTTCGCGTTTGAGCAGGTGCCGGTAGAAATCCACCGTGGTGACCGAGCCGAGCGCGTTGAGTTCGGCGGCCTTCGATTGGAGCGCGGCGGCGAAAAACGCCGCCATCAGCAGTCCAATCAAACCGTGCGGCAAATGGCCGAGGATGAACGTGACAAAGACGTAATCGGCGTCGTTGCTTTGCACGCCCGGATCGTCCTTTTGCATCACGCTCCTGGCCTCGGCCTGCACGGTGTCGCTGTGATCCAACGCCGCCAGGGCCTGCGTCCGCGCCACGGCCTCAGCCTTGCCGTCCCCGGCATGTTTGGCCTCGAGCCATTGGTGAATCAATTGCTCCTTTTGCGCGTAAGCCGCGGCGAATTCCTGTTGCAGCGCCTGGAGTTTGTCGCCGGGGTCATGCCTGACGGCTTCGTGCCAGGCGGATTGATTGAAAAAAATCGGCGGCTGCTCAAATTGGTAGAAGACAAACACCATCACGCCGAGCAGCAGGATGAAAAATTGCATGGGAATCTTCAGCACGGCATTGAACATCAGCCCCAGCCGGCTTTCGCGCAGGGAGGACCCTGAAAGGTAACGCTGCACCTGCGACTGGTCGGTGCCGAAGTAGGACAGCGACAGAAAAAATCCGCCGAGCATCCCGGTCCAGAACGTATAACGCCGGTGGAGATCGACTGAGAAGCTCACCGCGTCCAGCTTTTGGAAGCCGCCCGCCACGGTGAAGGCGTCGCCAAGGCTGGTTGGCAGTTTCAGCAACAGGATGACAAACGCCGCCACCATGCCGCCGAAGATGACGGCCATTTGCCACTTTTGGGTAAGCGTCACCGCCCGGCTGCCGCCGGCGACGGTATAAATGATCACCAGTAGTCCGCTCAGGATGATGGTCAGGTCCAACCGCCAGCCCAGCACGGTAGACAGGATGATGGCCGGTGCATAAATCGTGATGCCCGCCGCCAGCCCACGCGACACAAGAAACAAGGCAGCGCCCAGCAAACGGGTCCTGGCATCGAAACGATGACCCAGATATTCATAGGCCGTATAAACATTCAAGCGCCGGTATATCGGCAGGAAGACCGCGGCAATGAGAATCAGCGCCAGCGGCATGCCGAAATAATTCTGCACGAAATCCAGCCCGCTCTCGTATCCCTGGCCCGGCGTGGAGATGAACGTGATGGCGCTCGCCTGGGTGGCGGCGACCGAAATACCGATGGTCAGCCAGCCGACGGTTTCGTCGCCCCGCAGATAGTGGTTCAGGCTCCGATGCCGGCGCGTATGCCAGGCGCCGTAGGCGGCGATGGCCACCATGCTGCCAATCAGGACGACGAAATCGAGAAGGTTCATGAATAGCTCATCGTCAGCGCGAGCAACAACAGCACCCACAAAACGAAACAGCCGAAGACAAAAAGGTAAACGCCGCGCCAGGTGCGCAGCCACGGCAGGCTGGTCAATTCGTCCCTGTTTTCCGGAGGCGTATTAACGGATACGGGGCTGGCCTCCGGAGATCTCATTTTCCGAGCGAAACCAGATTGGCAAACAACCGGTAAGCGCCAGGGACGCCGGCCGGCAGTTGCCGGAAAAACACCAGGCCGGTATAAACAAAATGGCCCTTGCCATAGGAGGCGACGAGCAGTCCCCCTTTGAGCGGCGCTTCGCCGGGATCGTTGCACGCGAGAATCGGCGTGAAATGGTCATCCCATTGGTCGGGATAATAAATCCCGCGCTCCTGAATCCAACCGTCAAAATCGGCGCTGGTGATTTTGTTCGGCGTGTTGAGCACCGGATGGTCGGGCGCGAGGAACGTCACCGGCGCGGTTTCATCCGTCACGCGGTCGTTGGAAAGTTGCAGGTGATAGGGCGTGAGCTGGTCGGTCTTCAAATCGCGTCCCGGCCGGTTGTATTGTTCGATGACATTGCCGCCAGCTTCAACATAAGCGAACAAGGCCGGCAAATGGGAGACGAGATCGGTGCGAACATTAAATGCGCGGACGCCAATGACCACGGCATCGAATGCCTTCAGACGATTTGCAGTCAGGTCATCGCCGGTCAGGGTGGTAACCTGGTAACCCATGTCTGCAAGGCATTGGGCCACATCATCGCCGGCACCCGGGAGATAACCGACCTTATGGCCGCGGATGGCGAGGTTGAGGCAGACGGCCTTGAGCCGGGCGGGCGGCTGCAACAACAGCAGCGGAATGTGCGGGTAGTCGATCACGATGCGCTCGTTGTCGTAACTCTTGCCGCCGACTTCAGCCTCGGCGGTGAGGTTGGCGACCATTGGTTCCGGCGGCGCGGTCACCTTGAACGTAAACCGGGCCTTGTCTCCGGCGGCTTTCAAATGGAACGCTTGCGTCGCGGGAACGGCCTTCCAACCCGCCGGCGCGTCCAGTCGCAAAGTGCCGGCCGTGTCGGGCCGCGCCGCCGTCACCTCCACCGTCACCGGTCGCCTGGCCTTGGGCGCGAACAAGCTGACATCGGATGCCAGCTTGAGTGACACCGGCGAAATCACATCCAAGTTTCGGGTCGCACCTTCCACCCGGTTGGCCGTGACCTGCACCGGCTCGTCAGGAACAATTAAAGTCTGGCCGCCCACGTCAAAAATCTGTTCCAGCGCAAAGACCGGAGGATTTTCCGGACGCCCGATGAGTTTCGGATCATCCACGCGGAACATGCCGGCGGTATGGTCTTCGCGCAACCAATATGGCTGGCTCAACGGCGTATCGGCCGGAAGTGTTTCCATCGCATCGCGGCTGACCGCTTGATGGGTTGAAAGGTCCGTGCCCACGGCGAATTCGGTCCCGATGGCCGGACACCGCGCCGCCACCCAGCGAACGGGAACCACGTCCGAACGGATTGCGGCCGTCAGATGCAGATCCAACGTCTCGCCGGGCACAACTTCGGCCTGTGGAACCGTCGTCGCCACGGTCAGACCAAGACATTCCTGAATGAGCTGGTCCAATTGCCGGCGCTTTTCATTCACCACCGGGTCGTCCGGGGCCAAACCGGCCAGATTTTTTTTGATTGTCAACAACGCGGGCACGCTGGCCGCCGGGTTTTGGGGATCAAATTTTGTGATGACGTCATCAGCCATCTTGCCGATTTCCGCGCCGCCGGGCACGCGCGACCAGGTCGTGTCCACGCCATCCATGATGTCATGGGTCGCCGGTTCGCCGTCGAGGAGTTCGAATGATTCCGACCTCGGCCCGTTGCCGCCGCCGAAGCCGGCAAAATTTCCAAAGCCCTGGGTCTTGTGCATCGAGCGGCTGTGCGCGGCAATTTCGGCGAAGGACTCACCGGATACGGAATCCTTGCCGCCGACATCCATCCGGATCAGGTTGGTGGCGTTCCCGCTGCTCTGAAAGCCGCCCACATTCCAGAGCAAGCGTTTGGGTTGCCACGGCGTGAGGCCTTCCTGGAGCTGGTCGGGAAACGCCTTCGGGTCACCGCACAGCTTGAACGCCTCGATGGCCAGTACCGTCGAGGCCGTGTGATGTCCATGCGTGCCGCCCGGCACCGATGAAAAGCGCGTGATGACCACGTCGGGCCGGAACTCGCGGATGACGCGCACCATGTCGGACAGCACTTCCGGTTTGTCCCAAATTCTCAGCGTCTCGCGATAATCCTTGGAAAAACCAAAATCGACTGCCCGCGAAAAAAACTGCCGTCCGCCATCCACGCGCCGGGCGGCGAGCAGTTCTTCCGTGCGGATGACGCCCAGCTCGTCGCCAAATTGCGGACCCAGCACATTCTGACCGCCATCGCCGCGCGTAAGCGAAAGATAGGCGGTGCGGTAACGCCGGCCGCGTGCCAGATAGGCAATCAATTGGGTGTTCTCATCATCAGGATGTGCGGCGACGTAAAGCACGCTACCCATCCCGTCGAAGCCGTACAGGTCCTGCAGCATCGCTGACGAGGAGGTCGGCCCGGCGCCGGCCAACAGCGGCACGCTTAGCACCGCGATGCCGCAGGCCAATCCGAACACAAAACGCCACGCCGGGCGTGAGCGCCGGGCGGGCGCGGCCATGGACGCAATTGACGTCATTCCTGCAGGCTGGAGATGAGGTCCTGATTCATTTTGGGGAATGAACTGCCGGGGCCTTCGGCCTTCAGCGCCAATTCGGTGGATTGTTTGGCCGCCGCGATCGCGCCTGGCTTGTCTCCCTGCTTCGCCAGAATCTCGGCCTTCAGGTGGAACATTTCAAAGGCAATCCGGGGATTGTCCGCCAGTCCGGTGTTGACCCAGTCGAGGGCCTGCTTCAGGTCCAGGTTATGATCGTAATAGAACGTGGCGGCTTGAAAATAGAAGCTGTCCGATTTTTTGCCCGGCGCCGCCAGGGCCGACTTAATTTGCGGGACGAGCTTGTCGGCCACATTTACCTCCAGCCGGATCGGGACCACGGTCTGGTCCCAAACCAAATTGAGCACCGCCGACTCATCCCGGATGTGGTTGAATTCGATGGTGAAAGTCTCAATGCGGGTGTCCGCCAATGCCACCGGCGTCACCTTGAATCGCACGACATCATCCTTCTCGTGGTATTGAAAGGCGCCCCACTGGTTGGCGTTCTGATTGATGATGATCGTCCACCCGTTCTCGCCGGGGATGGTGAAAAGGGCATAAGTGCCGGCGGGGATTTCATGCCCCTCCAGTTTGACCGGCGTGCTGAAGGTGAGTTTGGTGGCCTGATTGGCGCCGGTGCGCCAGACCTGGCCGTAGGGAACGATGCCGCCGAAGATGGTGCGGTCTTTGACCCCCGGCCGTGAATAATCCACTTGAATATCCGTGAGGCCGACGCGCTGTTTCAGCGTGCAGGCGGGGCTGGCGGCAGGGAATTCAACTCCCGGCGTCTGCGCCGACAAACCGGTCCCGAAGGCCAGCCCGCAAACGAAGGCCAGCGAACAAAGCAACGGTTTTGCGTTCATGGGTCCGATGGTTGGATTTGGTCGAATTACTTTGCAACGGTGAAAGGTACGGAAAACCCGGTGTTCTCCCACATCATCTTCAAGACGCCACCCCCGCCAGGGGACCGGGCGACCGCCATGGTGAATTGGTCCACCGGCTTGTCCAAGGTTTCTTTTTTCAAGTCGACGCGCGCCAGGTCGTGTGAGGTATCCACAGGGATTCCCCAGCCGCCGAGGCGTGTGCTGATGGCCAGTTGGGACGCGCCGTTTTCGTCCGGCAGCATGTAAAGGGTGTAAGCGCCGGCGGGAACCGTCTTGCCCCCCAGTTCAATGGGCTTCTGGGTAATGAGGGTCGTCGCCTCGTCCGCCCCCATGCGCCAGGGTTCCCCATAGGGTACCAGTCCGCCCCAAATTTTGCGGACCTCGGATGTCCCGGGTTTGGTGGTGTAGGGCCGACCGTAAGTAAGGGTGACCCGGTTGCCGTCGATCACGCCGCTGATGGTTTCATGCGGGCTCATCCGGGCGCGTTGGGCCATCGCCGGCCAGGCACTCAGCATGGCCACGGCGACGATTGCGAGAAGGGATAGATGTTTGTTCATGATGACTCCTGGGGCTGGGATGGTTTGCGTTCAGGTTGTGGTTAATTTGAGTCCATCTTTGGTTGAGTAACAGACGAGGCCGGCGAAATCGGGGTTACAAATGAATCGGGCCGGGAACTGCGGATAAACCGCCCGGGGCCGGGCATGGTTGAAAAGGCATGCTTCCAGGTTCATCGGGCCGGAGATTATCGCAACCCCCTTCGAAGGGAAGAGGAAAGTGACGCAAAGACGTCCGTACCCGCGGCAAACGATTCGGCGCGGAAGTTTTTGGTCACTTTGAAAAGAAAACAACAGCAATTTGCGCGGTCCACCAGATCAGATTCACCAAATACAATGGATTTTCGCAAAGTTACCACGAATTTCACCGACGGCACGCACAGTGCTAAGGGAAAGACGTTGGTGGAAAGCGGTTGTCACCCTGTGACGTATTTTGGGGTGGGGAGCCCGGTGGCGACCGCAGGGTTGATATGAGTTGTTTGGTGTTTGAGAGACTGGGTTAAGGGCCGTGTGTGTATGTGTGTTGGCGGAGGAACGTGACGCACGCGCCTGTCGGGCCTGCCCGCAAACCAACCTGCTAAAGAGGAGGTGGTGTTTGGTTGCGGCTGGGCCGGGCAGTGCGCGTGCGGCGGGCCAACAACGGAGATCCCCAAATTTCTGCTTACCGTCGTGACAGTTTGCGCCTTTCGAATTAATTTTGGCGGATGCAACAAGCGACGCTGACGTTGGGTCATTCACCTGATCCCGACGACGCCTTCATGTTTTACGCGCTGGCGAAGGATTTGATTCCGACGCATGGCTTCCGTTTTGAACATATTTTGCAGGACATCCAGACGCTGAATGAACGCGCGACACGCGGGGAGCTGGATATCTCCGCCATCAGCCTCCATGCCTACGCCTATGTCAGCGACCAATACGCGTTGCTGCCCAGCGGCGCGAGCATGGGCGATGGTTACGGTCCGATGCTCGTGGCCGGACAGAAATTTTCCCGGGCGGAGGTCGCCCGCAAAACCATCGCCGTGCCGGGAACCATGACCAGCGCGTTTCTGGCGCTGCAGCTCTGGCTCGGCAAAAGCTCGAAGGAATTCGATCATATCGTCGTGCCTTTCGACCAGATTTTCAAAACCGTCCGGTCCGGCAAAGCCGACGTGGGGCTGATCATCCACGAAGGCCAGTTGACGTATCAAAATGAGGGGCTGGTGGTTTGCGAAGACCTCGGCGTCTGGTGGGGGAAGGAAAACGGCGGCCTGCCGCTGCCGCTGGGCGGCAATGTCATTCACAAGCGATTTTCACCGGCCGATCGCAAAACCGTGGCCGGGGTTCTGGCCGCGAGCATTCAATTCAGTCTCGACCATCGCCCCGAGGCGGTGCAACACGCGCTGCCATACGCGCGGGACATGGGACGCGACCTCGCCGACCGATTCGTCGGCATGTATGTGAATCATTGGACCCTCGACTATGGCGAGCGGGGCCGGGAATCCATCCGCCGGTTCTTGGGGCAGGCTTTCGAACGCGGGCTCATTCCGCATCGACAGGAATTGGAATTCGTCGCTTAAGGCGGCCGGGCCACGGCTGAGAGGCGGGTCCCCACGTCGCCGGGGTCCGGTTCCGCGCGGAATCTCAACCCTCACTGAGGACATTTTTGTAATCGCGCTTGAGGCAATCGGGACAGAGGCTGTGGCTGAACATGGCTTCCGAACGGTTCGAGACATAGATCTCCACTGGTTGCCAGTTGCCACGCTCGTCCCGGATTTTCTTGCACAGGCTGCAAATGGGGAGAATGCCCTCCAATAAATTCACCCTTCGGGCCAACTCGCGCGTCTGGCGGGCGGTCCGGCTGACCAGGTAGGCAAATAGCACCAAAACAACGATGCGAATGGCGGTATTGATGATCGCGTCGGCACTGCTCCAGGGTACCTGCCAGTTGAAGGAAAAGCTGAGGCGGACCAGAGGCTGGACGATCGCCAGGAGATAGGCGTAGTGCGGACGGCAGAACCAACCGGCAATCACCACGGGAATGATATAGGTGATCGGGAAAGCAATGTACGGCCCCAACAAAAAATCCAGGGCCAGACAGAGAACCGCGAGGCCGATGGAAGTAAATGGCTGCCGCAAAGCGCGCAGATACCAGGCCCTCGAAAAGGCCAGGGTGTCGGGGAGGTTCATGTTCATGCTATCTCGGATCGGTTATTAGGCCGCATCGTCCAGCCTGTCGTTATCTTAATCCGACGTTATTTGACCCTTTTTAATTTGTCGAGAACAATTCCAGCCATTCACACATGATACGTTCATATTTACTTATTAATCTATACATATAGAATTAACATTTCTATCATTCTGGAAAACAAAAAAAGTAAAGCCTTTGGCAAGAGGCGGCGAGCGATTACCGGACTTTGACCTAGGATGGTTATTGTGAAAGAAAGAAGCCGACCGAAGCTTGTCGAAGGGGCTGCCCGGTTCACCGGATCACAAAGCCCGGTTCGCGGCTTTTATGAGATGGTTCCAGCCAGGGTTGCTGCTTCCCGGAGGGCGACACGATGAAAATTTTTGTCGCCGGCTTGAGTTACAAGACCACGCCCGTCGAGGTGCGCGAGCGACTGGCCGTGCAGCGTTCACGGCTGCCGTGCAGCGGTTGCCGGCTGAAACTGCGGGGCAACCTTTCCGAAGTCGTGTTGCTGTCCACCTGCAACCGCGTGGAGATTTACGGCGTGACCCCCCGGGTGACCGGAAATGTAAACGAGCTTTTTCAGCAGTTGAGTGGCAGCGACTTCGATTTTTCACCCCACCTCTATTTCAAGGAGGACGAAGAGGCCGTGAGTCATTTGTTTTCGGTGGCGAGCGGGTTGGATTCGATGGTACTGGGCGAAACGGAAATCACCGGCCAGGTCAAACATGCCTATCTGGCGGCGCAGACGTCAAAACTGACCGGCAAGATTCTGAACCGTATTTTTCAAGCGGCCCTGCAAACAGCCAAGGAAATCCGGACGCGCACCGCCATCGGCCGTGGCGCCACCTCCGTGGGCAGCGTGGCCGTGGAGCTGGCGGAACGGATTTTTGACCGGGACCTGAGCGAAAAGGTCGTGATGATTATTGGCGCCGGCAAGATGGGTGAAGCCTGCGTCCGTCATCTGGCCAAGCGCGGCGCGCGCACGGTGCTGGTGTCCAACCGGTCCCTGGAACGCGCGCAACAGCTGGCAACGGAATTTGGCGGCCGCGCGGTGAGCTTCGACGAATGCCGGCAGGCGCTGGCCATCGCGGACATCGTGGTCAGTTCGACCGGTTCGCCGCACACCATTTTGCATCGTGAGGACGTGGCATCTGTTCTTTCAGCGCGGCGCAACCGCCCGCTGATTCTCGTGGACATTGCCGTGCCGCGGGACATCGACCCGGCCGTGCAGGAATTAAACAACGTGTTCCTCTACGACATCGACGACCTGGAAACCATCGTCCGCGAGAACACGCGGCACCGCGAATCGGAATTGGCGCAATGCCAGGCCATCATCGTCGAACGGACGGCCGCCGTGATGGCCAAAATCAAGCCGGTTTCCGAAAAAGTCCATGAAGCCGCAGTGCGCTCAATTTACCACGTGGAAGCCGTCCTGAACCCGGCCGGTTTCCCGTCGCAAACCCAGTTCGCGTGATGCCTGACGGAGCAACTTTAAAAACCCAGATAAAAAATATGAATGCGAGACCTTTCATCAAAACCTGTCTGCTGGCGGTGGTGTTGACGGCCATGGTTGCCGCGAACACCGCGAAGGCCCAATCAAACCTTCAGGCCCAGGTTGTTCTGCGCCCCCTGACTGCGGTGGACATTTCGACCTACGGACTTCCCGCCAACAGCGATTACTCGGGCGGCCTGTCCACGGTGGGCATCGGCACGCCGGTGTATCTGGAGGCCGAGGTGAGCACCAACTTTGCCGCGTCCAATATTTTAAGTGTGGTCTGGGCGGTCACCAACAAGCCCGGCGGGTCCGCCGCGACGACGAACGCCAGCCCATTGGGAACCAATGTGCCCATCTATGAACCATCGGACCGTCTGGTTTATTACGTGGCAGGACGCACGGTCCTCCGTCCGGACATCGCGGGGCAATACACCGTGAAGGTCACGATCACCACCACGAGCGGGGCCACCAACCTGACCCAGATGATTACCGCCGGCACCTATATGGGGCTTTACACCTGTGAACTCTGCCACAGCGGCGGCCAGATCGCCCAGGACAAGTGGCATCCGTGGACTCAAACCGCCCACTCGCACATTTTCTCCGACGAAATGGACGGCCTGCTGGGGACCACGCTCAAAACGTCGTGTCTCCAGTGCCACACGGTTGGTTACGATACCAATGCGCTGGCACTCGACGGCGGATTTGATGACGTGGCGGCCCAGCTCGGGTGGACGATTCCCACGGTGTTGACCAATGGCAACTGGGCAAGAATGCAAACGAATTATCCCAGCCTGGCCAACCTGGCCAATGTTCAGTGCGAAAGCTGCCATGGTCCCGGCAGTCAGCATGCCGGCTTGTTTGGCGTAACCAACAGCCCCACCTGGCCCAGCATTTCGGTCAATCTGACTTCCGGCGATTGCAACCAATGCCATGACGACGCGACCCACCATCCCTATGGCACCGAATGGCTCAACTCCATGCATGCCATCACCACGCGTGACCCGGCCGGCAACGCCACCTGCGTGGGTTGTCATACCGCCACTGGTTTTATTGGCCGGATCGAAGGCGACACGACGACGAACACGGCCTACGCGCCCATCAACTGCCAGACCTGTCACGAGCCGCATGGTGAAACCCTTCCGGGCACCAATTCACCCAATCCTTATCTGATCCGCACCCTGGCCGCCGTGACGCTGATGGATGGCACCGTCATCACGAATGCCGGTGAAGGACTCTTGTGCATGCAATGCCATCATAGCCGTCAGAATGCGGCGGTTTATGCCGCCACCTCAAAAGGCAGCGCTTACTTTGGACCGCACGAGGGGCCGCAAGCCGACATGTTGGAAGGCGCCAATGGTTTCACCTACGGGCAAATCATTCCCAGTTCGGCTCATGCCAATGCGGTGACAAATACTTGTATCACCTGCCACATGCAGAACATCGGCACCAACGATCTGGCGTTCACCCACGCCGGCGGCCACACCTTTAACATGGCATACAATGCCGAAGATCTGGTTGCCGCCTGCCAACAATGCCATGGCCCGGCGGTCAGCGGCTTCGACTTCCCGTTGCAGGATTACAACGGCGACGGCGTCATCCAGGGCGTCCAAACCGAAGTGCAGAGCCTGCTGAACAAGTTGTCCACGTATCTGCCGCCGGACAACTCGATCAAATCGTCCCTGACCATTACTTCGACCTGGACCCAGCCGCAACTGGAAGCGGCTTACAATTGGCTGTTCGTGGAGAAAGACGGCAGCCTGGGCATCCATAACACGGCCTATGCGGTGGGTCTGCTCAAGGCGTCCATCGCCAACCTGACCGGCGACGCCAACAACGACGGGTTGCCGGATGCGTGGCAGACCAATTACTTCGGTTCCTTGAGCAATCCGAACGCCGCGCCCAACGCCATCAACAACACCAACGGTGTGCCCAACTGGATGATGTATGCCCTGGGTCTGGACCCGACGCAGTCCGGCCTCACCGTTCCGGGCGGCGTGGTGTGGATGGACGGCAAGACCCTCGTTAATTCGGGAGTCACCAACACCATTGCCATCTATACGGCCGCCGAGATCGCCTTTAACACGCAAGTGGGCAGCTCGTACCAGATTCAGGCCATCTCCTCGCTCAGCGGGGGCTGGCAAAATGTCGGCAATCCCCTCCCCGGCACGGGCAACTCAATCAGTTATTTGACGCCCACGCGAAACAACGTGCAAATGTTCTTCCGCGTTCTCCACAATCCGTAGCCGCCAGGACCGGCCATTCTTAAGACTCACACCCCTCCCCACGTCGGGGAGGGGTTTTTATTTTAACCTTTCGACCATTGAAGAGAAATGCGTGGTACCGGTATTCGGTCGCCAATCGGGAATCGCCAATTGCCGGTTTACGGCGTCACCCTCTTGAGTTGCTCTAACGCTGCGATTTGTGCCTGAAGTTGGGCCGCAATCTCCTGGAGTTTTTCCGTCTGTTCCGCCTGGACTTGCTGCAGGTGTTTCATCGCTGCCGGTTGCCCGGCGGCAGATTGGCCGTTTTCGGCTTGAACGAGTTGTTCCTGGGCCTGCTTGACCTGCGCGTCCATTTCCTGTGCCGCCGCCGCGAACTGCTTCAGCGCCGCCGCGCGGAGCAGCTGGGTCCCGTCCTCCAAGGACATGGAAGCATAATTGGGAACCGCCTGTTTGACGGCTTCAATCGTGGCAGCGTCCACCGGTGGATGACTCGGGACAAATGGCCGGGCCGGCGGGTTCGCATTAACGACCGGTTCGGCAGATGGCTCAACGGATGGCTCGCCGCTGGATGGGGAACTAAAATTTTCCGCGTGGCGGTTGGCGGCGAAGTGAAACCAGGAGGCCGTTGCGGCGACGCCCAACAAAAAGGAAACCAATACGAGCAGGACGGTTCGAACCTGGGCTCGCTCTCCCAGCCATGTTTTTCTTGCGGAAACAACTTTGTTGGTCGGCGCCGATTGCATAGTGTGTCCCATCCGGACGTTTCAACCTGCCGGGGTTTGCCGGGCCGCGCGAGCAAAATCGGTTCTCCCGGCAAGCCGACCTCCATTTTTTTGGCAAGCACGGAACAATTTAAGGCAAACAAACGGCAATATTGGAATAGCCTCAAATCCATCTCCATGGAAGGCTGTCATGGCGCAAATGAATGCCCGATTTCAATCTGCAACTCGCTCGGAATCAGCAGGCTGGCTGGCCGGTGCTTGCCCGATTTTCACCGGGATCCCGATGGCAGCCACTGGTTCCAACATGCGCGAATTGTCAACACAGCGGCATTTGCAGCCCATGAATTCTGTTCAAACCTCGTTGATCAAGTGGTCCGCCGTTTTGATCCTCGCGGCGGCCGGTTTCCTCCTGAGTGGTTTGCCCACCACGGCACAGGGCGTCCAGCATCTGAGCATCACGCAACCCGGCGGCATACCGGGAATACCCGTGATGACCGGCATCCAACAAACCACCAACGGCATCGCGCTGACGTGGGACGGTCCGTCAGGTTATTACCAGGTGTGGCACAAATTCCACCTGACGGATGCAAGCTGGCTGGCGGTCGGACCTCAAACCAACCTGAGCCGGACTGCCACCCTCACAAACATCCAGGGCAACGACTTCTTCCGCGTGTTCGGCCCATCGCCGAGTTACGCCGGGGCCATGGCCTGCGCGCCGTGTCACGGAAACATTTATCCGACCGTGACGAACACCCCCCACGCCGGCGCGTTCTCCGATCCGGTGTTCATGATGGTCGGTGGCCAGACGAACAGTTCGTGCCTGGCCTGCCACACCGCCGGGTACGGCTTGCCGACGGGCTTCGTCAGCGCCTCCCGTACGCCGTTGCTGGCGGGGGTTCAATGCGAAAACTGCCACGGCCCGGCCGGCAATCACACCGGCAATACGGTCAACCCGACGATTGTCCCCCAAGTGGAACTGGCCGCGCAGGTTTGCGGCGGCTGCCACAGTGTCCGGCTCGCCCCGGCCGAAGTGGTCGCTCATCATCCGATGTCTTTTTCGTTTGAGGACTGGAGCGCATCGCCGCATGGCGCCGTGGTGCCGGACGTGTTGCAGTCCATGGCGGCGTCCGCGGCCAATATCAGCAGTTGCGGCCGGTGCCATTCCGGTTCGGCCCGGCTCGCCCTGCTGGAAGGCCAAAATCCCGCCACCCTGCTCACCAACGATTACAATGTCGCCATCACCTGCGCCGTTTGCCACGATCCGCATTCGACTTCGGTTTGGACGAACGTGCTGGCTGGGGTGATCACGTTTACCAATCAACTGACCGGGAATGTTGCCTACATCACCAATAATGCGCTGGGGCCGATTTACACCAACCAGCTCCGTTGCGCCCTTTCCTCGACCAACGATTTCGTCCTGACGACCGCGGACGTGTTCTCGAACAAATACAATCCCGCCATCAACGTTTGCGCCCAGTGCCATAACGACCGCGGGGCGGCCTGGACCGACACCAGCCGTTCGCCCCATCACTCGCCCCAGTACAACATGCTGCTGGGCACCGTGGGTGAGCTGGCGACCGGCACCACCCCCGGACTGCCCTCCACCCATTCGCGGCTCGAAATGCAATGCGCCGAATGCCACATGCAGAACGCCACGAATAATGCGAGCGGCCACACCTTCGAAGTGGCTTCGGATCAAATTTGTTTTAACTGTCACTCCGATCCCGCCGGCTTGATCCAGTTGGTAACCAATAATATTGCGGGTCAAATCCAGCTGACCACGACCTTGCTAAATCTATGGGCCACCAATGCGGCGCCGGCGGCACTGCTGACCAACGGGACGGTGGCCTGGGAATACACGACGGCCGGCGATTTGTCCCCCGGCGGCTCCGGGCCGAACGCGGCCGGGCAGGTGTTGATTCCCGACGACATCAAGAAGGCGCGGTTCGACTTGTACCTGGTGTTCTACGACGGCAGTTACGGTGTTCACAACGCGCCCTATGACATCGAGCTTTTGCAAAGTGCCCAAAACTGGATTGATGGCCAGTTATACCAATGAAGTCACCCGTAAAAATCAGATGGCAACGTACCCGGAAGATCGTCAACCGACTCCCTGGCCGATGCGGCAGATGGCTGGCGTTGATGGGTGGGGTTGTGGTCCCGCTGCTGGTGGTGATTTCCTGCAGCACCGTCAGCCGCTCCGTGGTGCAGCTTCCGAACGTCCCCGGCGCCACTTACATCGGCTCCGAGCAGTGCGACACGTGCCACGACAATATTTACAAGGATTTCGTCACCGCCGATCACGCGCGCCTGATGGTCCGGGGCACCAACGCGCTGGACGCCGGATGCGAATCCTGCCATGGCCCATGCAGCACACACGCGGAATCCGGTGGCGACACGAAGCCTCCTTATATTTTCACCTCCGGACGTTCTGAGACGGGCAGTTACGGTGCGCGTCTCGCGGTTACACCGGCGCGTTCGGAAGAAACGGTCTGTTACCAATGCCACGCCGACGTGCGGGCGCAGTTCCAATTGCCCGACCATCATCCGGTGCCCGAGGGCCGGATGGCCTGCTCCGATTGTCATGATCCGCACAAAGGGTCCATTTATCTCGGGGGCGGCACTTCGGCATTGTCGGAAAATGAAATGTGCCTGCGTTGCCATCCCGCCGAGCGCGGTCCGTACGTGTTTGAACATGAGGCGATGCGGGAAGGTTGCACCACCTGTCACAACCCCCACGGTTCCGTCAATGCCAAGCTGTTGAACGTCCGGGACGCCAATCTTTGTTTGCGCTGCCATTTCCAGCAGTTAAACGGCGGCCGCATTTACATCGGCGGCGTGGACCATTCCGCCAGTTTGCAGGAAGGCACCTGCTGGACGGCGGGTTGTCATGAAGCGGTGCATGGCTCCCAGGTCAGCCCGTCGCTGCGGTTCTAACGACCCGAACACCGATGAAAATCAAAAGAACAATTAAAGACCGGATGCGGTGGTGTGGAATCGCTTTGCTCGGTCTTTGCGGGGGCCTGCCCGCGGCCCGGGCGGTGGATACGAACGCGCCGGCGGCGACGCCGCCGCCGCTGACTCCGGACCAGATGTTCGAGGGCGGGACCAACACCTACAACAATTGGATCGAACCGGCCGTCGGCGGATTTATCACGTCGGGCAACAAGGCCCAGGCGGAACAGAATAACCAGGGTCGAAACGGGGCGTTTGGCGGCATCCAGGATTTCCATTTCGGAACCGGTCTCGGCAAAAACACCACCTTGTCGGCGGACGGACACGCCCTGTTCGACAATCGCGATTACAAGTTAAGCCTCGATCTCGAACAACAGAACATCGGTTTTGTGCGTTTTAACTATGATCAGTTCCGGACGTGGGAAAATGGCGATGGCGGTTTTTACCCGCCCTCCGGCATGTGGTATCCGCTGTCGGATGACGCGCTGGCGCTGGATAAGGGAACGATTTCCGTGGAAGGCGGGTTGCGGCTGCAGAATCTGCCGAACGTGCCGAACGTCACGTTCAAATATACGCACACCTACCGGAACGGGGACGAAGGGTCCACCAGTTGGGGGTACACACAGCCGGCGCCCAATGTGGATCGCGGGCTAAACCCCTCCTTTTATGCCATTGACGAGCACAGTGACACCTTCCAACTCGATGCGACCCAGCAAATCAAGGCCACCGATCTGGGCGCGGGGGTCCGATATGAGACCGGCAGGCTGAATGATTCCCTGAACAGTGTTCAATATCCCGGGCTCAGCTTCAGCCAGGCGATGGCCGATCAGTCGAGTGTCTCGTACGATCTGTTCAATGCGCATGCGTTCAGCGAGACCTGGTTGAAGGACAACCTGATGTTCTCCACGGCTTACTCGTACTCGGACCTGCACAATGATTTCACCGGGAGCTACACCTATCAACCCGATTTCGGCAACGAATTCGATTATAACAACCTGAACGGGAGTTCCTGGGAACGGGACCACGTGGTCAACCTGAACCTTTATGCGCAGCCCACGAAGAATTTTTCAATTGTTCCTTCCGTGCGCATTCAAAAGGAAGATGCGAACGTGAGTGCCAGTGAGATCGAGACCTCCCTGGGAACGCCGGGCACGAGTCAGGGCGACCAAAGCGATCTGGAGGTGAGCGAGCGTCTGGACCTGAACTATACCGGAGTGACGAACTGGGTCTATTATGCGCGCGGAGAATGGACGGAGGGAAGCGGAAACCTGAACGAGTACGGGGGATTGATCCCGATCAATGCCAATACCGCGGTCCAGTCCGTTCAAAGCCAGATCAACAACAACCGGCTCTTCCAAAAATACAGCCTGGGTCTCCGATGGTATCCCACTTATCGCGTCACGCTGGACGTCGGAGGTTACTACGAAAATCACGATTACAACTACAGTTTCCCGCTGGACAGCACGACCAACAACAGCAGCTTCACCTATCCGGGCTATCTGGTGATGCAAAATTTTGAGACCTACGACGGGAACGCGCGATTGACCTGGAGACCGCTGCAAAATGTGTCCCTGGTCGGCCGCTACGAGTATCAATGGTCCACCGTCCACACGCAGCCGGATCCGATTTCGGGCTACGGCGACACGGAATCCTCCCGGATGATAAGCCATATCATCGCGGCCAACGCCAGCTGGTCGCCGTGGTCCCGGTTGTCGCTGACCGGCGGTTTCAACTACGTTTTCAGTGAAACAAAAACGCCGGCGTCGAATTATGTTCCGTCCGGTCTGACCGCCGCGCCGATTCTCGCCGCGCAGAACAATTACTGGACGGTGAACTTCGGCTCGGATTTCGTCGTGGACGACAAGACCGACCTGAACCTGAGCTATTACTATTACCGGGCGGACAATTACGACAACAACGCCACGGTGGGGGTGCCGTACGGCACGGGTGCGGAGGAACACGGTGTCACTGCGGAAATCGTGAGGCGGCTCACCGAGAACCTCCGCTTAAGCCTGAAATACGGTTTTTACCGCTACACCGACGAAGCGTCCGGCGGAAACAACGATTTTGAATCCCACCTGATCCTCGCCACGATGCAATACCGGTTTTAAACCGGTGGGCGATTCCAGCTTCATCAGCGAACGCTTTTGTAAACCAGTACTACGGAGGTCTCGATTTGCCGTTGGGGAATCTGCCAATACGTGGCGAGTAATCGGTTTTTCTCCGCTTCGCCGGCCAGTTGAAATCCGTGTTTCTCATAAAACCGGACCGCCCAATCGGCAGCCTGCCAGGTTCCGACAAGAATTTTGCCATGGATCCGTTCCAACAAATGGTTGAGCAGTTTCCCGCCGACGCCGCGATTTCGCCGTTCGGTTTTGACGTAGGCATGCCGGATCAACGTGACATCCTTGACCGGTTGCATCCCCATGACGCCGATGAGTTGCCCGTTCTCTTCGCAACCCCAGAATTCAACGCCGCGCTCCATTTCTTCCTTCAATGCTTCCAACGGCATATACGGCTCGTGCCAGCGGTCGGGCGGGATCACGTCCCGGTAAGCCCGGGAAGCATCGTTGACGATGGTAAAAATATCCGGGACATCGGAATCGGTGCAAGGCCGGATCATTTTTGAAGTTTAACCCGGATGGCGCCGTCGGGTTCCAATCTGGCCACCAGCGGGAAAATGTCCCGTTGCAGACAGAACGGCACGTCATCGCGCAGTTCCGGAATCGCCAGCAACCGCCGGGCATTTTCCGAACGGCCAACCGCGGCGGCCAGATTGGCTTTCGCCTGTTCATGGGTGGCCCGCGCCATTTCCGCCGAATCCGAAATTTCGTCCATGCCGGTGCCGGCCAACAACATTTCGCATAACGCACCCGCGGCCAGCACGTCTTCCAGGGCCGTATTTTCGCGTGTGCCGGCGCAGACGGGCACGACGTGCGTCGGACGGAGTTTTTTTATAAATTCCACCGTGGCGGTCAGATTCAGGAACGCCGCGGCCAGAACCGTTTGCGCGCCCGCACAGGCGCGCAAGGCGCGCGTGCCGTTGGTGGTGGTGGAAACAATGGTTCTGCCGCGGACCTTTTCCGCGGTGTATTCGCGCGGGGAATTCCCCAGGTCAAAATCAACGCCGCCGCCAAGCGGGCCGCGAATTTTCACGCCGTCACGTTCGCCGCCCAGCAATACGTCCGGTTGCTTTTGCCGCCGGGCCAGCGCCTCGGCAATTTCACTGACGGGCACCACGGCCCGGGCCCCGTTCTGCAGCGCGGTCACGAACGTGCTGGTCGCGCGCAGTACGTCAAACACCACGCACACGGCGTTGCGCAAATCGCGTTGTTTCAGGGCCGGCAATTCCGCCGGCGTCAGGATGACTTCGATTTTCATTTTTCGTGTGCGATTTTAGTCCAACTTCGTCCGCATGTAATGAAAAAGATATTGCTGCGCGTGGCCCGCGTGCGGTCCGAAATGCGTTGCCGCAAAGTGGTGCAGACGCTTGGCCGCCACCCGCCGGCGCGGAAAGTAAAGCTGGCGCAAGGCGCGCTCCACCCAGACGTCCACCGGAAATGCCCCGTCAAACCCATAGGCAAACAACAGGACGCAATCGGCGATCTTGCCGCCCACGCCGCGCAGTTTCATCAGTTCGGCGCGCGCCTCGGCCAGCGGCAAATGGCGCGGACGGTCCAAATCCAATTTGCCATCGGCGATGTGCCGGGCGGCGGCGAGCAGGTGCGGCGCGCGAAACCCCATCTTGCACGCGCGCAAGTCGGTTTCGGTTGTGGCGGCAATTCGCTTCGTCGTTGGAAATGAATAGCACAGGTGATTTTCATTCAGGTTGGACACGTCCATCGCCCCCGCCCTCTCCCCGCCTCGCGGGGAGAGGGTGGCCGGAGGCTGGGTGAGGGGTTCACCAAATCGCTCGCAGAGCAGCGAAACAATCTGCCGGATCTGGACGATTTGTTTGGTGGAAGACAGGATAAACGATGCGAGACATTCCCACGGGTCCTGACGCAACACCCGCAGCCCATGACAGGCAGCGACCGCCGCGCGCATGGGCGCATCATCGGGAAAAGTTTTGAGCACGGCGGCCCAATCAATTTCTGTCTGGAGAAATTCACGGAGCCAGTCCCAATCCCTGACCGGCGCGGCGGTTTCGGCGCGGATGCCATCGCGGGTTTGCGTCAGCCGCATCGGATGCTTTCCGACCACCCCGATCCAGGAACCGTTTTGTTCCCGCCAGCGGAAGACCTGGCCGGAATCCAGCGTGGCGGCCAGATCATAATCGCGGACGCGCAGGAGAATTTCCGTTTCGGCCATTCTACTTGAGATGATAGCACGCCCAGAGATGCACGCGATGAAACACGCGGCCGTCGAGTTCGATGTCGTGTTCACCCAGGTCGGTGACGGAGGCAAACTGTTGCATCAATTTCTCCGGTGCGGGCGCGGGTGGCGGAATTGTGCCGTACGCGATCGGCTGGTGGTTCAGCCATTTCCAAAACCAGCCGTTTTCCAGCGGATACGGGTCCACTTCGCTGACGAAGACGGCGTTCTGCCCCTGACGATGTTGGACGTAGTTATATTGCGGCCAGAAATAAAATTGATTGTGCGGCGTGTCGGAGTCCATGGCATAGACCAGCGGTGCGTCCGAATTAATTGCGGCTTTCGCCTCGGGCAGGTAGAACGAATACAACCCGGTGATGCCATAGTGGCTGCAAATGATGAAGGCGGACTGGCCGGCCGGCTGCATTTTTTCGCGTTCGGCCTCAACGAACGCGGCTTCCTGTTTCCAGGCCTGCAACCGGCGGGTCGGGTCTTTCGAGGGCGGCAACTCATCGCCGGTGATTTTACCCACCAGCTTGCTCTGGTGCAGGGCGGCGAAGGTGAAAAATCCCAGTACCAACCCGACGGTTAAAAAGGGTCTGGCCACGCGCCGGCGCTCATTCCAATAAGCGACCATCAGGCAAAACATCGGCACGACGGCGACCGCGATCCAGTTGGGCAGAACGCGCGAGTGAAACGAGTAAAGCCAGTAGCCCAGAAAGACCGGCGCGCCCATGCAGAAAAGAAACAACCATAATGGCCGTTCGCGCCGCCATTTCCAAAGGCCGAACAGCGCCCAAAGCGCGCCGATGAAAAAAATCGGGTTCAACAACAACGCTTCCGAAAACAAAAAATCCCAGAAATACCGCAGGGTCGGCCGCCAGCGCGAATGCAATCCCGCGTCTCCGCCCACGTCGTTAAGCGTGCTCCAGCCGTGCTGGCAGTTCCAGATCACCACCGGCAACGTGCAGAGCGAAAAAATCAATAGTGCCAGCCAGGGACCGGGCCGGCGCAAATGAACACGCGCCTTCGGCGACAACGCGAAAAAGACGGCCCAGCAGATAATTTGAAACGCGGCGGTGTATTTGCAGAGAAAGCCAAGTCCCATGGCCAGGCCGACGATGAGCCAATGGCGGGTTTGTCCGTCCGGTTGGGCCGCGCGCCAGCCGGCGATCATCGCCCACGTCCAGCAGAGCACCAGCGGCGGATCAATCGTCATCAGAATCGTACCGATGCCGAGCAACGGCGTGGCGATGACGATGAGTAACAGCCAAAAGGCCGGCCGGGCGCCGACTTCGCGCGCCAGAAAACGCAACACCATCACGCTTAGAATCGCCGCGAACAGGGGCGCAAAAAAACGGACGCCGAATTCGTTGTCACCGAACAGCGAGGTGCCGGCAAATTGGATCAGCGCGATGCCCGGCGGCTTGCTGTAATACGACAGCGCCAGGTGTTTCGACCAGACCCATTGGTAGGCTTCGTCCTGGCTGAGCTGGATGATGCCACTCGCGAGGTACCCCCAGCTCGCCGTCAGCATGATAAGAATCAGAATATAGCCGAGGCGGAGCCACTGAATTTCCGATTTCCGATTTCCGATTTCCGATTTAGCCGGGTCTGGTTCCAAATTTTGGATTTCCGGCTTTGGACTTTGGTCCGGGTTGAGCAGGAATGGCATGCGGGTGTGCCAGAGCGGAAACCACTTTTTTCCCGCCCAACTCCAGATGGATTGCAACGCCACCACTCCGGCAGCGGCGTAACCCGCGCCCAAAATCATGCCGGC
>JAJPJM010000019.1 GCA_021324235.1 Verrucomicrobiota bacterium
AACTTCACTCCGGGACGAAACTGCACAACTTGAAAAGCATGAACGCGCCGTTCGCCAGCGGTTCGAACCCGCCCGACGCCATGGTCGTCATCCCCTGCACCATGGGCACCATGGGCCGGATCGCACACGGTTACAGCGAGGACGTCCTGCTCCGCGCCGCCGACGTGGTGCTGAAGGAAAAGCGAAGGCTGATTCTCGTCCCGCGCGAAACACCGTTGAGCCTGGTCCACGTGCGGAACATGGAGCTGCTGTTGCTGGCGGGCGCAACCATTCTGCCGGCCAATCCGGGCTTTTACTCGAACCCAAAGACCGTCCAGGAAGTCGTGGACACGGTGGTGGCGCGGGTGCTGGACCATCTGGGCCTGCCACATAAGCTGGTCCCGCGCTGGTCGGAAGAAAAAGAATGAGATGAAAAACGCGAAACATCGAACATCGAACATCGAACACCGAACTCTGAATGAAACGGCAGATGAGGTCTGGGTGTTGCATGATGGCACGGTTGACAGCCGAAAATTCGACCTGGAAAACAGGTTGCTTGAATTTGCGTCGGCTGTGATTGATTTGACCGAGAAACTGCCATCATCGCGCGCCGGGAACCATATTGCCGGGCAGATTCTACGTTCCGGCACTTCACCCTATCCAAACCACGGCGAGGCGGAATCAGCCGAGTCCCGCGAAGATTTCATCCACAAGCTGAAGATTTGCCTGAAAGAACTACGCGAAACACGCCGTTGGGCACGGCTGGTGGAGCGCAAAGATTGGGTAAAGAATGATTCAACACTGATTTTTGTTTTGAATGAATCCGATGAATTAATCCGGATTTTCATGTCCAGCATCAGAACCGCACGACAGAACGTTCTAAAACAAAAGCATGGCGGACCGGCTCAAACCCACAAATTTCCCGGCTGACCATTCGATGTTCGGCGTTCAATGTTCATTGTTCGATGTTCTCTCTGATTAATAAATGGAGTTCGTTCGTCCGTTTCTCCCACACCGTTTTTGCGCTGCCCTTTGCGCTGGCGGCGATGGTCGTGGCCGCGCGCGACCACCGCGGCTGGCCGGGCTGGAGAGTTTTCGGGCTGATTCTCGCGGCGATGGTTTGCGCCCGGACCTGTGCCATGGCCTTCAACCGCATCGCGGACCGCAAATTCGATGCACTCAATCCGCGCACGGCCCAACGCCATCTGCCAACCGGACAAATTTCCCTGGTTAACGCCATCGGCCTGTGTCTCCTGTCGGCGGCGGGCCTGGTCGTTACCGCCTATTTTCTGAATCCAGTGTGTTTTTATCTCTCACCGGTTGCCCTCGCGGTGATTTGTTTTTATTCGCTCACCAAACGGTTCACGGATTATACGCATGTCTTCCTGGGGCTTTCACTGGCCCTGGCGCCGGTCGGCGCGTGGCTGGCGGTGAAAGGCGCGGATGTTTCCGTTCTGGAAATTATGCAGATGACCACCCTTGCGCTGGCGGTGGTCTTGTGGCTGGTTGGCTTCGACATCATTTATGCCCTGCAGGATTACGAATTCGACAAGTCGCACGGCTTGCATTCGCTGGTCGTGGCGTGGGGACCAAAGAACGCGCTGCAGGCCGCATTTCTGGCGCACATGGTGATGTGTGGACTGCTGTTCGCCTTCGGCGCGCTGTGCCGGTTCCGCATCGCATACCTGATCGGCTGGTTCATCATCGTCGGCTGCCTGATGCTGGAGCATTGGATTGCCCGGCGCCGCAGCTTGAACTGGATCAACCTCGCCTTCTTCCGGCTCAACGCCCTTGTCAGCGCCGTGTTCTTGATTGTGACCGTGGCCGAAGTGGTGTTTCAGGGCGGGTTCCGGCTGCGTTGAAAGTTAGAGAAATTCAACGCTAAACATTCAACATCGAACATTCAATGAAAGCCAACTGAGCCAAATCATTGGAGATTGGGCGTTGAAAGTTAAATGTTGAGAGTCTTCCGTCAACGCAGCGAATTTCTCTACTTTGACAACAACGTCAACCTACCGCCAATTCCGGCGCGGGCGTGCCGCCGGCTTCTGCCGCTGCCTCGAATCGGTTTCACGTCCTTTCGCGGAACGTGCAGTTTCCTTTCCCTCATCCCGGGCCAGCCGGAAATCCACCTGTTTCTTGAAACTATCCACCCGGGCCACCTGCACCTGCACCCGGTCGCCCAGCCGGATGACCCGGCGGGTGCGCCGGCCCACCAACTGGTTCCGCTCTGAATCGAACATGTAAAAATCGTCCTCCAGGAAGGAAAGATGCACCAGCCCGCTCATCGCCAGCCCCGGCACGTCCACGAAAAAACCAAAGTTGCGCACGTCAATCACCAGCGCCGGATACGGCGGCGGCGGCGGCGACTTGAGCTGCGCCTTCAGGAAGGCATACAGCTTTACGTCCTTGCTGTCCCGTTCGGCATCGGCGGAATTGCGTTCCGTGTCGGAAATATGTTCGGCGGTCTCCTTTAATGAATGGACCGGGTCGTGACTGGCCCGGAACAGCGCACGATGCACAACCAGGTCGGCATATCGCCGGATGGGCGACGTGAAATGGGCATATTTGGCCTTGGCCAGGCCGTAATGACCCAGCGGCTCGACCGCGTAACGGGCGCGCATGAGCGACCGGAGAAACCCGATCTTGAGCGCGGCGCCGATGGGAATCGTCCCGAGCTTTTGCAGCAGCTTCTGGACTTCCGGTCGCTTCGTCAAATTCGCGCAGGGCACGTGGTGACTCAGCACTTCTTCGCGATATTCCTGCAATCGCCGTTCGTCCGGTTCCTCGTGCACCCGGTAAATCGCCGGCACATTCCGGGCCATCAACCGGCCCGCCACGGCCTCGTTGGCCAATAACATGAACTCTTCGATCAGCTGGTGGGAAACATCATTCTCCACCTTTTCGATGCGCGACACGCGGCCGTGGTCGTCCAGCCGGATTTTCATTTCTGGAAAATCCAGGTCCAGTGAACCGGCCTTGAACCGCAGACGCCGGATCCGTTGCGCCAGCGTGTTCGCGTCATGCAACATCTGTTCAATCCGGTCCCCGGGCTTCCGTTGCAAAATCGCCAGTACTTCCTTGTAGGTAAACCGGCGTTGCGAATGAATCACCGCCGGGTAAAATTCCGTTTTCAGCACCCGGCCATCATCCAACACCAGAAACTCCACGCATTTGGTCAGGCGATCCACGTCCGGTTTCAACGA
>JAJPJM010000102.1 GCA_021324235.1 Verrucomicrobiota bacterium
CTGGTCCAGTTCCTCTGCCGAAATCACCCCCTGATCGTTGCGCAACTGTTCGCGACGGGCGAATTGGGCTTCCGAAAGTGCGAGGCTGGCTTTCGCCTGCGCCAGATTGTTGCTGGACTGGTGGGCGGCATCGGCCTCGGAACGGCGTTCCAATTGAAACAGCAGTTGCCCGGTCGTGACCTGGTCACCGCGTGCCACGGCCAGGGTTTCCAGGGTGCCACCCAGGGGCGATGCCACATAAACGTACTCGCCCTCAATGTACCCCTGAAACTGGTTCGACGAATTCGGAGAACATCCGGCGATGAACACGGCGCCGAGCGCGAATGCCATCAGCCATGAATGGTTCCGCAGCCGCATGTTGATCAGGGAAAATACAGGCAGAGGGAGTGCGCGAGAAACTCTTATTTTTTGATCAAAAACCGGTTCCGGCTTCATTGATGGATTTCCGTTCGTTTTCATTTTTGGTGGAAAGGCTCTCGCGTCACAAGGTGCGCCGAAATAGCAGCGTGGCTGCACCCATCGCCAGGACCGTGAAGCCCAGCAGAAAAGCGATGTCGCCGCCAATGGCCATGGGTCCCGTATTTTTCAAGACGAGATTCTTGAATCCGTGCACGGCGTAGGTGAAGGGGTCAACCACGGTAATCGCCTTCATCCATGGTGGAAATGAAGCCGTGGGATACACCGCACCGCTGGGAAAAAACAAAACCGTGTTGAGCAGGCCGAAAATCGCGCGCGGCACCAGCGGGTCGTTCACGCGCACCATGATTAGAAACATCATGCTGATCAACGCCAGCGCCGTCAGCACCACCAGTAACAGCATCCGCGCCAGCCGCAGCGGATTGAACGGGTCGGGAATGCCCGCAATCAGGGAGCCGGCCGTCACCAGAACGAGGCCGGCAATGATGGCCTTGGCGGCGCCGGAAAAGGTGAAGCCCAGGATCAATTCAAATTTCCGGATCGGCGTGACGAGGTAGCCTTCGTGCAGCCCGCGCGCCTTGTCGTCGATGAAGATGATGCCGCCGCCAATCATTGCCGAGACGAAGATCGCCAGCACGATCGTGCCCGGCAGCAGATACTGGATGTAAGGCACGTAAGGATAAACCTCGACGACCGACAGCATCGCACTGGCCGTCGTGCGCGCCGGAACCGGCGGCGCATTATAAGTTTCGAGCATCCCGCTGAGCGCGCTGCCCAGGGCCGAGGAGGAAAATTGGTCGGTGTTGTCTTCGATCAACGCGACACGCGGGTTCGCGCCGGCGAGCATTTTACGTGAAAACTGGGGCGGAATGTCCAGAATGCCGTTGATTTTTCCGTTCCGCAAATCGCGCATCGCCGCCGCCCGGTCGCTGTAAGCAACGGTCTCAAAGGTGCGCGCGTTGGCGGCGATGGCCTGGCACATTTCCTTCAATTTGACCGCCGGCACGGCGTGGTCCTCATCTACGACGCCGATCTGAAGGTTTTTGACCTTGCCGCCGAAGGCGTAGCCGAGCACGAGCAATTGCACCAGGGGCATGATGATGGAAACGACGACCAGCGTCGGGCTGCGCCGGAACCGGCGCAAATCGCGTTCAATGATGGCCCAGATGCGGTACATGGGTTCAGCCTCGCTGCATTATAAATGGACTGTCGGCGGCAGACGGCGCCTGCAACGTGTCGCGCAATTGATGACCGGTGTAATGCACGAAGACGTCGTCGAGGGTCGTGCTTTGGACGGAAAGCGCGGTGACCGTGACGTTCGCTTTTCGCGCCGTGTCCAGCAATTCAACCGTCGTGCGCGGGCCGTTGTTGGAGGAGATGCGGAAGACGTTGTCGTCGCTTTTCACCTCGGCCACTTCGGGCAATTGCTCCAGAATCCCGGCCCAATGGAGCGGGGCGTTTGCGAAACTGACCTCCAAAATGTTTTTGCCGGGAATGGAGGCCTTCAATTTGAGCGGCGAATCGAGCGCGGCCAGTTTTCCGTGATCAATGATCGCGATGCGGTCGCACAGTTTATCCGCCTCGTCCATGTAATGCGTGGTGACGAGGATGGTCAGGTCGCGCTCGAGTTTCAGCCGGGCGAGCATTTCCCAGACGGCCACGCGCGAGACCGGGTCGAGGCCGGTGGTCGGCTCGTCGAGGAAAAAGATTTTCGGTTCATGAACCAGGCCGCGGGCAATTTCCAGACGCCGCCGCATGCCGCCGGACAGCATTTTTACCGGCTTGTCCGCCCATTGGGTCAGTTCCACCACGGCGAGGAGTTCCTTAATGGTGCGTCGCCGTTTCTCGCGCGGAATCCCGTACAGCTTCGCGAAAATGCTCATGTTTTCATTTGCGCTCAAATCAAGGTCGCTCGTCATTGCCTGCGGGATGACACCGATGGACTGGCGGACGCCGTTCGGCTCACGCGCGATGTCGAAGCCGTTTACGCGCGCCGTGCCGGAAGTTGGCGGCACCAGCGTTGTCAACATGCGGATGAGCGTGGATTTGCCCGCGCCGTTGGGTCCGAGCAGGCCAAACACCTCGCCGTGTTCGACGGAGAAATTCAGCGCGTCCACGGCGGTAAAGTCGCCGAAGCGCTTGGTCAAATGCTCCACTTCCACGTCGTATTTCATTTCAATGGCAGGGTGACGTACGCCGTCATCCCCACAGCCAGGCTCCGATCGTGATTGTCGCAGCGCAGGCGGATTTTAAAGGTCTTGATGTCGCGCTTGGTCCGGCTCACGTCGCGCTGGGTGGCGTAGTCCGCGTCCACGCTGCGATAAAAAACCGTGCCTTCGCGTGTGGCGCCCGACGGCAATTTTACCGGCAACCGGTCACCGAGATGAATGCGGTCAATGTAAGTTTCCTCGACGTCGGCCCGGACCCAAAGATCATCCGGGTCGATCAGCGTGACGATGGCCTGGCCGGGGTTGACGACTTCGCCCTGCAACGCCACACGCGTGTCCACGATCCCGCCGGTGGGCGCAAAAATTTTTGTGTAGCCCAGTTGCACTGCGGCCTTTTCCTTTTGCGCCGCCGCCGCCTGGATTTGTTGGGTCAACGAATCCACCCGCGCGCCGGCGGATTCGTAAGTGGTTCGCGCCTGATCGTAAGTTTGCACGGACTCGACGTTGTTGGAGTAAAGGCCCTGGATGCGCTCGAAATTCAGCCGCGCGTTTTCCAGATCGGCCCGCGCCTGGGCGAGATCGGCGGTGGATTGCTGTTCGCTGCTGGTATAAAACGCCACGTTGGCCTGCTCCGTCTCGGGCTGAATCAGGGCGAGCAATTCACCGTTCGTCACCGGGTCGCCTTCCTGGACCAGCAACCGTTCCAACCGGCCCTGGATTTCCGGACTGACGATGACTTCATCCGTCGTGACAATGCCGGTCAAAAGGATTTCGCGCGGCGGCCGCGTGAGCGCATAAAAAATTCCACCGGCGGCAACCGCCAGCACGACAAGGATTAGAACGATTTTCCGGCCCGTTTTCATCGGCGTCTCTCTTTGCCACGAACCTGCCAGAATGATGTTGACATGTCAAACAAATGTTTTAATTTAGTGTTTGAAACATGAATTTGAAATCAGTGAGCGGGCCGGCTGCCGATTCGCATGACGAGACGCGCCGCCAGATTTTGGAAGTGGCCGGCGGGGTGTTTGCCGAGGTCGGTTTTCGCAATGCGACCATCCGGGAGATTTGCCGGCGGGCGGATGCGAACATCGCCGCCGTCAACTACCATTTTGGCGACAAGGAAACACTTTACGTCGAAGTTCTGCGCCATTCGCAGCAAAAAGCGTTTGCGAAATACCCGCCGCTGCTGGATGTGGCTGCGGACGCGCCGCCGGAGGAGAAGCTCCGGGCCTTTATCCAATCCTTTTTACTCCGTATTTTCGACGGCAGTTCCACCGCCTGGTTTGGCAAAATGATGTCCCGCGAAATGGTGGAGCCGACCGAGGCGCTGGATTTGCTGGTGAAGGAGCGGATGCGGCCGATGGCCGATCTGCTTCGTGGCATTGTGGCCGAAATTCTTGGTTGCCCGGCCGATGCCGAAAATGTCCGGTTATGTTGTTTCAGCATCGTCAGTCAGTGCGTTTTCTATCATCATTGCCGGACCATGATTTCGCGATTGTTTCCTGAACAACACCTGGATGCCTCGGCGGTGGAGCAGCTGGCCGGGCACATCGCCCGTTTCTCGCTGGCTGCGATGGAACATCTGCCTGATCCTGAAACGCCGAAAGCCAGGCCGGTTTTGTCCGGACGCAAGCGGCATAAAAAAATTAAGTGACATGAAAACAGCCCGATTGATTTTCCCGCTATTACTTGCCGGTTTCATCACCAGCACCAGTGGCCAGACCCAAAGCCTGACCGCCGACACCAACGCGCCGGCCTGGATCACGCAACCGCTCTCGCTGGTGGATTGCCTGAACCTGGCGCTGAACCAAAACGCCACAATTCTTAAGGCCAAGAGCGATTTGCAGGCGACTTATGGCTTGGTGGTGCAAACCCGCGCCGTCGCGCTGCCCCAGGTGCTGGCCACCGGCCAATACAAAAGAACCGACCGCAGCGCGATTGAGAGCTTTCCCGTGCCAGGTATTTCACCGCAGCCGGACCAGAACTGGAACGCGGGCATCCAGGTTGTGCAATCCAGCTACGAAGGCGGGAAAATGCTTGCCGCCATCCGCGCCGCCCGGCTCACCAAGGAGCAGTCCTTGTTGCAATATCAGACCGTGGTGGACGACACCTTGCTGAGCACGCGGCTGGCCTATTACGACGTGTTGCTGGCCGCGCAGCAGATCGTGGTCCATGAGGCGTCGGTGAATCTGTTGACCAAGGAATTGGAAGACCAGCAACACCGCTACAACGCCGGCACGGTGCCGCATTTCAACGTGCTTCGCGCCGAAGTGGCTGTCGCCAACGAACGCCCGGCCTTGATCCAGGCGCGGAACAATTATCGCATCGCCAAAAACAACCTGGCCAATCTGCTCGGTTACAATCTGCCGCGCGACATCTGGGAAGACATTCCCTTGAACCTGTCCGATACGCTGGAAGCCAAGCCTTATCATGTTGAATTGCCGGAAGCCATTGAGCAAGCGCTGGCGAATCGCACCGAGCTGGCCGCCCTGCGCAAACAAGTGCAGTTGGAACGGGAAAGCATCGTCAACGCCCAATCCGGTTACAAACCGACGGTCCAGGTTTTTGCCGGCTACAACTGGTACAATGCGCAATTCACCCCGCCGGTTGACCTCGATCACGACATCCGTGGGTGGAACGCGGGAGCGCAGTTGAGCTGGGACATTTTCGACGGAATGCTGACGCGTGGAAAAGTCATCCAGGCCAGGGCCCTTTACGAGAAATCCCGGACCGACGTTGAGGATCGGGGACGGCAGATTGAACTGGAAGTCCGCACCGACTATTCCCTGTTCATTGAAGCGCAGGAAGTGTTGGATTCGCAAAAAACCGTGCAAGCGGAGGCCGAGGAGGCCTTGCGCGAAGCCGAGGCGCGCGCCGCTGCCGGCACCGGCACGCAACTCGACGTGCTCGACGCCCAGACTTCGTTAACGCAGGCGCGCACGACGGAAATTCAGGCGTTGCACGACTATGCCGCCGCCCGCGCCCGACTCGAACGCGCGATTGGCACCGACCTGGTGCAGGCAGAAAATCCGAAATCTTGATTTGCCGATTGACGGCACCGGCGACTTTGGGAGATTTTTTGTGGCGATATGGCAAAAATTCAAAGGGCATTACTCTCCGTTTCCGACAAGACCGGCCTGGTGCCGTTTGCGCAGATTCTGGCGGCGGCGGGGATCGAACTGGTTTCCACCGGCGGCACCGCCCGGGCGCTGCGCGAAGCCGGCCTGGCGGTAAAAGACATCAGCGAACACACCGGTTTTCCCGAAATGCTCGACGGTCGCGTCAAGACGCTGCACCCGAAGGTCCACGGCGGGCTGCTGTTCATTCGCGGCGACGCCAACCACGAAGCCACCGTCCGTGAGCACGGAATCGCGCCGATTGATCTGGTCGTGGTGAATCTTTATCCGTTCGAACAAACCGTCGCCAAACCGGACGTATCGTTGCACGACGCGATTGAAAACATTGATATTGGCGGGCCTTCCATGCTCCGGAGCGCGGCCAAAAACCACGCCAGCGTGACCGTGGTGGTGGACCCGCTGGATTACGCGGAAGTCTCCGGCCAGATCCAAGACGGCGGCAACACGACGCTCGAGCTGCGCCGCAAACTGGCGGCGAAGGTCTTTGCGCGAACGGCGGCCTATGATGGTGCAATCGCGGCGCATTTGCAGAAGGAATTCAAGACGGTGCAGGATTCCGGTTTGCCCCCTTTGCTTTCTATATCCGCAACCCTGGCGCAGCCGTTGCGCTATGGAGAAAATCCGCATCAAAAGGCGGCGCTTTACGGCAAGTTCCATGATTTTTTCCAGCAGCTTCACGGCAAGGAACTTTCTTACAACAACATTCTGGACCTGACGGCGGCGGCAAATTTAATCGCCGAATTCGCCGGCGATCCGCCGACCCTGGCAATTCTCAAACACATGAATCCGTGCGGCGTGGGGCAGGGCACAGACTTGCGCGCGGCCTGGGCCAAGGCATTTGCAACGGACCAACAGGCGCCTTTTGGCGGCATCATTGCCGTGAACCGCACGTTGGACGGCCCGTGTGCCGACGCGATCGCGGAAATTTTCAGTGAAGTCATCATCGCCCCGGATTTTTCAGCCGAAGCACTGGCCATCCTGCAAAAAAAGAAAAATTTGCGGCTGCTCAAATCGTTGAAATCACCATTAAAGGGGCAATTCTGGGATGTTCGCAGCGTTGGAGCGGATTCGTTTCTGTTGCAGGAACGTGATTTAAAGACGGCGGCGGCCGGGGACTTGAAAATTGTCACCCGCCGTCAGCCGGGCGAATTGGAGTTGAACGCGATGATGTTCGGCTGGCGGGTCGTCAAGCATGTGAAATCGAATGCGATTGTTTATGCGGGGGCTGATCGAACGTTGGGCATCGGCGCGGGACAAATGAGCCGTGTGGATGCGAGCCGGATTGCGGTCTGGAAGGCGGGCGAAGCGAAGCTTTCCCTCCAAGGCAGTGTGGTCTGCAGCGATGCTTTTTTTCCATTTCCGGACGGATTGATAGCCGCGGCGGAAGCGGGCGCAACGGCGGCAATCCAACCGGGCGGATCCGTACGTGACGCGGAAGTGATTGCAGCAGCGGACGAGCGAAACCTGACGATGGCGTTTACCGGCACGCGGCATTTCCGGCATTAACGGATCAGCCGGTAAATCAGAACAAACTGGCAGAGCACGACAGCAAGCAGAAGCACCCAAACGAACCCTTCCCGGAGTCGCAAGCCGCGTTGTCGGGCTGCCGCCAGCCAGAACCGAAGTTTCACGGAACCGAGTGTTATGACATCGCCGTTACGGAGCAATGCGGTTTGAACCGGTTGATGGTTGACCATGACCAAGGCATCCGGCGCTGCCGTGAGCTCGAACCCCTCCCGTCGTCGAAATTCAAGTGTCAAATGTTGACCCCAGGTGCCGTCATCGTTCAACTGCAGATCGTTTCCACGGTCACGACCGATGCGGAAAGGAAAACGGCGGACGACCGATTGGTTGCCCGCCTTTTTTCCCGCCAGGATGTGGAGTTCAATCATCAGAAAATCCGGCGCGGCACCTGGACTTGATCGCCGGGATAAACGGGCGGGTCCAAAGTTGGATCTTGCAGGGCTTTGATGCAGTTGACGGTGATGACCTCACCGCTGTGGCGGATGAGCTTGACCTTCTTCTGGTTGGCAAAATCAGTGAAGTCGCCGGCGGATTGAATGGCCTTGGTCACGGTGGTTTCACCGACGTAGAGCTGGCGACCGGGCTGTTTCACTTCCCCCCCAACGTAGAAAACGCGCTGGGGAGAACTGACCGTGATGGTCAGCCGGACATAATACTTGGGCACGTAGAGATCATGGATGTCATTTTGCAATTCACCCGCCGTCTTGCCGAGTGCTCGCACCGGGCCGATGTAGGGGAGGGTAATGGTCCCGTCTTCCTTGATGGGCTCCGTGTGTTCGAGAATTGGATCGGCCGTACCCGAGAAATCCACGGTCACCGTGTCCCCGACATGAAAGCGGGCGGCGGTCAAATCCGTTGACGTCGTGTCGGTTGATGGATTTCCGGTTCCTGTCAGCGCCGAAGGCGCCTGTGGATTGTCTGAAAAGAGGATGTCGTTGGACGACGAGGAGCATCCGCTGAAAATAAACCCGGCCAGCACAACCCCCAGAGCCTGCCATCTGAGGCGCGACAGTATCCAAAACAGTTTCATTAACAGTAATGCTCGCGAAATTGGGCGCGCAATCAATACTTTTGTTTGATTCCGACCTTGCCGGGATCGTCCGGGGGGCCCCCGGCCGGGGCTTCCGGCTCGTCTTCGTTGCGCGAATAGTAGTAATAATAGCCCTCATCCTGCGACATGGTAATGTTGTTGAGGACAATGCCGACAAGGTTGCCGCCGGCTTTTTCAATCAACTGTTTGGCACGAATGTTCATCGGTTGCGGATAACGGCGGTATTGGATGACCTGGATGGCCATGTCCACTTCGCTGGCGAGCACCGCGGCGTCACTCACGCCCAGGATGGGGGGCGAGTCGAAAAACACAAAATCGTAACGCTGTTTCAACTCTGCGATCAGGTCTTTCATCTGCGGTGAATTGAGGATGCTCATGGAACTGCTGGGCAATTTGCCGCTGGCCATGAAATCAAGCATCGGTACCGCGGTGGTCTGGATGACTTCTTCCAGCGTGTTCTGTTTCAGTAAATAGTTGGTCAGGCCAAGGTTGTTGCTGACGCGTAGTATCTTGTGGAGGGTTGGCCGGCGCAGGTCCGAGTCCACGATCACTACGCGCTGGCCGGCCTGGGCGAAGACCGTGGCCAGGTTCAGAGCGGTGGTGGATTTACCTTCTCCCATCCCGGCGCTGATGATGACGATGCTGTTAAGTTTGTCGTCCTTGCGGGAAAACAGGAAATGAGTCCGCAGGACCCGATAGGCTTCGGCGTGCTGGCTGTCCGGCCCTTCGTCCAGCAGGAAACCGACGTTTTGGGGAATGACCCCAAGCACGGGCGCCTGGAACGCGCGTTCAACTTCGTCGATGGTCTTCACGCTGGTATCCAGATATTCGATGAAGAAGGCCAGACCAATGCCGACCACCAGACCAACGACAACGCCCAGAATGATGTTCAGTGTTTTGTTCGGGCGCACGGGGTATTTACCCGGTTCGGCCCGGCGAATGACCTCCACCATACCGGTTCTGGGAATCTCCCAATCGCTCTTTTCGGCTGCAATCTTGGTGCCCAGCAGGTTGTGGAACTCCAGCATGTTTTCCAGTTGGCGTTTGGCTTCCCAGTACGGCTGGCCCCTTGCGGCTTCGTCCGTGTCCTTTTGCTTGGCATCGTTGACCGCTTCGGTGAGCGCGTCCAGTGCGGCCTTTTCGGATTGCGCCTGGCTGCTCAAGCCCGCCATGATGCCACTGACCCGGTCATTGACTTGATTGTTCAACTCGTCAATCAAGGCTTGCACCCGGATGACATCCGGATTGGCGAGCGAATAATCATTGGTCAAGGTGACGAATTTCTGCTGGGCGTCGTTCAGTTTGCTCAACAAATCGGACAAGGTCGGATCGGGAACCACCGTGGGCAGAACCTCTCTTAGTTTGTCAGAGCTGAGTGGTTGCAGTTCCGTCAGCTGTTTGTCCAGCTTCATGTAAACCGCCTCATGGTCGATCATCAGGTTGTTGTAATAGTGCAACTGGTCTGAAGTGAGCGTGGGACTGGGGCTGGTGGCGTTGGGGTCGTAGTCATGGATCTTCAGTTGATCGCGCAACTGATCCACCTGCTTCTGAACGGCGTCAATTTTCTGTTCATCCTCCGAATACTCGTCTTCCAACGCCTTGATGCCGCGCTTCGTCTGCTCATCCCGCATGCTGAACCGATATTCGCGATAGGCATCCACGACGGCATTGGCGATGTTCGCCGCCATGTTTTTGTCCTCATCATAGACCGTAATTTCGATCAATTTGGTGTTCCGGACGGGGTCGAGGGACAGCCGCTGATTGAGCATCTTCATGGTGACGGGGGTATCCAACGGCACCCCGCTGTTGTAGCGTTTGCCCCACTCGACATTCAAATTCAGCTTGTCGATCACCTTGCTCAGCACCACCTGGTCCTGAAGGATTTCAAACGCCGTCTGGATAAAATAAGGATCATAGGGGGTATAGGTGACATCACCCCCGCCACCGGTGACTCCCGGAATGTCCGAAATGATATCCGGTTCAACCTTGATTCGGGCCGTGCTGGAATAGGATTCCGGCAAAATGAAGGTTACCACCGTGGCGATGGTAAAGGTGATCAAAAAAACCGTAATGATGATTGCCTTGCGGATGCGCAGAATGCGCAAATAATCCAAAAAATGCAGTTTGGCTTCCTGCATCGAATCGGGTTTTGCTGAATCCATAATTCAAAAAAATAGGAGCCAGAGTAAAGACTCCTGCTCCTGTTCAAACGTTCAAAAACGGCTCACGCAACGCTTTCAGCTTAATAAGTACCCGTGACGCCCAGGTAAACCCGGTTACGGCTATACTTTTCGCCGGGTACGTTCGAGGTGAGATCGTCGAAATTGTAGCCGATTTCCGTGGAAACATGGGGGTTAATGGTATAGGCGAGGTTAAGCCCCAGGCTGTACCAGGTTTGCGATTGGCCGTCCACCGTGCCACCGTTGAAAGTTGAGTATTGAATCTGGCCCAAAAGGTTGCCGGTCAATCGCGGGGTAATCTGGTGGTTCAAGCTGGCATAAATCACCGAGCTCTCCTGATCTTCCGTGATTTTGCCGCTCGCCGTTGGCGCAACGACGTCCGTCGCATTCCGCGCCTGGGTGAAGCCCAACTGCACATAGCTTCCCGGCATATACGTGTAGGTTCCCGACAATTTTGCATAGGGAGAAACCTGACTGGTTGAGGGGGCACCGGTAGGAGGGTTGTAATAGTCTGCGTACTGAATGCCGGCCTGGGCCGAAAGGCTCAGGTTGTCGAGAGGCGTATATTGTCCGCCGACGTATCCATACTGCGATCGGCTATTACGGTTATCACTCACGAATCCTGGCGCAATAGGTTCACTTCCGTCGTAGTTGACTTGCTCAAATTGGTAACCGATAAATGCCAACAACGTCGGCTGCAATCGCCAATTTACATTTAGTGAAATATCGTGCTGAAGCCGGTTCAACAGTCCGGCAAGACTGGGGTTGGCTGCGGTACCGCCGCTGTTCTGGTAGTCGTACAAATTGTTTTCGTAGCTGATTTCTGTGCCGAGGAGCCTGGTCCATTGTGTGTCCAGCGCGATAGTTCCATCGTTATGAAAGTTGTCGCCTTGTGCGCGCAACAGGGTGCCGCCATTAAGTAACTGAGGTTCCTGTCCCACGGCGAGCGTATCCTGCACCTTCCCCGACCAGCGTTCGGTAAACGCATGGTCCACCCACAAATCGAGCTGGTGCGTCTGGTCAATCGCGTTTTGACCGAGGTTTTCCCGATCTTGATAATAGTACAAACCGTAGGTGTACCGCAGACCCAATTCCGTTTGTTGCAGTGGCACGTTCAAGCCAACCGAGGGGCTGACTTCGAATCCGAAGCTGCTGCGTTTGCCTGGCCCCGTTGGCTGCGTGTTGTAATTGTCATCGTAGAAACCGCGCAAGGTGCCTGACACCGTCCAGAGCTTGGCAGTTTCCATCGGATTTAAATCCGGCGCGTAAGCGGCCTGAAGACTGGCTGTTCCAGCCACCGCCAATCCTGCACAGACAAAGAATTTTCTCATAGGGCTATGTTGTACACACAATACTTGACATCTTCTTGATGTTCAAGGAAAAGCAATCAGCTAAATTTGCATTATCCGGAAATCAAGAACCCTGTCAAACACCATTTTCGCTTTTTTAAGTAAAAAATCCATGGATTAAAAGCAGTTGTTCTTTCTACGTTTCAATTAAAACTTATTACTGTTCAAACGTTTGCGATTTAGCTCTTTCAACAACATCTTTAGCGGGAACGTGTTCACCACGTCCCGTTTTTCGAGCCAGCCTTTGTCCGCAATCCCGGTGCCAAAACGGAGGAATCCGCTATGTTCGTTCCGGTGTGCGTCGGGATTGATGGCGCATTTTACCCCGGCCTTTTTCGCATAGGGACAAAGACGCCAGTCCAGATCGAGTCGGTGCGGATTGCAATTCAACTCAATCCATGTGCCGGTCTCAGCGCAGGCATCAATCACGGCCTGCGTATTTACCGGATACGGCTCGCGTTCCAGCAAGAGTCTTCCCGTCAGATGGCCCAGCATGTGGACGAATGGATTTTGCGCCGCGTGAATCAGGCGCTTCGTGTTTTCCGCTTCGTTGTTCGAGGGCACATGCAGGCTCGCCACGACCACTTCCAACTCTGACAGCATCTCATCGTCGAAATCCAGCCGGTCACGCAAAATATCCACTTCACAACCCGTGAGCAGCCGGAATTCGCCGCCCCGTTCGGCCCGCCGTTCATTGATTTCCTTGATTTCTTTTATCTGCGCGCGCAGGCGTTTGGCATCAAGGCCGTTGGCCTGGAACGACGATTTTGAATGGTCGGTGATGGCCCAGTATTCCAGTCCGAGTTCTTCCATGTAATCGGCGATTTCCTCCAGGCGGTTGTGCCCGTCGCTCCAGACCGAATGATTATGCAGGGCGCCCCTCAGGTCCGTCCATTCGACAAGCTTGGGCAGGTCATTTTTTTCGGCGGCGGCAAACTCACCGTGATCTTCACGCAGTTCCGGCGGCACAAACGGCAGACCCAGTTTTGAGAAAATTTCCGCCTCGTCCCGGCACGGCACCAGCAATTGGGGATCGCGCGTTTCGGTTTTGGATTTGAACAGGCCATACTCATTCAATCGCAGGCCGCGCTGGATCGCGCGCTGGCGCATGACAATATTATGCTCTTTGCTGCCGGTGAAATAGGCCAGGGCAAACGGAAATTCCCGGTCACTGACCACCCGCAAGTCGCATTGAATACCGCCCTGGAGGATGACGCTCGCCTTCGTTTCACCCTGGGCGGTGATTTTGATGATGTCCGGCTGCGCGACAAAATATTCGATCACCTCCGCCGGCTTTTTCGACGACGCGAGCAAATCAATGTCGCCGATGACCTCCCGGAAACGCCGCAGGCTCCCGGCGGTGCTGCAGCGGATCACCCCGGGATGTTCCCGCAAACTTTCCAGTAAAGGGTCGGCCAACTGCAGGGCGTCGCTCAGCAAATGTTTTGAGGCATAGGTGCGGCGGCGTTCAATGCCTTCGAGCAAATTGGCCTGCGTCTTTTCGCCGAAGCCGTCGAGTCGGGCAACTTTCCCCGCCCGGCATGCCGCTTCCAACGTCTCGACCGAATCCACGCTGAGTTTTTGATTGAGCACCTGGATTTTTTTGGGACCGAGCCCGGGAATTTCCAGCATTTCCATCAAACCCGGTGGGATCGACGCTTTCAATTCGTCGTAGTAGGCCAGCTTGCCGCTTTCCACCAGTTCGGTGATTTTCTGTTCGAGCGCTTCACCAATGCCTTTGATCTTGCCCAGCTGTTTTTCGGCGACGATTTGCTTCAGCGGTTCACTCAAGTTTTCGATCGTCCGCGCGGCGTTTTTGTAAGCGCGCGTTTTAAAGGGGTTTTCCCCCTTCAATTCGAGCAACGTTCCGATCTCCAGCAGAATTTCAGCGACCCGATTTTTATCCATGGACATGATTATAACTCGAGCTGTACGGGTTCAAAACAGAAAGTGGAGCCCAGCTTGCCCCGGAGAGACCGTGTTGGGGAACCGTTCGGGAGCGAAATAAGATGCTATTTCGGTATTTTTACCCGGGCAGCGGGGTTGTTCAGAAAAATGGCCCGCCGTTTGCTATAAATCACGAAATCAGTGGATTATGGGCGCATTGAGAAACGGAACAATGAAGTTTGCGAGCGAACACCTGAATTTTTCAGAGCAATACCTGCAGGCGACGCTGTTCGTGTCCCTGCTGAGCGTATGGCTGCTGGTCGGGCTCTTCTATTATTTAAATCGTTATACCAAACGGGAGTACTTCACCGTCTGGACCACCGCATGGCTGTTTTACGCGCTGTGGTTGACCCTGGGTTTGACGATGCACGATGTTGTGTCCAACAGCACCATTTTCATGCTTCGGCAGTGTTGTGTGGCCGTTTCCGCAGTGTTTCTTTTGTGGGGCAGCGCCCGTTTTTTAAGTTTGCCGATTCGACAATCCTCATTTGGCTTGTTCATGTTGTTTCTGTTGGCGTGGACTTTTGTCAGTCCGCAAGTACTTTCCAGCAGCCTGCAAATCCAATTGCCGGTATTCATCTTGATCGGCCTGAGCAGCGTGTTTGCCGGAGTCTGCTTTTTTCGGGTGAGGAAAAAGATGCCGTTTGTCGGGGCCGGAATGTTGTCCATGGGCTTTCTGCTTTGGGGACTTTATCTGGGCAGCTATCCCTTTTCCCAAAGGTATCAGGAACTTTACAATGCGGGCTTTCTCATCGCCGCGGTGTTGCAGCTGTTCATTGCGGTGAGCATGGTGGTGCTGGTCATGGAAGAGGTCCGCTACAATGCCGAGCAGATGCGCGCGGAAATCGCCGAGGTCCGGTCCGAGAAGGAGGCGTTGCAGGTCAAAATCCTTACCACCGAGGAACAATATCGCAACCTGTATGACCAGGTGCGCCTGACCGAAGGGGTGCAAAAAGCCTACGACGAACTTCGGCGCACCCAGCAGGTGGTGGTGCAGCAGGAACGCCTGCGTGCCCTGGGCCAGATGGCCAGCGGCGTGGCGCACGACGTCAATAACGCCCTATCACCGGTGGTCGCTTATTCCGAATTGCTGCTCGCCACCCAAACCAATTTGCCCGAAACCGCACGCCAGTATTTGCAGATTATCCGCCGCTCGGGTGAGGACATCTCCCATATCGTTGCGCGCATGCGCGAGTTCTATCGCCGCCGTACCGAGACGGAGGAACTCGTCGAAGTGGATATCAATCATATTGTTGATGAGGTGATCGAACTTACCCGTCCCCGCTGGCGCGACCTGTCCCAGCGGCAGGCGGTTTCCATACAGGTCCAGCGTGAACTGGAACCCAAACTGCCGCTCCTGCTCAGTGATCCCAGTGATTTGCGGGAGGCGTTGATCAACCTGATTTTCAATGCCGTGGATGCTCTTCCCCAAGGCGGCATCATCACCCTGGTTTCGCGTTTTGTCAGCCGTCCGGCCCACGGAGACAATCCTCCGGACCGTCAAATCCAGATCGAGGTGCGGGACAATGGTATTGGCATGGATGAAAAAACCCGCCAACACTGCCTGGAACCATTCTTTTCCACCAAAGCCAAACGGGGAGGCACCGGCCTGGGACTGGCCATGGTTTACGGAATGATGCGACGCCACGATGGCAACATCGAGATTGAAAGTACGCCCGGTCAGGGAACCTGTATCCGGCTCACTTTTCCGGTTCGGGGAAAGACTTCGCAAGCGACCCCCTCAACCACCGTGCTGCGCGCCGGCACCAATCGTTCCCTGCGCATCCTCTGCATTGATGATGAATTGCAAATACAGGAATTGTTAAAGCACTGTCTCACCACTTTGGACCACCGGGTCACGACGGCTTCGGGAGGGAAACAGGGGGTGGAAATGTTCCGGGCCGCCATGCTGGAGAAACAGCCGTATGAGATGGTGATCACGGACCTGGGCATGCCGGACATTGATGGACACCAGGTGGCCAGAACCATCAAGGCGGAATCACCCGCCACGCCGGTCATCATGATGACCGGTTGGGGCACCATGATGAAGGAGGAAGGGGAAACCGCTTCGGAAGTGGATGCCGTGGTCGGCAAACCGCCGCGCATCCAGGAGCTGAACAACCTGCTTCTGCAACTTGCCGCACAGCAATAAGACCGGTTCTTGCACTTGACGGTTTAGCACCATCGCCCATTCTGTTTTTCCGTGCCGATCCCCTCGAATGCCGGTAGGCTTAACGGCATGCCGAGAATCATGCATTGCCCGGTGGCACTCACCATTGCCGGCTCCGACAGCGGCGGTGGTGCCGGCATTCAGGCGGATTTGAAAACGTTCGCCGCCTTCGATGTTCACGGTGCCAGCGCAATCACCTGCCTCACCGCCCAGAATCCCCGGCGGGTTTACGCGGTTGAATCCGCCTCGCCACACCTGTTGCGGCAGCAAATCGAAGCGGTATTTGAAGAACTGTCGCCGGCGGCGGTGAAAACGGGAATGTTGTTCTCGGAGGAAAACGTCCGGGTTGTCACCCGCTTCTTCAAGAGGGAAAAATGCCCCCGGCTGGTCGTTGACCCGGTCATGATTGCCACCAGCGGCACCAGGTTGCTGCGACCAGCGGCGATCAAAATATTGAAGGAACAATTGTTGCCGCTGGCCACGCTGGTTACGCCCAATCTGCATGAAGCCGAAGTGTTGATCGGGAAAAAAATTATCTCCGTTGAAAATATGCGCACCGCCGCCCGTGAGATTCACGCGCGTTTTGGTTGCGCCGCACTGGTTAAAGGCGGTCATCTGCGCGGGATGCGCGAGGCGGCGGACATTTTCTTCGATGGCCGGGCGGAATTACTTCTAACCGCGCCGTTCCTCGAAGACATTCGTACGCACGGCACCGGTTGTACTTACTCGGCAGCCATCACGGCGGCGCTGGCATGGGGTCATAATTTGCCACCAGCGGTGGAGCTGGCCAAAAATTACATCACCCGGGCTATTGCCGGCAGCTATCGGGTCGGAAAACATTTCGTGCTGAATCAAGGGTTTTAACGCGGTCGGTCCCACTCAACCGTCAGCAAGGATACCGCCTCTCGCGGCAAGATAAACTTCAAGGCCATTTGACCGTTTCTGACGTGGATGTTTTCAGGTGGTTTCAGTTCGGCCAGATGCCCGGCTTTTTCCAGTTGCTCGAATTGATCCGCCGTTGGTTGCAGGGGCGATCCCATCTGCTGCCAGACCGTGAAGGCATCACTGTGGTCGGCATCAATGCGGAAATGGCGAACCTGAGCCTTCGTGGCTTTGAGCGGCAACCCGTCGAGCACAAGCTTCACCTCCGCCGCCGGGCCCGACACGTCATCGTCGTGATAATGCCAGACCAAAATGCACAGCCGGTTCGATTCCAGGCTGGCCAGTGCCGAAACATCGGGTTGGGCCCGGACGCCATTTTTGAGCACCCCATCCAATGGTACGGCGGCATCACTTTCGACCGTGAGTTGTTGGCCGTCCATTTGGCCGAACATCCGGAAGACATTCAGCACGGGCAAATCAATACCATCGCTCGCCAGGCTGCGGAAACCGGCGAACGGCGGCTGGTCTTCAAATTCAAACGCCCACGTCAGCACGCCGGCGAGGTTCACGCCATACCGGCGGGCCAGTTCCAATTCGCGCGCGATACACTCGGCCGTATAGCTGGCGTAAACCGGGTGGTTGCGGTAGTCGTATTGCTGGCCCCGACAGGCGGCGCAGGTGTCCGGGTCGGATTCGCCGATCACAATCGGCGTTTTTTTCAATTCGGGAAACAACGCGATGACGCCAAAGCCGGAATTGATGTCGCGCAATTGGTTCGCCACGCCCATCCGCACATGGCCGTCCGTGAATTCCGGCGAACCTTTCGCGTGAAAAGAGACAAAATCAAGCGGTGTGCCGATTTTGCCGGTCACTAGATTGGTCCCGTGAAGACAATGCTCCAGAAATTCCCGGAGAAATGTCGTGCCACCACCCGCTGAATCCGGCCCGCCGACTTTTGCGTCGGGCAAGGCGCGTCGCACGGCGTCCACCGCGCCATCGTGCAGGCGGAAGAATTCGTCCGGTGTGCCCTGCCAGTAACCGATGTTTGCCTCGTTCCAGGTTTCCCAATACCAGGTGGCGACCTCGGTGCGTCCGTATCGTTCGGCGTCATGCCTGGCCCACTGGAAAACCAGCTCCGACCATTTGTCATAGTCCTTCGGTGGATACGCCCAGCCGGTGAAAAGATTGTTGTTTGTCTTCGATCCCCAATGATGTTGATAAGGTTGCGGGTGGACGGAAAGCGCCTCCGGCATGAACCCGATTTCCACGTACGGTCGCACGCCATTGGCGCGATAGGTGTCGAAAATCCGGTCCAGAATCGTCCAATCGTAAACCGGATTTCCCCGCGCGTCCTCGGTGTAAACGCCGGTCGAGCCCCATTTCAGCGCCGGGGTGCCATCGCCGCTGGTCAGCAGATTGTGCGTGCGGAAATAAATCCGGTTCGTCGCCAGTTGACCAAGTTCACCGAGCAGCTTCTGCCCGTCCGGCCGGGTGGCATAGTTTGGTTCGTCGGCGCCGAAGAAACGCCAGATCGGTTTCAATTTGCCGATCGGCTTGTCGGCGTGAACCCGGATCGCGACGGGAAATGTTTCAGCTGCCGCCGGGGTGCGGTCGGTTCCGAAAAACGGAATCGCCCCAATCAGAAATAAGAAGGTGCGCTTGCGCATGTTTTTGAAAACAGGATCCGGTCTGATAATCATTTCCTTGTCCAGGCCGTGTCAGGCGATTCCGCCATTGACGCGGATATTCTGGCCGTTGACCCAACCGGCTGCCTCGCTTGCCAAAAACGCGACCACTTCGGCGATTTCCATCGGTTGGCCCAGCCGGCCAAAGGCAGCCATTTGTGCGAATTGTTGAATTTGTTCCGCCGTCTTGCCATTGGTGAACAGTTCCGTTTCCGTCGGGCCGGGCGAAATGACATTGACCGTGATACGGCGCGGTCCCAGTTCCTTTGCCAGGGAACGGGTGAATTGTTCCACCGCGCCCTTGGTGGCGACATAGGCGCCGTAGGTCGGCATCACCCTTGCCGTGGTCGAACTGGACAGGTTGATGATGCGTCCGCCTTGGGCCAGGCGGGTCGCTGCCTGTTGACACGCAAAAAAGGTGCCCTTGACGTTCACGGCAAAAATACGGTCGAACTCGGCTTCCGTAACGGCGTTGACCGGATTGACCGGCATGATGCCGGCGTTGTTTACCAGGATGTCGAGTTTGCCGAACCGGGCGATGGTCTCGTCGAACAACCGGACAATTTCCGACACGCGTGCGACATCGGCTTGAATGGCAAACGCGCTTCCGCCGGATGATTCAATTTGTGCCACGACTTTCTGCGCTTCGCCGGCATGGCGGGTATAATTGACGGCAACCGCCACGCCATCGCACCCGAGGCGTTCGGCGATGGCGCGGCCAATCCCGCGCGACGCGCCGGTAACGAGGGCAACTTTTCCCTTTAGCGAGTTGTTCATGTTCACGATGATGCTGAAACTGTGGAGCAAATAATACAGACATTCGTGAAGAAGTCCAAATCGCTTCCCGAAGGAATTCCAAGTGGGCTTAAAGTTTGGCCGGATGCGTCGTTCTCCGGCTTATGGCGGCTGCAGGCGGAAAAACTGGCTGGCGTTGGTCGCGCTGACCGGAATCCAGTTCAAATTGTTCGTCACCACCGGTACCGGATTGTTCGTGCTCCAAACGACTGGCGGAACCAGATTGGTCGCTGATGCCAGCACAAAACCGTCCGGATAAATCGGCCAGCTAAGCACCAGGTTGGTGCCGGATGGCGCGGCGTTCAACAATGTCGAGGAGAATTCCCATGCCAACGCGTAGGTTTCTGAAGAGCTGACGACGCTGACATTGGGGATTCCGCCGGCCTTCCAGACCTGTAGATCGTAGCGGCCTTGCGGCAGATTCGGCACAAAAATGTGTTCGACGTTATCCACGAGACTGGTGCTGCCGGCCACAAGATTGCTGTTGGCGGCGTTGTATAGAAATAAATTGAGGTCGTTGATATCCACCTGATTTTGCTGGCGATTCCACACCAGCGTTGCGGTGGCCGTGAAAGCGGCGTTGCCCATGCCGTTGGTGACATTGAAATAATAATGATTCACGCCGTCGAAGTTGCTGCTGCTGGAAATATTGTTGAAATCCCAGCCGTTCAACGTGCTGACCGTGCCGTTCGTACCGGTGGGTGGATGCGGATTGCCCAGAGGGACATTGGTGGCGACGATGTAGCCGTGCTTGCCACCGGCGAGCTGCTCGTAGGCATTGTAAACATTCAGCACGCCCGCCCCATAACGCGGGTCGAGCGGCGAGGGGGGATTGTTGGTCCAGTCCGACGGCTTGACCGCGCCGTTGAGGAGCAGCGCCTTGACCGCGCGAATGTCGGATGGGGAATTGGTATCGCTGCCGCCATCGCCGCGCAAACCCGCCTGCATCAGCACGGCCGCGGCGCCGGCAACCTGGGGGGTGGAGAAACTGGTTGCACCTGCGGGCGCGACGATATCCGGTTTGGCGCGACCATTGTCCTCGGTCGGTCCAACACTCGAAAAAGCGTAGCCGTAGGCGCCAACGGACATGCCGTTGTAGCAGGTCGAGGGTGGAGCCACCGAGCCGCTGCCTGGCCCGTTGTTGCCCGCGCCGGAAACGAAAAGCGTATTATATTGCGCCGCATAGTTGTCAAATTCCGAATCCAGCTGCTGTTGTTCGGAAATCGTCACTTGACCGGGAACGTAACCGAAAATGAAACTTTGATTCACGACCGGATCATTGATGTTCGGCGGCAGGGTCGCTGCAATAATGCTGTTATAAAAATAATTTGCCTCATAATTATCCACATGCACAACATTGGTGGCCACGCCCCCGGGGAATCCGTAGAAATTAGAGGCCACGGTGTCCGCATGACCCGATTCCGTACCCAGGCCGTTGGGGAAAAAATTGGCGGTGCCATTGGTTTCAAAGTATGTGAAAAGACCGGCCGGTTTTTGTACTAAACTGTAGGCCGGGTTGACTTCAAAGTCGGGCGGGATGTTTGTGCCCGGCGCCTCGGGTTGCGCCACCCGAATGCCCGTGCCATCCGTGTTGGTGGCCACCCTTCGCAGCAGCGTGACACCGATTTCGTTGAGATCCTGCGCGTGGATTGGCAACTCCATCTGCAATCCTCCCAGCAGGCACAGCCAAACCCGGATTATTCGCAAACAACGCGCTTGATTCATGGGCTTCCGCCATAAGTTTAGCAAGTTTCGTGCTCAAAAGTAGAGCTTTTAGTTGGAATCCGAGGATATTAAGAGCGGATGCAATCGATAAAACTGGCAGAGTGATTTCCTTTTTGATACCAACACATTACACTCCCCCAGCGTGTCCGATACACTCGTCATCAACGAAATCTATTTGAGCCTGCAGGGGGAGAGCACCTTTGCCGGCTTGCCGTGCATTTTTATCCGGCTCACCGCCTGCAATCTGCGTTGCTCCTATTGCGACACCGCCTACGCCTTCGCCAATGGCAAAAACATGTCACTCGGAGAAATTCAAACGGAAGTTCACAGGTTGGCGATGCCGTTTTCAAACTCAAAACTCAAAACTCAAAACTCAAAACTGCCGTTGGTTGAACTGACCGGTGGCGAGCCGTTGCTCCAAAAAAATTGTTTGTCGTTGATGAAATCGCTGTGCGACGACGGATTCACCGTCCTGCTGGAAACCAGCGGCGCACACGATGTTTCCCGGGTGGATCCGCGCGTCCATCGCATCATGGATTTGAAGTGCCCGGGCAGCGGCGAAGTGGCCCGCAACCGCTGGGAAAACCTCAAACACCTCAAAGCCGCCGACGAAATCAAATTCGTCATCGGCACGCAGCAGGATTATGACTGGGCGAAACAGGCCATTGCCGAACATAAACTCGACTCGATTTGCTCCTTGCTGGTTTCGTGGGTGCACCCGCTGTCGGCGGAGCAACAGGACAAGACATTAAAAAAAGTCCCGGTGGGACAGACGCCGATTTCGCGGCGCGAGCTGGCGGAAAAAATCATCGCCGATGCGCTGCCGGTGCGTTTTCAGGCACAGTTGCACAAGCTGATTTGGCCGCCGGAACAGCGCGGCGTTTAGAAATTTACGATTTACGATTTACGATTTACGATGATTCCTGAATTTCGGGCGGGTGCGCAGATCATAAATCCAAAATCGTAAATTCGTGACCACAACGAAGACGCTTCAATTGCTCCGCGACTACGAATCGCGGAACATCGTCCACATTGAATCCGATGGTTCGTGGCCGATGGTTTGGGAACGCGCCCGGGACATGCATGTTTGGGACGCCAATGGGAAAAAGTACCTTGATTTGACCGCGGCGTTTGGCGTGGCGGCCGCCGGTCACGCCAATCCGCGCGTGGTGAAGGCCGGGCAAAGGCAACTGGCCCGTCTGCCCCACGCGATGGGCGATGTGCATCCCCACCCGCGCAAGGCCGAGCTCGCGCGCGAATTGAGCCGGATCACATTTGAACGCTGGACCAAATCTCCAAATACCAGACCCCGGATCCTGGACCCGGTTCGTGGCAAGGTCATTTTCAGTAATTCGGGCTTTGAAGCCGTGGAATCCGCGCTTAAAACGGCCATGCTCGACACGGGCAGGCACGGTGTCATCGCGTTCTCCGGTGCGTATCACGGGCTCGGTTACGGTGCGCTCAACGTGACGCACCGCGATTTTTTTCGCGGCCCGTTTCAATACCAGCTTCGCGAATTCGGCCATTTTGTTCAGTTCCCCTCGAAGGCCGGTGACCTGGCCGCTGTCGAATGGGCCATCCATCGGATTTTGCGGCGTGAGCGCATCGGCGCAATGCTCGTCGAGCCGGTACAGGCGCGGGGCGGCATCAACCTTCCACCAAAGGAGTTTTTGGCGACCTTGCGCCGGCTGTGCGACGAGCATGGGGCTTTATTGATTCTCGACGAAATTTACACCGGATTTGGCCGTACTGGAAAATGGTTTGCCTGCGAACACAGTGGCGTGGCTCCCGACCTTGTTTGTCTCGGCAAGGCACTGACCGGCGGCTTTCCGCTGTCGGCGTGCGTCGGACGCGCACACATCATGGACGCAGCTTGGCCGGCATCGCGGGGTGAGGCGATGCATACCAGCACCTTTCTCGGCAATCCGGTCGGCTGTGCGATGGCGCTGGCCCAGATCGGGGAAATCGAGCGGCTTAATCTGTGCAAACGAAGTGCGGAACTCGGGAAATTTTTACTTGGCGAGTTGTCCCGGATTCAAAGTCCAACGCTCAAGGTGGAAGCGCGCGGTCTGGGTTTGATGGCCGGTCTCGAACTGCGGCTGCCCGACGGCAAGCCGGCGAGCGCCGCTGCCATGCAGGCCGTCAAAACCATGTTGCATCATGGTTTCATTCTTTTGCCGGAGGGCGAGCACGCGAACGTCATCAGCTTCACGCCGCCATTGACCATCACCAAGGCGCAACTGGCGAAGGCTGTCACCGCACTTAACGAACTTTTAGCCACAGATGGACACAAATGAAACACAGATTTCCCGCCTTTATTTCATCTGTGTCCATCTGTGTTTATCTGTGGCCTTTTTCTGAATGAAACTGTCCGAAATGCGGGAATTGCTGGCGACGCGCGGGATTCAACTGACGAAATCCCTTGGCCAGAATTTTCTCCACGACGGCAATCAGTTGCGACGAATCATCGAAGCGGCGGAATTGTCAAAAGCCGATAAAATTCTGGAAATCGGCCCCGGCCTCGGCCCCCTGACGGAATTGCTTCTGGAAAATGCCGGCGAAGTGCTGGCGATTGAGAAAGATGCCCGGCTGGTGGAATTTTTGCGCGAACGGTTTGGTCATTCAAAACTCAAAACTCAAAACTTAACATTCAATTTGCTCCACGCCGACGCGCTGGCATTTTTGAAACGCGAGCGTCGGGATTGGAACGAATGGAAACTGGTGGCGAACCTGCCGTATTCGGTTGCGTCGCCAATCCTGGTGGAACTGGCGCAAGGCGCGCGCGCGCCAAGAAAGATCGTTGCGACGCTGCAGCTCGAAGTGGCCCGGCGACTCATGGCCGGGGCTGGCGACAAGGATTACGGCGTGCTGACGCTGCTGGTGCAACTCGATTACGCACCGGCCGACTCCTTCAAAATTCCGAAAGGCTGTTTTTTTCCGGAACCGGACGTGGATTCGGCCTGCGTGGTTTTGGATCGCCGGGGCACGCCGCTGCTGCCGGAACATCAGCGCGGGATTTTTGTGAAAATCGTGAAGCGCGCCTTTTCCCAGCGGCGAAAAATGATGCTGAAATTATTGCGGGAAGACTGGCCGGTGGAAAAATTGGAACGGGCGTTCGCTGAATTGAAAATCCTGGTGCAAGAACGCGCCGAGAAATTGAGTCTGGAACAGTTTGTTGGGTTGACTCAATGTCTGACGGAGTGACAATGCGCAACATGAAAATGATTTTGAGGAAAATCGTATTGATCCTTGCATATCTATTGGCGATACAAGCAAATCACCTCTCGGCTCAAACTAATCGCCCGGCACGGCTGGACAGTCCACAAAAACAGGAAAGGATTAAACGGAGTGTTGAGATGTTGCGCTCGGCGATTGACACGAATCAACTTGCGATTATCAAGCGAAAGTTAATCTCTCAGCTTCAATCAACAAATGTGACTGTGACTGAAAATGGAGGTGAAGTGATAACGCCGGAAGTTGGCAAGGAAATCATTCTTTGTTTTGAAAATTCTTCAAAACAAATGGTTTCAGAATTAAATACATTCGCCGATCTTTTGGCCAACCCAACATTGAAGACGTATAGTTATACTTGGGGTGAGGCTGAAATTCCAAGCCCGGACAGGGATCAAGAAAAAGTAAAATTTCAGTTCCGCTTAAACGGTCCGATTTTAACTATCTCTCGAACAACACCAAACGGCGAACTGGTTCATGCCCAATTCGGCTTTGACAGCAAGTTAAATTACTTTGCAACAACTTGTCGTGAGATTGAACCATTTTGGTTCACGGAAGCCAGTTTTGAAAATGATGGTCAACCGGATCAGCTTTCTTCTTTTTCGGGCATCATCAACGGTCAACTGCGATTCGTTTTTTTTGAGGATAGGACGGGACGGCTGCGTTTTAGAATGAACCATTTGGAAAAGCTGGTTCATCAAAGGATAAACTAAAATGCCGGAAGAAATCTTTGATGTCGTCAACGAGCGCGACGAGGTGGTCGGGCAGAACACGCGGCGCGAGGTTCATGCGTGCGGACTGTTGCATCGCGCCATTCATGTGCTCGTGTTCAATACGCGCGGCGAAATCTTCCTCCAAAAACGGTCGATAACCAAGGACCGTGAGCCGGGCAAATGGGATTCCTCGTCCTCCGGGCATGTGGATTCCGGTGAGGATTATGACGCCTGCGCCATACGCGAACTGCGCGAGGAACTTGGATTGGCTGTCCAAAAAACGCCGGAACGCATGTTCAAAATTGATGCGTGCACCGGGACGGATCAGGAATTCGTCTGGATTTATCGCTGCGCGGCGGAAGGACCGTTCCGGTTGCATCCCGATGAAATCGAGTGTGGCGAATGGTTTGCGCCGGAGGCGGTTACACGTTGGATGGCCGGAAAACCGGAAGATTTTGCCAGTGCCTTCCGGTTGATCTGGAAAAAATATTCGGTGGCGGCAGGAAAGTAAGTTCCCTGGCATTTTTTGCAACTTGGCGCGAGGTTTGCTCCTTTACTTGCGCGAGAAATGGGGTAGTTATTTAGCCATGCAAAACTTTTTGGTTCCAATTGTGGTCGAGCAGACCGGACGCGGCGAGCGGACGTGGGACATTTACTCACGCCTGCTGGTGGACCGCATCATTTTTCTCGGCACGCAGGTGGACGACACGGTGTCCAACATCATCATCGCCCAGTTGCTTTTTCTCCAGATGTCCGATGCGAAGAAGGACATTCATCTGTACATCAATTCGCCGGGCGGCAGCGTCACCGCCGGGCTGGCGATTTACGACACCATGCAGTTCCTCACCTGTGATGTGAACACGTATTGCATTGGCCAGGCGGCGAGCATGGGGGCGGTGCTGCTGGCGGCGGGCGCAAAGGGCAAACGCTACGCGCTGCCGAACGCACGCATCCTGATTCACCAGCCGTGGGGCGGGGTGCAGGGCCAGGCCAGCGACATCAGCATCCAGGCGCGGGAAATTTTAAGGCTCAAGGACCGGCTCAACGAAATTCTCGGCAAACATTGCGGACGCAAGGTCGAGGAGATCACGCGCGACACCGACCGCGACCGCTTCATGTCCGCCGACGAGGCGAAGGAATACGGCCTGGTGGATCAGGTCGTGCAATCCCGCAAGGAAATTCCCGGCGCCATGGAGAAAACCTCGGTCGTCACATGATATTTTACGCGCCAGATACTTTCGAGATCCAAAATCCGAAATTTTGAAATTCGCAAAATAAAATGGCGCGACCCAACAATCTCACGATGTGCAGTTTCTGCGGCAAGTCGCATGCGGAAGTGCGCAAGCTTATTGCCGGACCGGGTGTTTACATCTGCGACAATTGCATCATCCTTTGCAAAAACGTCCTGGATCGCGAACTGGAGCTGCAGAACCAGAAGAAACAGCCGAAATTCACCATCCCCAAACCCGCTGAAATCAAGCGGCTGCTGGACCTGCATTGTGTCGGCCAGGAACACGCAAAAAAAACCCTCGCGGTGGCGGTCCATAATCATTTCAAACGCATTCAACAGGAGCCGGAGGCGGGGACGGCCGCGGGCAAGACCAAACATTCCGGCGTGGAAATCGAGAAGAGCAACATTTTGATGATTGGCCCGACCGGTTCCGGCAAGACGCTGCTGGCGCGCACGCTCGCCCGGGTGCTCGATGTGCCGTTTGCCATTGCCGATGCCACGACGCTGACCGAGGCCGGCTACGTGGGCGAAGACGTCGAGAACATCATTTTGCGATTGCTGCAAAACTCGGATTACGACGTAAAACGCGCCCAGCGCGGCATCGTTTACATTGACGA